>JAHEYF010000057.1 GCA_023251755.1 Bacteroidota bacterium
TAATTAATCGGAATTTATTCGCAATAAATAAGATTTTAATGAGGCACAAAGATAGGAATTTTATCGAATTGTCGTTCCCTTTAACATTTTAGGTATTTTTGAATAAAATCAGGGTTTATGCTTAAAAAAATTGAACACATTGGTATTGCAGTAAAAGATTTAAAAAAATCCAACGAGCTATTTTCGAAACTTTTTGGCAAAGCCTTTTACAAAGTTGAAAATGTGGAAAGTGAGCACGTTTCCACTTCGTTTTTTATGCTGGGCGAAAGTAAAATTGAATTATTGGAAGCCAGCGATCCGGATAGTGCCATTGCGAAGTTTATCGAAAAAAAAGGAGAGGGTGTACACCACATTGCTTATGAAGTGGAAGACATACAGGCCGAAATGAAACGCTTACAGGCCGAAGGTTTTGAACTGATTAACAAGGAACCCAAAAAAGGGGCCGATAACAAACTGATTTGTTTTTTACATCCGAAGAGTACCAATGGGGTGTTGGTAGAGCTGTGCCAGGAGATGATTAGCTGATGTGATGAGTAGCCAATTAGCTGATGGGGGAGAGATGATTTGATAATTAGCTGATTTGAAGATTTGATGATGAGAGATAGGTAAGTGAAAACGAGACAGGTAGGAATGATTAGCTGATGTGATGATATGCTGATTAGCTGATGAGAGAGACAGGTAAATAAACGAGATAGGTGTATGATAATTAGCTGATGTGATGGTTAGCCAATTAGCTGATTGGAGAACCTTGATTTGAGATGGCCCATTATCTAATATCTCAATACTCACGTCTCAATACTAATATCTCAATGCTTAATAAACTTCTTCACCTGCACAGCTTCCTGGTCAAAATAAATTTTAAGGATATAACTTCCTTTAATTATATCGTGCAGGGGGATGGTGTATATGTGTTCGCCGGATTTTCCGGAAAATTGCTCGGTAAACAAGACCCTGCCAGACAAATCAAGCAACTCCGTTTTTAATTTGCCGTCGTAAGGAATGCTGAGGTTCATATTCACTAATGTTTCGGCAGGATTGGGAAAGAGGTCGTTGATTTGTAAACTCTTTCCAATGCCATTGTCTAACAATAGTATGTTTGAATGTGTATAGGTTCCGTCGTTGTCCACCATTTTCAGGCGGTAATAGGTAAAAGGCGAATAAAATGCGGGATCGCTGTAATTAAAGCCGCTACCGGGGTCCGGCAAGTGATAGACCGGTGAAATATAAATGGTATTAAAAGTTGTACCGTCCATTGAACTCTCCAATTCAAAATGGTTAAAATTATCCTGCTGACCCGTTTGCCAGGTCAATAAATTGTACTCCCCTTTGCTTACACCCTCAAACGAAACGAGTTCGATAGGCAGGGCAATAGCGCCCGATAAGGAAAACAACCAGGTGCATTCATCCCCTGAATAACCGTCGAAAATTAACCAGTAAGTACGGTTGGCAGCAAGGCCGGTAAAATTGTAAGAGAAGTTGGAGAGGGTGTTGGAGTATGAGCAGAACAAATCGGTACCCCAGGAACTGGTGACACAGCTCGATGAAGGGTTAATTAATACAAACTGCAGTCCGTTGCCCACCCTGCACGATTGGTTGGTCACACTCATCGTAACCGTTCCACCGCTCCCATTGGTGCGGAGTTTATAAAAAATAGGGTTGTTTACACCAACACAGGTAAATTCGTACACCCCGTCCGGCCAGGTATTCGATCCCGGATCGGAGGTAGGCGCCCCGTAGCTGTTCCCGCAAAAATTCCCCGAATAAAGTGTTGGCGCACTCGCACAAATGGTCTCTCCATTTGTCCAGTGACTGACCGTGATGGTTTGTGAGGCCGTATTGGCCGAGCTTGCACCACAGGCTACATTGCAGCGGTAATATTTGGTAACAGCCGTAGACGCTGTAGCATAAGTACTGGAAGTGGCCCCGGAAATATTTGAAAAACTCGAGTTGTCGGTTGAGGACTGCCACTGGTAAGTGATGCCACAGCCCGATGTATTGCCGCTTAAGGATAAATTGACAGAACCGGGGCCGCAATAAATAGTAGAAGAGGACGTGGACACAGTTCCCGCCGTTGGTGTTCCGGAGCAGCCACAACAGGCCACTGTAGCCGCCCAGCCTGCATCTACACAACAATCCGGGTCAGAATAAAAGCGGAAGGTTAAAGTGGTACCGCTTGATGTAATGGTTCCGGGATTAGAGCTTCCGGAATAGGTACCCAACAGTGTACTGGAAGTGTTCGGGCCATCGTATACATATAAATAATCCCAACCACTTTCTGTGGCAAAACTGCTGAATACAACCTGAATTGTATTGCCCGCTGTGCCGGCGGTAAAGGTGAGGGTTTTATCTTCGGGAAAAGCATAGTTGGAACCGCTTCCGCCGCTATCATAAAAATTATGTGTGGAGCCGCAGGTAACTGTATACGAGGCTGTAGCCATGTTGTAATTGGTAGCCAGACTGTTTAAAACAGGGGCTACAATAAAAAACAGACTTATATAAAACCAGGGCTTCATCATTTATTTGAATTTTCTTAAATCTCCGTTCTCTGCTATTTTTTGTTCTGTCTGACTACTGCTTCCGTCGCTTATTACAAGCGAAGGCCGGTTCCCGGGTACCCCTTTCGACAATAACAATAAAAGGTCTTCAATAGTTGGTATTTTATCCGCCAGACAAATAACATACAAGGTGTTTAGTTTTGTATCGTACCTGAGTTTGGTAATCGCTTCTATTTTTCCTGAATTTGTTACTAAATACTCCAATGTACTTACCGGCTGATTGTCCAGCTGAATAACATATAATTTTGTTTTCGTTTCCTGTGCACTGGTATTCAGTCCACATAAAACCAGCAGCAGGATAAAAATTTGTTTCATTTAATGAGTATATATAAGACCACAAATATAGGTAAGCGGAACTAATTTAATTAAAACAGAACGACAATCCTACTAAATTATACGACTAAACAATCCTGCATAATTCCTTTAACGATTTAGATGGACGGATTGAGGGAAATCCGGTTAATAAATGCGAAACCCACACATATCGTGCTTGTTAACAGGTTTGTCAGGAATACAATGCGCTGATTCTGCTTTGTATAAATTTAAGCTTGGGGGCGGATTTATAATTTTCTACTGAAAATAGCTGAATTTTTGGTACTTTTGCAAGGTTTTTATAAAAAATTTGCAATGATCTCAGTTAATTCGGTTACAGTTTCCTTCGGAGGGTATGATTTGTTTGATAATGTGAGCTTTTTGGTGAACCCAAAAGACAGAATTGGTTTGGCAGGGAAAAACGGTGCCGGAAAATCGACGATGCTTAAATTACTGGCAGGCGAACAAAGCCCTACCAAAGGCGAAATATCAAAACCCAACGGGTTTAAAATAGGCTACCTGCCACAGGATATGATCCATCAGCACGGACGAACCGTGGTGGAAGAAACAGCTACAGCTTACGAAGAAATAAACAAGCTGGAAGTGCGGCTGAATGAAATCAACCACGAGCTGGAAACCCGTACAGACTATGAAAGCGATGCCTACATGAACCTCATTACCGAGCTTACCGACATCAACGCCCGTTTAGACGTTATTGGGGCCGGTAACCGGGAAGAGGAAATAGAAAAAATATTAAAAGGACTTGGTTTTGAACGCAGCGATTTTAACCGCCCTACCTCCGAATTCAGCGGTGGATGGCGTATGCGGATTGAACTGGCGAAAATATTGTTGCAAAAACCCGATATACTTTTACTGGATGAACCCACCAATCACTTAGACATAGAGTCGATTCAGTGGCTGGAAGAATTTATGGAAACCTACAGTGGATCGGTGATCCTGATCAGCCACGATAAGTTGTTTTTGGACAACGTGACCAACCGTACTATCGAAATTTCCAACCAGAAAATATACGATTACAAAACCAATTATTCGCGTTACCTGGTGTTGCGTCAGGAACGCCGCGAGCAACAGGAAAACGCTGCAAAAAACCAGCAAAAAATAATTGACCAGACCGAAGCGCTGATTGATAAATACCGCGCCAAAGCCAGTAAAGCGGCTTTTGCCCAATCGCTCATTAAAAAATTAGACCGCATGGAACTTGTGGAGGTGGACGACAACGATACGGTAACGATGAATTTCCGTTTCCCCCCTCCTGCCCACTCGGGTAAAATTGTACTCACCAGCGAACATGCCGGAAAAGTATACGGTACAAAAAGAATTTTTAAGGACGCGAATTTTATCCTGACCAAAGGCGAAAGAATAGCCTTTGTTGGCCGCAACGGGGAAGGTAAAAGTACCATGATGAAAATGATTGCCGGACAGGTTGATTATGAAGGCAGTGTAGTATTGGGGCACAGTGTGATGATGGGTTATTTTGCACAGGACCAGGCCGAAAAATTAGACCCGAATAAAACTGTTTTTGAAACCATTGACGAACTGGCCGTAGGTGATGTCCGCAAACAGGTGCGCGGCTTATTAGGCTCTTTTTTATTTAGTGGCGACGATATAGAAAAAAAAGTAAAGGTGTTGAGTGGTGGTGAACGTGGGAGATTAGCCCTGTGTAAATTATTATTACAGCCTTACAATTTACTGATACTCGATGAACCGACCAATCACTTAGATATCCGAAGCAAAGAAGTATTGAAACGCGCCTTGTTGAATTACGAAGGCACTGCAATTATTGTATCGCACGACCGTGATTTTTTAAACGGCCTTATCAATAAGATGTATGAGTTCAGGAATGGTGAAGTAAAGGAACACCTTTGCGACATCAATGAGTTTATGCAAAAAGTGAAGATGAACCGCTTAAACGAGATGAATGCAAAAAACCCTTTTGTAAAAGCGAAGGAAGAAGTGAAAGTGGAGAAGCCGAAAGCCGAACCTAAAAAAGATGAGCAGGCGCAGGAAATAAAACAGTTAAAAAATCAGGTCTTAAAATCAGAAAAAGAAATTGAACGCTTAGAACAGGAAGTGAAAGCACTGGACGCAAAGCTGGCCAATCCTGATTTTTACAACGAAGCGCTAAAAGACAAATCTATTTTTGACAACTACAATAAATTAAAATCCAGCCTGGACATTGAGCTAAAAAAGTGGGAAGACTATTGTGAGCAATTATCTAAACTGGAATAAGAACCACCACACTGCTATTTTATTTAAGCACCTGTTTAAGCTTATTACGCTTTACAATTTATTCCCACTTCTTTAATAATTCAATTATATTTGTATGAGAACCCGCACAAATGGGATAGGTCTCACCCCTTTTTATTCATGCAATTAACCATAGGTATAACCGACACAGAAGCCCGTTATAGCAATTATCCCTCCTGGATAACAGCTGCGGGTTCGCACATTGAAGTAATACAGTTGAAAGCAGAAAACAGCCGCGGAGCCGAAAAATGTGATGGGATTGTGTTGAGCGGGGGAATTGATATACATCCTAAATTTTACAACAAGCAATGCCTCACTTACCCTTATGCCCCAGAAAAATTTAACGAACAACGCGATGAGTTTGAATTGGCTGTTTTCAGGTATGCACGGGACAAGTGCCTTCCTGTTCTGGCCATCTGCCGGGGTATGCAATTGGTGAATATTGCCCTGGGCGGTACTTTGATCCAGGACATTGAAGCCAGCGGAAAAAACGATCACCGCAGGCATGGACAAACGGACGGGGAACATGCCATCACTGTAATTAAAGATAGTCTGTTGTATGAAATTACAGGCAGTGAAACAGGGCACATCAACAGCGCTCATCACCAGGCATTGGGAATTGTTGCGCAGGAATTAAAAGTGAATGCGTATTCACCTGATGGAATTGCCGAGGGAACAGAATGGAAAAACAAAACACAGAAACCTTTTTTGCTTTGCGTGCAATGGCACCCCGAGAGGTTAGCTCAACTGCAACCAGACCATCCTTTTGCAAACAATATCCTAAAACAATTTATTGAAGCTGTAAAAAACAATAAGGACCTGCATTAAACTATTCAAGTAAAATCGTTCTCCCTAATTTTAAACTCCGAAAAATATGAATGTTATTAATCCAGCTACAGAGGAAATCATTACCGATTTAAAAGAAGACTCTTTAACCGGTATCGAAAATAAATTCAAACGGTTAAAAGAGGGCCAGCCCAGATGGAGCGGACTTAGCCTTAAAGCACGCACAGGTATTCTGCAATCGTTTTCGGAATTACTCAAAAAAAATATAGAACCTTGCGCAACTGTGCTCAGCTCCGAAGTGGGTAAATCTTTGCAACAATCGCGCAACGAAATAAACGGGGCCTGTAACCGAACGAACTGGATGCTGCAAAACGCCGAAAAATATTTAAGCGCAGAGGAGGTTACCGTTCAGGAAGGTTTAACCGAAAAAATTGTATACGAACCATTGGGTGTTGTTTGTAATATTTCGGCCTGGAATTACCCCTACCTGGTGGGTGTAAATGTATTTATTCCTGCTTTGCTGGCGGGCAATACCGTGCTGTACAAACCTTCCGAATTTTCATCACTCACCGGCTTAGAAATTGAAAAACTTCTCAAACAGGCCGGTGTGCCTGATGATGCTTTTCAGCTTGCAATTGGTGCCCGCGAAGTGGGAGAAGCTTTGTTGAAACTCCCCTTTAACGGTTATTTTTTTACCGGCTCTTATAAAACAGGGCAATACATCTACGAAAAAGTAGCTTCCAAAATGGTTCCCTGTCAGCTGGAGTTAGGGGGTAAAGATCCACTGTATGTTGCAGACGATGTAGCAGACATTAAAAATGTAGCAGCAGGCACCGCCGATGGGGCCTTTTACAATACCGGCCAAAGTTGTTGTGCAGTGGAACGCATTTACGTGCATGAAAAAGTATACGACCAATACATAGAGGAATTTATAAAAGAAGTAAAGGGCTTTAAACTGGGTTTGCCGGATGAAGAAGGGGTGTACATTGGTCCGCTTACCCGCAGGCCCCAGTTGGATGTTATAGAAAGCCAGGTAAACGATGCAGTTAGCAAAGGTGCTAAAATAGCAGCGGGTGGAAAACGCGTAAAAGGAAAGGGTTATTTCTTTGAGCCGACTGTTTTGATAAATGTAACACAGGATATGAGCGTGATGCGCGATGAAAGCTTCGGACCCATTATTGGAATTATGAAAGTAAAAGACGATGCCGAAGCCATCAAACTAATGCAGGATACAGAGTATGGCCTTACAGCAGCCGTATATTCAGCTTCGAAGGAAAGAGCGGAAAAAATATTAGCGCAGATAAATGCCGGCACAGCTTATTGGAATTGTTGCGACCGCGTAAGCGCCCCTTTGCCCTGGAGCGGAAGGAATCACTCGGGCTTTGGTACTACCCTTTCTTATATTGGGCTCAGGGCCTTTAGCACTCCTAAAGCCTATCATTTAAGAGGCTGATTGCATTTATCTTATATGAACTTATATGCCTTATATGGTTGAATGTATTTTTTTAACCACATAAGGCATATAAGTTCACATAAGTTAAATACTAAAATAAAATCGTATGTGCCTTATATGTTTTTAGTAAAATGATTTAAATTAATTAAAGCGCCTCGGCGTATAACTTTCTGAAATCGGCCCGGCTAACCGGTTTTGGATTATTGGGATGCGCGAAGTCTGCGAAAGCAAGATCAGCCAAAGTATCCAGGTGTTCTTCTTTTACCTGTATGTCGCGCAACTTATGCGGAATGCCCACCCGGGTATTTAAATCAAAGAGGTATTGAACAACCGCTTCTCCTGTATTTTCTTTCAGTTCAAGTGTACGTGCTATCCGCGCAAACTTATCTTCAAAGCCTGCAATGTTAAAACGCATACCGTAAGGTATATTCACCGCGTTGGCCAGGCCATGATGTGTGTCGAGCAGGGAAGACAATGGATGGGCCAGTGAATGAACGACTCCCAAACCTTTCTGAAAAGCAATGGCCCCCATCATCGAAGCCAGCAGCATTTCGGCACGCGAGGCCAGGTCGGGTGTTTTAACAGCCTTTTCCAATGAAGCCGAAATTAAACGTATTCCTTCCAGGGCAATGCCATCACAAATAGGATGATAATTTTTCGCTAAAAAAGCTTCCATGTTGTGTGTAAGGGCATCCATACCGGTTGCGGCAGTAATAGCAGGAGGCAGATCCATTGTTAACAAAGGATCGGCAAACACAATTTTAGCCAATAATTTGGGCGAAAAAAGTATTTTTTTCTGATGGCTTATATCATCTGCAATAATAGCGCTTCTGCCCACCTCACTACCTGTTCCGGCTGTAGTGGGGATGGTAACAAAATGCGGAACATCGTTGGTAACATAAACATCTCCACCAACAAGGTCATCGTATTTAAACAGGTCTTCGCGGTGATGAACACGCAATACAATGGCCCTTGCCACATCAAGTGCGGCGCCTCCTCCTATACCAACAATACAATCGCGTTTCGTTGCATCATACAGGTCTGTGCCTTTGTATACATCACTTTTTACGGGGTTTTTATGTACTTCAGAAAACACTTCAACAGACAGCCCGTTTTGTTTTAAATCATCAACAATTGCTTTAAAAAAGGGAAGCCCGGCAATAACAGGGTCCGTTGACAGCAGGGGGTGTTTGAGGTTATTTTGTTTGAGGTATGCCGGTAATTCTTTTACGGCATTGGCACCAAAACGAATGGTGGCTGGAAAATTGAATTGTACTACTCTGTTAAAATCCATACTTATTTTGTTGTTATTAAATATTGTTAAATCATCCGAGAAAAAACGACTCGCTTATATAATTTCAAAATAACGTTTCAGCTCCCAATCCGTAACCACTTTGCTAAACTGTCGCCATTCCCACTCACGTGTTTTTATAAAGTGTTCTGTAAATTTTTCACCAAACAGTTCTTTCGCTATATGCGATTGTTTCATGGCCTGGGTGGCTGTCCAGAGGTTAGCCGGGAACACACCGTGTGAAGTATCGCGGTAACCACTACCCACTGTGGGCGCCTGCAATTTTAATTTATTTTTTATTCCAAACAAACCACTGGCGAGGCAGGCAGACATCGCTAAGTAAGGATTTGAATCGGAACCAACCACGCGCGTTTCTACCCTGGCCGATTTACTTCCCAGTGGCAAGGCCCGCAGGGCAACCGTTCTGTTGTCAACCGCCCAGGTTGGTGTGGTAGGGGCCCATGCTCCTTCTACCAAACGCTTATATGAATTGACTGTTGGGGCATACAGGGGTAAAATAAAAGGCAGGCAATACAACTGACCGGCTATATAACTCTTCAGCAAATCACTCATTTTGTTTTTGTCTTTTTCGGCATAAAATAAGTTGTTTTTGCTTTTTTTGTCCCATAAACTCTGGTGTACATGCCCGCTGCAGCCTGGCAGACTTTCGTTCCACTTGGCCATAAACGTAGCCATGATGCCCTGCTTGTAAGAAATCTCTTTTACCCCTGTTTTAAACAATACGGCCCGATCGGCAGCGGTCAGCACATCCGAATAAGTAATAGCGGCTTCATAAACACCGGGACCTGTTTCGGTGTGCAGGCCTTCGATGGGAATATCGAATTTTTGCAACTGATCGAACAAAGCGGTAAAAAAATCATTGCCAAGCGTGGTTCTTAATATGGAATAACCAAACATGCCGGGACTTAAATGAGTAAGGTCTTTAAACTTTTTAGCATGCAGGCTTTGAGGTGTTTCCTGAAAATTAAACCATTCAAATTCCTGGCTGAAATAAGGGGAATAGCCAAGCGCCTCTGCTTTTCCCAACACCCCTTTCAACAGGTTTCTGGGGCAGATGTATGAAGGCTCACCAATTAATTCGCAAAGAAAAAAGGGCACATCATTCTCCCAGGGTATTTTTCGGAAGGTTTTTAAATCAATGCGTGCCGGCATATCCGGATACCCACTGTGCCAGCCGGTAAACGCAACATTGTCGTAAGCAAGGTCACTTGAATCCCAGCCAAAAACCACATCGCAAAAACCTACACTGCTGTGAGCAACAGATAAAAATTTATCCGCACTCATGTATTTTCCTCTTAAAACGCCATCCATATCGGTAAGGGCTATTTTTACTTTTCCCGAAGGATGGTTTTTAACATAATCAAGGATTTCTTTTTCAGTCATAGGATGAATGTTAAGTTAAAAATTTAAAGTTAAAAGTTAAAAGCCAAAAGCATGATTACGGTTGCGATTAAATCCCCGACTTTATATATAAAATTAAACGCGTAGCGAGAAATAAGTTAGTTGATGATACCGTTTAAAAAAACATATTGAAGATACTTAAAAAAATAATTATTTTCTGTAAAATAGTTTAAAGCCCACAAATGAAATAAGGTGCAGGCCAAAATAAATTAAAGCCAGGTGAAAATAGTAAAAGGTCATGGTTACCAGGGATACCACTGCTATAATCAATGCCAAAACGGGGAAGAGCGGGTAGAAGGGTACTTTAAACGGGCGTTCCAGGTTGGGTTCTTTTTTACGAAGCACCATTAACGAAACCATTGACAATACATAAAGTGTTAATGCGCCAAATACAGCAATGGTGATAATTTCACCGGTCTTTCCACTGAATAAAATAAGTATACCAATGAATGTATTTATTAATAAAGCATTGGCAGGTGTTTTAAACCGCGTATGCACCTTTCCGATAAAACCGGGGGCATAACCCACTCTTCCAAACTCGTATGTTGAGCGCCCTGCGGCCAGTATCAAACCATGAAAAGAAGCCACCAGGCCAAACAGGCCAATGGTAATCAACAGGTGAAAAAGAAGGCCCGAATCGCCGGTAACCCTGCCCATAGCTAAAGGCAGGGGAGAATCGGACACTTCGCCTTTTGAATTGAACACAATCGTTTCCCAACCCCCAACACCCACAGACGTTATAAATGTAAGTATACACAGCAGCACTAAGGTTACAATGGCCGAACCAAAACCTTTTAAAATATTTTTCTCAGGGTTCAGCGTTTCTTCCGCCACATTGGCAATTCCTTCTATTCCCAGAAAGAACCAGATAGCAAAAGGTATGGCGGCAAAAACTCCCGCCCATCCGTTTGGAAAGGAATTGTGCGTTAAATGCTGGATCTGAAAATGTGGAAGTGTGACCCCTGCAAACAACAACAATTCAACAACGGCAACAATGGTGATGATGAGTTCAAATGCAGCAGCAGCTTTTACGCCGTATATGTTTAATGCAGTAAAAATAAGGTAAGCAACAATTGAAATCCAGAGTACGTCTATTTGTGGTATAAAAAGATTAAAATAAGCACCTATGGCAAAAGCTATTGCAGGCGGGGCAAAAATAAATTCTATGTTTTGCGCCATGCCGGCAATAAAGCCCACATCTTTTCCAAGGGCCCGTGAAGCGTAATCAAAAACGCCTCCGGCTTTGGGAATGCAACAGGCCAATTCGGAATACGAAAAACTGAAAGTAATGTACAATACAATAATGAAACAGGTTGCAATGGCAAAACCCAGGGTTCCGCCTTCTTTTAAGCCAAGGTTCCATCCGCAATACATCCCCGAAATAACGTAGCCCACACCCAGTCCCCACAACATAACAGGGGTCAATGCTTTTTTTAATCCCGGTTCATTTTGATCTTGTCCCATTAAAAAATTTGTTGCGGCTTTTTTACGTGGAAGTACCACGGTTGAATACCTGCAAGTGAATTAATTTTAAAAGTAATAATTTAAAATTGAATGTGATGCAGCATACTATTGGGCAATTTATCATTAAACCCCGCGAATACCCGGCTCTGCTTTTTTTAATAACTTCGCAGCTAAAATAATTGTTTGGTTATGGTAGTTTCGGTAATTGGTTTGGGATTAATTGGAGGCTCAATGGCGCTTGACCTGAAAGAAAAAGGTTTTGCCAAAAAAATTATTGGTGTCGACCGTTCGGCAAGTAACGCAGAAGATGCATTAGCCTTAGGGATTGTGGATGAAATAAGTGATTTAAAAAATGCTGTTGAACAGGCCGATTTAGTTATTATCGCGGTACCTGTAAACGCCACCCTTCAATTGCTTCCGCAGGTACTTGATTGTATTCAAAAAGAAACAGCCGTTACCGATGTGGGTTCCACCAAACAGGTTATTCTCAATTCGGTTCAGGCACATCCCATGCGCAAGTACTTTGTAGCTGCGCATCCCATGTCGGGTACCGAAAACAGCGGACCTAAAGCTGCCATCCATAACCTCTTCAACAACAAAGTAGCCATCATCTGCGACCAGGAAAATTCATTGGACTGGGCTGTGGAGCGGGTAAAAAAAATGTACTCCGTTTTTAATTCACGCATCCTGTATATGGACGGTGCGGCGCACGACGAACACGTGGGTTATGTCTCTCACCTCTCGCATGTTATTTCTTATGCTTTAGCAGTTGCTGTTCTTGATAAAGAAAAAAGTACTTCTACTATTTTCGATCTGGCTGCTGGTGGTTTTGCTTCCACTGCACGCCTTGCCAAAAGTTCTGCCGAAATGTGGACCCCTATTTTCGAACAAAATGCAGGCAACGTTTTACCCATATTAGACATCTACATCAATAAACTGCAACAGTTTAAAACACATTTGCAAAATAAAGACTTCGAAAAAATAACGGAGTTTATACAGGAAGCGAATAAAATAAGACGGGTGTTGAATAAGGAATAGATGTGAGATATTAGTATTGAGATGTGAGATTTGTCTACGAATTACGAATCAATACGAATATACAAATCCGGGTGTGCTGTTGCTGTATAAAATTGCATTCGTATATTCTTACAAAATTCGTATTTCGTAGATCAATTCGTAATCGTCAATCATACTTCGTAACTTGTAACTCGTACTTTTTTACTGCTGTAGCTCTATCCTTTCCAGCCGGCGTTTTCCATTCACATTGATTTCAAGAAAATAAATTCCGCTGGCTTTTCCGGTTAAATCCAGTTGCAGGGCTTTAGCCGACAGTTCCTCCGTTTGCCTTGAATAAATAATCTCGCCAAGCAGGTTGTATAGTTTTAAGGCGATTGTTTTTCCTGCGAATGGTCCGCTTGCTGCAAGCTCTATTTTACCCTGTGTAGGATTGGGGCAAACTGTAATTGCTGTTTCCTCAATTTCTCTGATTCCGTCCGTTATACAGGGGTATGCGAGTGTACAAACCTCTGTGGTGGAAGTTCCGGTGTTATAATACGAAAAATACATGGTGCCTGTAAAATTAGGATCAAAGGTAAATCCCGGGTTGAATTGCACGCTGTAGTTTTGGCTGTTGTTCCCCATCGCCAGAAAGGCAAACATACCTCCAAAGGCTGTCATTTGCCCATTGTTATCGGTGACATAGCTGATATAAGGGTATCCCACAAAATCAGTGTCGTTGCCGGCAACATGAATGGTTACATCCATATAACCCGCCGACATACCCTGCTGAATACCGGTAATACAAAACGATGAGCAGTCGATCTGGGAATGCATATTGAAGGAACCCAGCAATAGCGTTAATAACAAAAATGTTTTGGTAAGTGTGATTTTCATAATGATTTAGTTTTTAGAGTAAGGGGGGAATTGCAAAGATAGGCCACAAACAAGAAGGTGACTTATATAAAATAAGCAGGGCTTTGTACTTTTTTAGCGCAAATTAGTTCAAAGTTCTTAGTGGGGTTCAGGTGCCTTGAGGCGGGTAGAAGGTATCAGGTAGCAGGTAACAAGATTCGTAATTCGTCAATCGTACTTCGTACTTCCCAATTCGGCCCTGTTTTTGTAAACCCGCAAAATAGCTTAAATTTGCTATTGGCTGATGTTTTACCTTTCGCGACACATACTTTTTACCCTCTGCGGCTTCTGCCTCCTGTGCTTCAACGCACGGTCCCAAAGCGGAAATTATAAAAGTTTTGAAACTTACCTCGGCGATACCATTAACCGTGTGGATCTCAACAATGTGAAACAGGGAAGATGGGTGCTGTTTGGTAAAGATAAAAAAGGCATTAAAAACCAGGTGCTTAAACACAACCAGATTGCCGAAGAGGGCATTTACCTGAACGGAAAAAAACAAGGGCTGTGGAAAACCTATCACTTTCAAACCAATAAACTGGGAAGCGAAATTACCTACAACAAAGATTACACCGAGGGCAAGGCAAAATTTTATACCGAAGAAGGCAAGCTGAAAGAAGAGTGTACACTTAAACACAACAAACGGATTGGAGAGTATTTTATATACGATGCCAAAGGGAACCAATTTAAAAAAACAGCCTGGCCCGCTAACATTCCTAAAAATTCCTACCTCGCTTTTAGCGGAACCGTTTTAAAAAATGGCAAAGCCTTCGATGGTGTTCGTCTCAGTGTATTGTGGAACGATCTGGTGGTAGAACAAATTGAATTACCCGAATCGGGCACCTTTACTACTTTGTTGGAGCTAAACAACGAATACATCCTCCGCTTTTCACGGCCTGCGTATAGCACACAATCCTTGTTAATAAATACAACTGTTGTTAGCTTAAACGACAGCGCTGTATATGAACTAACAGGCTGGAAAGTGAACATGTATGAAAACTCCGCCGCTATGGCCACCAACGAATTGGTTGGTTTTTTACTCAACAAACCTTCGGACCGGATTTATTTTAACCCCAAGAAAAAAGTATTTATAGCCGATGGGGCTTACGCGAATTTGTTTAAAAAACAACTGAACGACATTAGTGAAACCACAAAAATATTATTGGCCGCCGCTGCAGAAGACAATAAAAAATTAGAGATAGAAAAACTGCGAATGGAGGCCGATAATAAAATAAAAGAAATTGAATTGCTGCGGAAATCAAAGGAATTACAGGATGCAGAGCTGAACCGGAAGGAAATGGAAATAATGGCCCAGAAACTTGAAACCGATAAACAACAACAAAGCTTAGTGCTGCTTGAAAAGGAAAAACAAATTAAGGAACTGAAATTTAAACACCAGGAAGCGGCCCTGGTGCAGCAACAATTAGAAGCCGAACGCAAAGCCAGGGAAATAGAACGCCTGAACATGTCGAAGCAATTGCAGGAAATGGAATTGCTTTCAAAGGATAAAAAATTAGTAAAAGTGAATTCCCAACTCGATCAGCAAAAAATGGATGCTGCATTAAAAGCGAAAGAATACGATATACTGAACCGCGAAAAATTACTCAGTGAAAAAGAATTCAACCAGGAACTTGATAAAAGCAAAAGAGAACTTACTTATACCCTGCTTGGCCTGGTAGCGATCCTGGTGTTTTCTTTTTTCCTGTACCGCAATTATAGTTTAAAGAAAAAAGCCAACATCACCCTGTCGAAACAGGCCGAAGAAATATCGCGGCAAAAAAATGAAATTGAAGAAAAGAGCCGGGTGATTGAAGAAAAAAATATTGAAACCAGCCAGAGTATTACTTATGCCCAGCGCATACAACAGGCCATGCTGCCCCCGGCAGAAGCCATTAAAAAAATGTTTCAGCAAAGTTTTATTTTATACAAATCAAAAGACATTGTAAGTGGTGATTTTTATTTTTTCGACCAGCCCGAATTGCCCGCGAAGGAAAACAGCACCGGTACCAACCCGGTTGTGCTGGCTGCGGTAGACTGTACCGGCCACGGAGTCCCCGGCGCCTTTATGAGTATGATAGGCTCTGAAAAATTACACAGCGCGGTTAAAAAAACAACGGAGCCTTCAGACATTTTGCGTGTGCTGAACAACGGGGTGAAAACCGCCCTGCGTCAATCGGAACACGATTCGTCTACCCGCGACGGCATGGACATAGCCCTGTGTACCTTTGACCCCGACAATAACAAATTAGTCTACTCCGGCGCCAACCGCCCATTGTGGATAATCCCGCACCAACAAAAAGAAATTATTGAAGTAAAGGCCACTAAAAATTCAATTGCCGGTTTTACGGCTTACGACCATTGTTTTGAGCAGCATGAAATAAATTACAAGAGCGGTGATACTTTTTATTTTTTCACCGATGGGTATGCCGACCAGTTTGGCGGCACCAACAAAAAGAAATTAATGACCAAACGCTTCAAAGAAATCCTGCTCAGCATACAGGACCAGTCCATGACCCAACAAGGCGCTTACCTCGACAAATTTATTGAGGAATGGAAGGGAGACCAGGAACAGATTGATGATATACTTGTGATTGGGGTGAGGGTGTAGTTCAATGGTTTATTTGTTTGAAGGTCCCCACCTAACCCCGATAATTATCGGGAGCCTGCACCTTTTGACCATTTTCCCACAATAAAAATCATGGACTATTTCTGTAGTTCAATACCTGTTGTACCTTGTACGCTGTATTCAGACTGGTTGTGTATGGTGTTCAACACCCCTATTCCTTCGCCCCATTCGTCAATCCCCAAATTCAACTTAAAAAAACGTATCATAAACCATCTTTGCAATAAAGCTGCAAATCACAATCAGAAAAGCCATGCGGATAAACCCGCTGCCTTTTTTTATAGCCATGTTGGCCCCCACCACCGAGCCTGCAATGTTACAGACTGCAACGGGTATGGCTATTTTAAAGGCCACCTGTCCGTTGGAAATAAAAAAAACAAGTGCTGCAATATTGGTGCTTGAATTCACAATTTTAGCCGAAGCCGAAGCCTGCAAAAAATCGAAGCCGTATAAAAACACATAAATAAATACTAAGAAACTGCCGGTGCCCGGGCCAAAAAACCCGTCGTAAAAACCAATCACAGCGCCGGCCAATAAAGCCATGCTTATTATTTTTTTGTTCGAATGTTGTTTGGGCTCCGCAAGGCCGAAGTCTTTTTTTATAAAAGTGTAAATGGCCACTCCACTAAACAATACAATAATTAAGGGCTTTAAGGTTTCTTTGTTTAAAGAGGAAACGGCTTTGGCGCCGGCGTAGGCAAAAGGCAAAGCAGTAAGAATAGCAGGGATGACAGCGTACAAATTGATTTTGGTTTTCATGGAATACTTTACCGATGCCCAGGCGGTACCCATAAAGCCTGCAAATTTACTGGTACCGAACACCGTTGGCAAATCGGCGCCGGGCATGTAAAACATAATGGCCGGCAATTGAATCAAGCCGCCACCGCCAATTACAGCGTCGATAAAACCTGCTGCAAAAGCAGCGAACAATAAAAGTATCAGGTCGAATGTCAGCAAGATTTTAGTTCTATAGTTTTTTAGTTCAATCGTTTAATCGTTTAGGGCTGGTGAACAAATAAACGATTAAACAATTGAACTATCCTCATGTACCTGTCTCCCCCATCAGCTAATCATCACATCAGCTAATCTGCTCATCATCAATACCTGCATGGTTTCATTTACCTGTCTCCCCCATCAGCTAATCATCACATTAGCTAATCCTCAGCACCTATCAGGTTTACCTTACCTATCTCCCCATCTTCAAATCAACTCATCTTCAAATCCTCAAATCAATCAGCTAATCCTTTCCTCCGTCCCCTTTTCGTTTGGTCACGTCTTCTAACAACTTTAAACCAAGCAAGCCGCTGATAGGACCGTTGGCTCCGTTTTCGCCACCCGAAATCAATACATCCGGAATAATTTTTATTCTGTCTTTACCAATGGCCTCGGTTACTTTCAACTGGGTAAAATTATCGCCTCCCATGGCTTCCACAGCCAGTTTATACGACTCGGCAGAAGATTTACCAATGGCTAATATTTTGTCTGCCTCGGCTTTACCGGTGACGGTTATTTTTTCACCTTCGGCATTGGCCAGGGCTTTTATTTTTTCGGCCTCGGCATTGGCCAGCACCTTTGTTTTTTCAGCCTCGGCATTCGATAAGACTTTTACTTTTTCGGCTTCGGCATTCGAGGATATTTTTATTCCGGTGGCTTCCCCTTCGGCTTTTTTAACGGCAGCATCCGCAATGCGGTGTGCAATCAACACACCCTGGTCGGCCTTCACAATTTCCTTTTGCATATCGGCTACAGCGGTTTCCTTTTCAAGGGCCTGGCGGGTCACCTCTGCTCTCTTCTGTGTTTCGAAGGTTACGTTTTGTTCTTCGGCAATCTTACGGTCGGTCAGTGTTTTCATTAAAGAGTCTGGCGGAACAATATCGCCTATTAAAGTGTCTACCCCGTTTACATTGTACTGATCGAGTACCCGACTGATGTGCATTTTGGCTGCGTCCTGTCTTTCTTTACGCGAGGAAAGGAAAGAAATCACATCAGCATCCTGTGCCGAGTTTCGGAAGTAGTTGCCGATGGTGGGCTCCAGCACCTGCCCCACTAAATTGACCATGTTTCCGAAACGGGCAATTACTTTGGGTGCTTCGGTGGTTGGAATGTGAATGATTTGTGATACGTCGAGGTTAAAGGGGAAACCGTCGCGGGAGCGGACGGTGATGGTAGACAAATGTTTGTCCAACTGATGCGCCTCGGTGCGTGCAGAAGCCCAGTTCAATACTAAGTTGGTGGTAGGCACCAGCTCCACCCGCATAATGTAATTGTTAACGGGGTATTTACCGGGGCCTAATGGTTCGGCCCAGACTCCTTTTTCGCCCTTGCTTACAATATTGCCGTGTTTAAACTCAACACCGCTTACATCTTTTCCTTCTTTACCTATATAAGAGATCACCACACCTACATAGCCAATAGGTATCTCGGTCATTTTAATTTGTTCCACCTGCACAAACCAGGGGTTTAAATAATAGGACCCGGCAAGTATCACCTGTGGTTGTAGACCTTTGTTACCGCTGTGGTTAAAAAAAGCATCGGCGTCCTGAAAGTTGTTGTGCGATTCGATGTATTTACCCGCAATGGCTCCTTCTTCAATGGGCAAACCATCGAGGGTGGTAACAATGCCCACCATGTTTTCGGTAATGCTGGTCATTTCGGTTACAAAAATTTCGAACAAAAAGGTATTGATACGGTAAGTACCGGCTGTAATGTAGGCACTCTGCCTGCCTTTGCGGCCACCACTGCGGATAAAGGTTTCGGCGTTCTGAAAACCATCGCATTCAACCTTGCGGGCCAGGATGTGCCCTGTTTCCAATTCTTTCCCATCTTTTGCAGCAACGAGTGCAATTTTACCCTGGGGGATTATGGTTAATGCCTGTAATGTAATTTCATATTGCCAGATCCATTTCCAGAAATAAATACCCGGGGCTAATGTCTGCGCCTGAAACCCGGCTTCCCCGTCAACAGCAATAATGCGCCCGTCGGGCAATTCTTTTTTATCGCCAAACAGCACAAATTTTTTGGTCACCAATCCAATCTTGTCTTCGGGAATAAAAATAATTCCCAGCATACGAAAAATAACCTTGTAAAACACCAGCATACATACCGGTATCATGATCCACCAATACTGCAACATCTTTTCCATAATCAATCTATAGTTTTAAGTTTTAGTAAAAGTACAGAGTGGGCAATTCCGTTTTATGAAAGATCCTGAAATTAGTTATAAACCAAAACAGGGTTTATTAACAGTGCCCTGCTCTTAAAATTTTAGAAAAAAGGAAGGGGATTTATGGAAATTTTGTATTATTATCCGCGAAAAGCAGGCAGTTCTTGTATTTTAAATACATTTTATACGGTTATAGGTAAAATAGGTCTGCTTAAAAACAGGAATAAGCGAAATTGCTATTTGTATTGGCAGATTTGTTTTACATTTGAAATGAAACACAACCTTCCCCACATGTTAAAAAATAGTTGTACCCTGCTTGCTTTTATTATATTGAGCGCAGGTTCCCCTTTTTATTCCAATGCAAGTGGTTTTGCACAGCGCATTGTGCAAAGCGCAGAAGAAGTTATTGAATTATCCTTTGACAAAGAAGGCAAGCTGAATGTTAAGACTGCTTACAGCAATATAACATTGGTCCGCCTGTTTAACCAGGACGGGCGAAAAATAATTGTGAAGGCCGATGGAAGCAGCAAGGAATTAACCTTGAAAGACAAATTGCCTTCCGGCTCCTCGTGGTATGTGCAGATTAAAACAGTGGACGGGTCGAGCAGCCTGCGGAAAATAAAGGCCCCCTGATTTTTACTTCCTCAGTTCATTGAGCGCCAGCCAGGCCATTAAGCCGCTGCCGGTTTCAAGGGCCTTTTCGTCAATATCAAAAGTAGCGGTGTGAACACCGGCTGTTATGCCCCTTGCTTTGTTGCCTGTACCCAATCTGTAAAAACAACTTGGAACCACCTGCGAGTAGTACGCAAAATCTTCGGCTGTCATACGCATCGGCAATTCTTCTACATTTTCCTGGTCTAAAAATGTTATAGCGGCTTGTTTAGCCCTTTCGGTCAGCTCCTTGTCGTTCACCAAAAAAGGATAGCCTTTAAGAATATTGACATCGGCACTGGCTCCCCATTTTGTACACACCTGTTCAACCATGTGTTTTATTTTTTGATGCGCTTCGGCCCTCCATTCTTCGCTCATGGTACGAAATGTACCTTCGAGTTCTAATTTATCGGGAATAACATTGGTGGCGCCCCTGGCCGTACTTTTACCAAAAGCAATGACGGTAGGGACTTCGTTGCCATTTTTGTCTGTATGCTTTTTCAGCATAAATTCGTTGTGCAGACTTGTAAGCACTTCGGCTGTTACCAATAAAGGGTTGATATAATCGGCCGGCATGGCTGCATGGCCGCCTTTGCCTTTGATGGTGATGTATATTTCATCGGTGCTGGCCATGTACATGCCGCTTCTGAAGCCAACCTTGCCTGTTTCCATACTTGGGAACACGTGTTGTCCGAACATGAACTGCACATCCGGGTTTTCGAGTGCGCCTTCCTTAATCATTAAAGAAGCGCCGCCCGGCAACACTTCTTCACCGGGCTGAAAAATTAATTTGACGGTGCCTTCCAGTTCGTGTTTTAATTCGTTTAAGATCAGTGCCGCGCCCAGCATACAGGCCGTGTGTACATCGTGCCCGCAGGCGTGCATCACTCCGGGGTTTTCGGAACAATAAGGCACCTTGTTCAGTTCCTGAATGGGGAGCGCATCCATATCGGCCCTTAAGGCAAGTATTTTTTTTGATTCGTTTTTTCCTTTGATCAGGGCTACAATGCCGGTTTTAACATAATCGCCTTTGTAGGTTATACCGGCTTCATCCAGTATGGAACAAACAAAGGCCGAGGTTTTGTATTCCTGAAAAGACAATTCGGGATGAGCGTGTATGTGCTCGCGGATCTGTTTTATTTTAGGGAAAAGAGAAAAAGCCTTTTCTTTGATTGTGTTTTTCAGCTGGTCCATCAATCGGGGTTAACAAGTTAACAACTAAAAGTCTGTTGTAAACGACAAGTACGTAATTTTATCCTGTTTAATTTTATTGTCGTAGCCCCAGGCAAAGTCAAGCCGCACAAAATAACCAAATATGCGTGAGCGGAAACCAAACCCATACCCTGCAATGATGGGTTCTTTCTGCTGAATCAGCACCACGTTGATGGGGTTTCCTAAAATAACCGTCCTGTTTTCTGTATTTTCTTCGCTGAAAGGTGATGTACCGTACCAGGCCGAACCCACATCGGCAAATCCAATCACCTGGAAGTTGTTGATAAAGTCTGAACGAATGGGACGGTTCATAAAATACCGGAACAAAGGCAGGCGCAGCTCAGAATTCAGTACCACAAAATTGTTTCCGTTGCGGGCATTTTGTTTAAAGCCCCGCATATTGGTAGCTAATGTCTGAAACTGGTATTGTTCGGGGTGTAAAATATTGATGTTGTTGTCGAAACGGGGAAAAGCCCAGTTGTCTACACCACCCATGTAATACACCAGGCGGTCGGTGCCCATCGAAGTGCTTCCTGCAATGCGGTTGGCCCATATAAAGTCGCGGTGAATTTTGAGGTAATGCCTCACGTCAAATCCCAATACAATTAAATCGTGCCGTTTGTTTAAGTCTGCTTTGCGTAAATATTCAGCAAATACTTTCAGGCGCCAGCCGTTGTATATGTTGAGGCCCCGGCTGCGGGTGTTGTCGTAAATGTATTCGGTTTTTACACCGCCCCAGTTTACATACTGGTTGTCTTTCCGTAATGAAATATCATCGATAGAAGTGTATATAGTCTGGTCGTTTCGGTAATACAGCGAAGTTTTTATAGCAGACACTTCACTAAAGGGGTATTTGAATTTCATAATTGCATCGTGGGTGTGCATTTTCAGAAAAAAACCCTCCCCGCTCACATTCTGAAAAGACTGCCGGTGCAGGATCAATTGTTTGTCCCAGAGCTTGTACCTGTTTTCAACGCTGATAAAATACTCGTTGTTCAGGGTCCCCGAAATCCTGAAACCGGCTACAATGCGGTAATCTTCAAACAAATCGCTCATACCTATTTTAACAAAAGCGTTCATGCCGGGGTTCATGTAATAGCCTGTAAAACGCTGGTAAGTCTGATTGAGGAAAGAATTGTCGAGTTGCGTTACCACATTGTCTACCGCAAAATTGGTGTAATAGTTTTGCTGAATGGGAAGCGTGAAATCCTTTTTGGCTGCGTTCTTTAAAGAGTCTTCCTGTAGCGATGGGCTGTTTGGGTCAGCCCCGTCTGCGGGAGAATTGTTAACGACAGGGTTCTTATTTTTTTCATTGCCGAATGTATAATTGTCCACATCTACTTTTGAAGGGTCTTTCGGTGAAGTTTCATTTGTTTGTGAGGGAGTGGTAGTAATAGTGGTGCTACTGGTTTTAAAGTATGAAATTTGTGAACGGCGGTAGTACGAGTTTTTTAATTCATAGTTCAGGCTGTTCGGTTTTTGAATGGGGCTGATATACATGTATTGCAAACCGTTGTTGTAAAATATTTCCCCTATTTTTTTCGATTGCAGGTTCACATCGTATTCCACTACATTGCGTTTGTAATTGCTGATGACTTTGGGGTAAAAGGTATAACGGTAATGCTCGGTGGTGTCAACATAGGAAATAACGCTGTCTAATTTTGCAGCGAAATGATTTCTGGTCCCGTTGCTTTCGCTGAGGTAAGTAAAATAACCGTCCACGTAATCGCCGGGGTGGCTTTCATGCACATCGGATGTTTCGGTAACCCGCATCAGTACCTTTGATTTTTTCTTGTAATCGAACATAAAAATATCGTGGTTCTTGTGCTGGGCATAATCGTATAAAGGTGGTTTCAACTCTTTAAGGGTATCGTTGCTGCGATTGGAGGAGAATACAATACGCTCTCCCTGCCCTATAAAACGGGGGTTGCTGTCGTCCCACACATCGTTGGTAATTTGTTCTAATCCGCCTGCATTAATGGTAAATACAAAAATATCCGATTGCCCTTTTCCTTTTTTCACGCCGGCTACCGCTAATTTTTTCCCATCGGGTGAGTACGCAAAATCGCTGATCTTTTCGAGGCCGGTGATGGGACGCGCTATTTTTTCTTTTTCTAAAATATTATAGGTGGTGAGGTAAATCACCCCTTTTTTTTCGTTGATCATTGCAAAAGCCTCTCCGTGCGGATGCCAGGCCAGCAAAGGATAACTTACATCATTGATCCGGTCTATTTTCGGCCCGGATTTTACAAGCCGTTTCGCTTTTTTATTGGAGGAAAGGTCTTTCAGGTAGACTTTGTACTGGCTCAGTTCATTGGTGGCATAAATTACGTGCTGGCCATCGGGACTGACTTTTAACTGGTAATAGTTTTTCGTTTTTTTTGGTTTCAGAATCAGGGCAGGACTTGTAGGCAGATACTGCGTTGTATCGTAGCCCAGGTTCCTGCGGGCAAAAGCATCCACCCATTCAAAGGTCAGGTTGCTGACGGAAGTCCCCAGAATAAAAATAAAAGCGCTTTCAATGTTGCGGCTCACCTTGCTCATGTAAAGTATGTTGGGGATAACCGATTCCCCATAGGTATCGGCCACGTAACTCCACAAGGCGTGACCAGCAGCGGTGGCTTCTTTCCCCGAAAGGCGGTTAAAGCTATAATAACGGTCGTTGCTAATGCCGTCCATAATCTGATCGTCGAGGTCTATGTTCCAGCTTTCGGAGAGGTAAGAAATTAATCCTGATTTAAACCAGTCGGGTATCACCAGCAGGGTAGAGTTTTTAACCATGTCGCGGGTTCTTCCGCCGTACATCATATCGTTGATGAGCAGTTCGGCAATACCGGCCCGAAGCTGTTTGTCGAGTTCATAATGATTACCTGTAAAGTAGAGGGCTATTTTTGTTCCGTTTATCTTTGTAACACCGCCCAGGTTCCCGCTTTCATCAGAAGCCAGGCCAATGTTGCTTTGGCGGAAGTCGCCCTGGTTGTTGTATACGATGACCTGAATTTTTTCATCTGTCTGGTAATCGAGCCGTTTTTCTAATTCTTTGAGGTGAATTTCGGTTTGTTTGGCAACATACTTTGCAATGTCCTGCCCGCCTTCATAGGTATACACCTGGTAACGTTCAAATCCAAAATAGGTCCAGCTGAAAGGCTGGTACTGAACACGGTTTTTCCCGAAGTCCTGCTGTAGTCCATAATAAAACTGTCCCTGAGTAATGAACGGAAGAAGAAGCAGACAAGTTATGTATGAAAGAATTAAACGCATCCCGCGAAAATATGGGTTACTAAGGTAGTAAAATTAAGGGATTTATGATAAAGTTAAAAGTAAGAAGTTAAAAGTTAAAAGCCAGGAGCCAAAAGAACGATTATGGTGACGATTCAATCCTCCGCAAGCTTTGCGTGAATTAGGTTAAAAGTAACAAGCCCTCAGGTGAGGCTCTATGTAATGCGGTTAAATCCTTCAACACCCTCAACTAAGAACTCTGAACTATTTTTGTAAAGCAAACTCCTTGGCAAAGTAAGTCAATATAACTGTTGCCCCGGCGCGTTTCATGCTGAGCAGGGTTTCGTTCATTATTTTTTGCCCGTCGATCCAGCCTTTAGCAGCGGCGGCTTTTACCATGGCGTATTCGCCACTTACATTATACGCCGCAATGGGCAGGTTAAAATTATCGTTCAGTAATTTAATGATGTCTAAATACGAAAGGGCAGGTTTTACCATTAAAAAATCAGCCCCCTCCATCGTGTCCAATTCCGCTTCAATCAAGGCCTCACGGCTATTGGCCGGGTTCATCTGGTAGGTTTTTTTATCCCCAAATTTAGGGGCACTGTCCAACGCATCCCGGAAAGGACCATAAAATGCGCTGGCGTATTTAGCGGTGTAACTCATAATGGAGACTTTGCTGAAACCGGCATCGTCCAATGCATCGCGCAAATACCCTACCCTTCCGTCCATCATATCGCTTGGCCCGATAATGTCGGCACCGCATTCAGCCTGGGCAATGGCCATACGGGCCAGTACCTCCAGGGTTTCATCGTTCACAATTTCCCCGTTTTTTACAATGCCGTCGTGCCCGTCGCTGCTGTAGGGGTCCATTGCAACATCCGTCATTATTACCGCTTCCGGGAATTTCTTTTTTATTTCACGAATGGATTGGAGGTATAAACCCTTTTTGTTCCAGCTTTCTGTAGCCAGTTTGTCTTTTAATTTATCGTTAATGTTCGGAAACAGGGCAAATGTTTTGATCCCGAGTTTCATACACTGTTCAATTTCTTTTAAGAGCAAATCATTTGTCCACTTAAAAATACCGGGCATAGACTTCACTTCGGATTTTTTATTTTTCCCTTCAATTAAAAACAAAGGAAAGATTAAATCGTTAACCGTAACTGTATTTTCCTGTACCAGGTCACGTATTACCTGTGATTTTCGGTTTCGGCGGGGGCGGTGGGATATCATAGATGTGAGTATTGAGATATTAGTATTGAGATGTTAGATGCAGGCCGCCTTGTGGCTGATCGATAAATATTCTTATAATGCTGGCTTTCCGTAATCCACATTTTGGCTTTTGGCTTATTACTTTTGGCTTCTAAATTTTCAACTTTTAACTTAAATAAAGTACAGCCTGCACCAATCCCAAATCATCAAAGGAAATTGGTTGCCCGCATTTACGTACTCCTTTTCTTTCGAGGGCTTTGGCTGTTGCATCGCCCATCGCTACTGCCTTTTGATGAGGCCTTAGTTTATTTTTCTCAAAAAAAGCGTCCACATTGCTCGGACTGGTAAATACAATTACATCCATGTCTGCCGGTACTTCAATGCTGTGTTTGATGGTTTGGTATACCGGTAAATTAATTGCATTTTCTTTTTTTGTCAATTGCTGTTGTATGCTTTGCATGCTTTCTTTTGCAATAGGGAAGAGCACTTTTGCATTTCCAGCTAAGGATGAAAATTGCTTGCCGATAAATTTAGTGTCTGTGTTTTGCCCGATGAAGTCTGCTTTGTGCCCGAAGCTTCTCAGCTCCTGTGCAGTTGCTTTCCCAACACAGGCAAATTTTACCTTCCCTATTTTTGGTTGCTGGTTAAAAAAATATTTCACTGCATGTTTACTACTAAAAAATATCCACTCGCTTATGGGCAATGATTTTATTTCGATCAGCTTAAATTCAATCAGTGATTGGCCGGTTGACTCGAAAGACAATCGCTTCAGGGCCTTGTAAAAATAATCAGACTCGCGCAGATTGCGGGTGATGAATACCTTTTTAGCTTTTATGTTTTTAATTTTCTCTACGACTTGTTCCGGAAATCCGTCAATGACAGAGGTTTCAAAATACAATTGTTTGGGTTGTTTGTCCCAGGCATCGGCTACGGCTGTCCATATTTTAAAAAGGCGCCTGTAGTCGTCGTCGGTATCAATTTCGCAATAAGCACCTAAGGGCATTTGACAGCCTCCTTCAAACAGGTTGAGGATCTTTCGTTCAAGCCCGGTGGAAAGGGCTACATCCTCATCGTTCAATTGCTGAAGTATGGTAAACAGGTCCTTGTCTTTTTCGCGTATTTGCCAGGCCAGCACGCCTTGTGCAGGGGCAGGAACAAACTCTTTCGGGTCCATTTTTTCTGCATGAAACTCATCGAGTTGAATTCCCAGGCGTTCGATACCGGCATAAGCCAGTAAAATAGCATCGTATTTTCCTTCGCGTAATTTATTGATGCGGGTTGGAACATTTCCGCGTAAGTCTTCTAATTTTAAGTCATCTCTAAAAGCCAGTAACTGCGACTTGCGCCGGGCCGATGAAGTGCCTACAAGGGCATTCACTTTTAACTGGAATTTTCGTTTAGGATCCAATGCTTCTTTGCGGATGAGCAATAAGTCGCAGGGGTCTTCGCGTTGTGAAACAGCAGCAATAATCAAGCCTTCCGGGTTTTGGGTGGGAAGGTCTTTGTGTGAATGAACAGCCAGGTCAATGGCGCCGGCAAGCAATTCTTCTTCTAATTCTTTGGTAAAAAAACCTTTTCCTTCTAATTTATCAAAACTGGTGTTCCATTGCTGTGTGCGGTCGCCCTGGGTAGAGATGATTTTTAATTCTACTTCATGGCCAAGTTTTTCCAGAGCAGACTTTGTATAATTGGCCTGCCATAAAGCCAATTCACTTCCTCTTGTTCCAATAATAATTTTTCGCATATCCAAAAAAAAGCCCTTTCCGGGCTTTTGCTAAGTTATTTTTATTTCCCGGTTCATTCGTTTACTTGTTTATTCGTTCGCCGAACTATTGAACAAATAAACGATTGAACGTTTAAACTAATCGTTCAGGAAAATCTGTTTCGCGGTTTTCATCGCCACCGCGTTGTATTTTTTCTCCATGTAACTTAATATTTTGTCCAACACCTCTTTGCTTGCTGTATCTAAGTTGTTCAGGTCTTTAGCAAACACTTCGTTAAGGGCTGTTTCTTTAATTTCTTTTACCTTTTTAGGGATTTCTCCAAAAGCCAGTTCAACTTTTCTTTCTTTTAACAAGTGCTGAAATTCTTCTATTTTCTTATTGATCAGGTCTTCGCATTTGTACAACTCTTTTTCACGCTGGGCAATGTTTTCCTGTGCAATGTCTCTTAAGTTGTTTACTGCAATCAGGTTGATATCGTAATGCTTCAGCACTTCTTCATCCAGATCGTTGGGAATGGCGAGGTCAATCACTACTTTTTTAACCGTATCACCAGCCAGTAAAGTTTTATAAATCTCTTTTGTGATAATAGATTCTGCAGCACCTGTGCAAGTGATGATGACATCAAAGCCTTTGGTGTAATTTTTTAATTCTTCCAAAGGATACGCAATCCCCTGTAAATCTGCAGCCAGTGTTTGGGCCTTGCTCAGTGTGCGGTTAAATACAGCAAAATTGGCGTACTGGTGTTTCTTCAGGTACTTCGCCATGGTTGTGTTTGTTTCGCCGGCACCAACCAAAATAAAACGAGCCTCGTTTTTAATTCCCAGCTCGCGCAACTTGCGGTAGGCTAAGGACACCACCGACACCGGGTTTTTTGCAATATCGGTATGGGTGTAAACATCCTTGGCTGTTTCAATGGTTTGTTTAATAATCAAACGGATCATATCGCCGGTTAAACCCAGCTCATTACAGTTCTCATAAGCCTTGCGCACCTGTGTAATGATTTCGCGCTCGCCCACCACCAATGAATCGATGGAAGAAGCCACTCTGAAAAGATGTTGCAATGCCTCTTCTCCTTCATAAACCATCGCTTTTGCACTTAAGTCCTCTACAAACTGCTGGCTAAACGAAGGATTCAGGAAAGTAAAAAAATGCTCTAAAAAAGAGGGATTAAATTCGGTATCTGTTTTAATGATAAATTCTACGCGGTTGCAGGTGCTCAAATACATGAGTTCATCAAAACCAAAATTAATTTTTACGCCACCTAATACCGATTCCTGTTGATTTTCATCGAGGTGAAGTTTCCCAATCTCATTAAGATCAAGGTTTTTATGGGTAATGGCTATAACTTTAAGGCTCTGCACAATAGATCTGACTTATTCAGTAAAGGTCGTGTTCTCTTCTTGTTTTTTTGTCATGTAATTGTCATAATAGTTTATTTAGAACGAGTTTAAACAAGTTGAATCCCTTATCTTGCAAGGAATTGAGCTATTCACCCCTTATTTTCATGATAAAAATCAGGTTCATAATAAAATGCTTCCCCCGGTGGACGGCTTGTTCTTAGGGCTGCTAAAGCCCGGGCAGAATTTTTTAGTAGATTTGTTCTCTCATTCGGAGGATGTTTGTTTATTCGTTCATTTGTTCTTTAGTTTAACCACAACTATTGAATGTTTGAACAAGTAAACAATCGAACGTATAAACTATAGAACTTTTTATTGAACGAAATCTTTCTTTGAATATTGAATCTTAAATTTTGAATTAAATAATTATATGTTGAAGAATTTTGTTGAAGAATTGAAATGGCGCGGTGTATTGCACGATGTAATGCCCGGAACAGAAGACCAGTTGTTAAAAGAAATGACCAGTGGTTATATTGGTTTTGACCCCACTTCTGATTCATTGCATGTAGGTAGCCTTTCACAAATTATGACCCTGCTGCGTTTTCAGCAGGCAGGGCACAAGCCTATTGCGATTGTTGGTGGTGCAACCGGTATGGTGGGCGACCCTTCCGGGAAATCACAGGAACGCAACCTGCTGGATGAAGCCACCCTCAACCACAATTTACAAGGCATTAAAACGCAGCTCGAAAAATTTCTGGACTTTAACTGCGGGGCCAACAGTGCCGAAATACTCAACAATTACGATTGGTTCAAAGATTTTTCTTTTTTGACCTTTATACGCGATGTAGGAAAACACATCAGTGTAAATTATATGATGGCCAAAGATTCTGTGAAAAACCGTTTAGAGAATGGTATGTCTTTTACTGAGTTCAGTTACCAGTTGGTGCAGGGTTATGATTTTTTTCATTTATGGAAAGAAAAAAACTGCCTTCTGCAAATGGGTGGCTCCGATCAGTGGGGGAATATTGTTACGGGTACAGAACTCATCCGCCGCAAAGGCAACGGGCATGCTTTTGCTTTGACCACTCAGCTCATTA
>JAHEYF010000058.1 GCA_023251755.1 Bacteroidota bacterium
TTAGAAGAAGAACTACCAATTCCGAGGCTGATAAAATTATTGGCAATCAACTCTTCTGTTCCAAAAGACGCATTGGACGAGTACTGGTAAATTCCATAGCCGTGGTGAATGGAGATTTTATTTTTTACTATGCGTGTGTTTCCATAAATATATTGCAATTGTATACCGTAAAAATAAACATCGGCTGTTTGTGTAATGGTGTTGCCGGCAATAAGCGGCGCCAGTTGATTCTGCAACTGAATCGTATTGTAGCCCTGGTTCTGGAAAATGTTGTTTTCAATAACAGTCCCCGATTCTGCTGTTGAGTAACTTCCGCTGCCGTAAAACACTGCGGCATAAGAACCATCTTTAACGAGGTTGTTTTTAATTTCGTTGTTGTTGTCGTTCAGGTTGTTCACATTGGGCGAATAAAACACTGCAAGGTTGGTGGTACCCGATGTGGTGGACTGCCCTTTAATATTGTTGTTTAAAAACTTATTGTTATTGGAGCCGTTGCGGATATCAAACACAATACCGTAATTGGGGCTCTTGGCTTCAAAACTCATCTTACGGAAACTCACATAGTCGGCACCATTTAACTGGACTAAATAATTTTTTGCACTGCCGGCTGCAAAGTTCAACAGCACGGAACTGCTATCACCCGATTCGGATTCAAACACAATGTCATGTTCCGCTGAAGACCCTTTGATTTGCGGAATACTTACCTGTTCGTTATAAGCAGCGGTACGGACTTTAAAAATTACAGCATCCATGACCCCGCCCAAACTTAGCGTTGTAACGGCTTCAGTAAAATTACTGAAATCAGGTGAAGTGCCTCCCAGTGTGTAAGTGCCTCCCAATGCTGCGTACAAGCTGTCTGCCTGCAAGGTGTCGTTGGTGGGATTAAGATCGGCTATACCATTCGGTAAAGAAGTCCAGGCTTTGATCAGGTGTTTGTTTTTGAGTGCAAAAGAAAAGGAACCAATGTTTACAGAAACTGTATCACCGGAAGCAAGGCTTCCCACCCAATTGTGGACAGGCTGTGTGCTTCCGTTCACAAGCCAGTTGATGTTCACATTATTCAAAACGCTGTCTGAATTGTTAATCAACAATACACTCACGTCACGGTTGCCCACTGCAAAAGGTTTTGTTGGAGCCGATAAAGCAAGTAACCCGGCATCTACCGTTTTTGTGTCAAACTCGTCGGCGCCAATATCCGGTGCAGAAGGGTCGCGGGGCTGGGCGTCTATATCATCGCTTATGATTGCCAGTACTTTGGCCTTGGCGTTCAGGCTGATCAGGTTGCTATGCAGGTTAGTAAAGGAAGTAAATAGTGGGTTGACAGAAATAGAATTGGAATCGATCCCTGTGCCCTGTTTCCAGGAAGTAAGGTTGGGGTAAGTGGCGTAGTTCCAAAAACCAAGATTGGTACCTGAACTGAACAAATCGTTCCGGTCGGCACTGGTGTTGTATGAATAAATAGAATAGACAGCATAGCCCCCGCCTGCATTGTAAAAAATATTGTTGTAGATGTTTAAGGAGGAGGAATAATACATCGACAAGGCCTGCGATTCGGCGGTGTTTGTTCCGGTGATGTTGATGCTATTATAAGCAAGCGTATTGTTGCTTGACGAATAACTGTAAATACCCCTGCTGGTGCTTGTACCGCCCATGCTGATAAAGTTGTTGGCTACAATTGATGCTGAGGGTGATGGCGCATTGCAACTTTCCATGCTCAGCCCTGTTCCGCCTAAGCTGCTGCTGATACGGTTTTTGGTGATGAAAATATTGTTGTTGCAAGTGCTTAGCCAAATACCAATATACCCATTGTAATTGGTTGAGTTGTTGATTGTATTGTTTGTGACAAGTATACTGTCTGCGTATTGCAGACTGATACCCCTGTAAAGTTGGTTTTGGAAAGTATTGTTCTCAATCACTGTTCCTTTTTCCCTTAAGGAATAATCTCCCATCAACTGAATACCGTTAACCCCGTCTTTGATGAGGTTGTTTTTAAAGATGGTGTTGTTGTCGCTACTATAGGTGGAGTATACAACAGACATCACATCGCCGTAGTTATAGGGTGTAGCCGCGCCGATGATAGCATTGTTTAAAAAGCGGTTGCAGTTGGCGGCATTGTGTATATCGATAACCCGTGCATAATAGGTGTTATCGGCTTTGATGCTTAGTTTTTTGAAGGTTATTCCATCAGTACCATCCAATTGAACAGTGTAATTGTATTGGTAGTTGGCGTTGTAATGCAAAACAACCGAAGAGCTGTCTCCGTTTTCAGATTGGAAAGTTACTGTTGTTGCACAGGAAGAACCCGGAAACTGAACCAAGGAAACTTGTTCGTTATAAGTACCCGGCCTTGCATTAAATGTTACAGCACCAAGTACACCAGCTTTGTTCAGTACTTCGGCGGCCTGTGTAAAATTTGTAAAGTCCGGGCTGCTTCCACCAATGGTATAGGTACCTGTAAGGGCCGCATAAATTTTTTCAACTTTTGAAGTGTCGTCGTCGTGATCTATATCTGTTGTTCCGTTGGGCATACTTGCCCAGGCTTTGATGGTATGGGAAGTTGCAGGGGCGAAGGCATAAGTACCGATGGTAATAGTGTCTACCCCGCCAACAGGCAGCGAGCCTGTCCAGTTAACAGTGCTTTGGGCAAGGGCATTCACCGTCCAGTTGATGGTAAAGGAAGTTAAAGCAGACTGTCCTGAATTTCTTATTTTCACACGAACAGGTAAAGCAGTACTGGCGGCAAAGGGAGCAGCAGGAGGGAGCAGGGCAAAGAGTGCGGCGTTTTCTCCTATCACATTAAATTCATCGGCCCCCATGTCCGGGTGAGTTTGTCTGCTTTCTCCGTCAATGTCGTCTGTTACGTCTGTTAAGGCAATTCCCGAATTGTTGAGCGAAGCCTTGTTCAGGTGAAGGTCGCTAAAGGAAGGGTAGTTGGGGTTGATGGAAATTGAACTGGCATCAAAGGAAGAAGCTGTTTGCCATTCTCCGAGGTTGTGTCTGTTGCCATTCCAATAGGCCAGGTTGGGGCCGCTTGTATAATAGTTGTTGTAGTCTTCATTTATAGTATTGCCAGCGCTTATTGGAAAATAAACCGCATAGCCTCCACCGCTGTTCGAAAAAATATTGTTGAGCACGCTTTGATTGGAAGAGTTGTATTGATAATAAGCGGCACTTGAGGCAATGCTGTTGGTGATGTTAACACTGTTGTGATAAACATTGGTATAAGATGAGTAATACAGGTACAGCCCATACGCGCTGCTGTAGTTGCCACCTATGCTGATGAAGTTGTTGGCAATTCTGTTTTCAGTACCCGGATTGCCCGAACAATATTGCATATACATACCAAATTCACCATTGGGGATGATCACTTTATTTTTTAACAGGGCCGTTCCATTGTTGCAGCTGTATAAATAAAAGCCATAAAAATAGGGGTAACTGGAAGTGGTGCTCAAGGTATTTGAAATGATGCGGGGGCCGCTAAGGTTATTCAGGTTAAGCCCCATATAATACTGATCGGTAAATTTATTGCCGCTCACAACTAAGCCTGTGTCTGTGTAGCCGAAGCCACTGTTGTAACCATAAGCATATAGTCCATAACTTCCGCCGCGCATAAAGTTGTTATTGAATTTATTTCCGTGATTATTGGTCTGGTAAGAAGCGTAAGAATAAACAAGCGATTGATCGGTGGAGGTATTGGTTGTTGTAAGTGCCCGGATGCTATTGTTGGAGAAGCTGTTGGCTGTGGCCCCGTTTAAAATATCAATTACTTTGGAGTAATAGGTACCCTGTGCTTCAAGTCCCAGTTTCCGGAAGCTGATGTGATCGGCACCGTTTAACTGTATCACATAATTGTTGGTGGAGTTTGTTGCTGAATACCGTAAAGTTACTAATGAACTATCTCCTGCCTGGGATTGAAAGGTAACCGTGTTTGCAGCATTCACACCTGCAATTTCAGGAATGCTGATTTGCTCGTCGTATATTCCGTTTCTTACATTAAAGGTAACAGCAGCCAGCACACCGCCGCGTTGCATGGTTGCAATGGCATGGGTGAAATTATCGAAATCGGGAGAAGAGCCTCCGATTGTATATGTTCCGGCCAGGGCAGCGTACAGGCTGTCTGCGCTTGTTGTATCGTTAGCAGGGGCCTGATCGGCTGAACCGTTGGGAGAAGAGACCCAGGCACTGATGTTGTATAAACTATCAATTACAAAAGAAGCTGAGCCAAGTGTAAGTACACTTGTATCGCCGGAAGCAAGTGAACCCGTCCAGTTGTAAGCTGCCTGCACGACTCCGTTTATCTGCCAGTTAATTGTTGCGCTGCTCAATGGAGTGTTCGCATTGTTAAGCAAGACCGTTTTTACTGCATTCGTCCCTGCCGCAAAAGGAGTCTGTGGGGAGGCAATGGAAATCAGTGCAGCATCCAGACTATCGGCAAAGAATTCATCTGCCCCGATATCCGGCAACAAGGAACGCAATTGCCCGTCTATATCATCCGATACATCGCTGCTTGATTTTCCTTTTCCGTTGAGGGCAGCAGCGGTGGTGTGCAGGTCGCTGCCGGAAGTAAATAAGGGATCTGCGGAAATGGAATGCTGATCCTGCCCGCCTGCGCTTTGTAAAGACGCCAGGCCTGCCTGATCGCCATTCCAAAAGGCAAGTGTTGAGCCATTACTAAAATAATCGTTGTAATCAAAAACCGACTGGTAAGGGTAATAGGTAAACAGGCTGTAGCCCTGACCCGTATTGCTTGCAATATTGTTCTGTACGGTCATGTGGTCCGGGTAATACAACTGTAGTGCGCGGCTGTTATAGGAGTCGGTACTCGAAACGGATATGCTGTTGTAAAGTATTTTCAGGTAAGCGGTGGACTGTGAATAAATACCATAAGCGTTGCTGTTGCCGGCTATGTGTATAAAGTTATTGGACACAACAGTGCCTTCTTCACCTCCGGAATATGGATAACAGTTGTAGAGGTAAATGCCGTAGCCCCCCTTGCTGTTGAGCTTGTTTTTTTCAATCCGTAAATTATTGTAACAAGTTTCCAGGTGCATACCAAAATAATAAGCCGAGCTGCTGTCTGCGCTAATGGTATTTGAACGAATAATGCCACCGTCTAAGTTTTGTAAAAAGATGGCTGAAGAAAGCTGGTTGATAAATTGATTGCCTTCGATAATTGTTCCGACAACACCGATACCGGAAGCGGCGGCACGGCTTTCACTTCCTCCTCCGCCATTATAGGCTTGCATACGGATACCACTGGCTCCTCCAATTATTTTATTGTCGAGAAAACTGTTGTTGTTGTCAAATTCACCGGAAGAATTTCCGCTCGAAGAATAAATCACCGCGGCGGCATATTCATCTCCTGAATGAATTCCTTTCAGTATACAGTTGGAAATAGTATTGCTCTCCGATCCGCCACGGATGTCTATAACAGTCCCATAAGTACCGCCTGTTGCTTCAATGCTTATATTGTTGAATGTGAAAAAGTCTGCCCTGTTTAACTGAAGGGTATAATTGGCCGAGTCATCCGTTGAAGCGTAAGTTAAGGTAACGTTTGTATTCAGGCCCGATTCGGATTGAAAGGTTACCGTATTTGTTTCGCTGGTTCCGGCTGTGTTCAGTAAACGCAGCTGTTCGGTGTAGACACCGTTGCGTACATTAAACACAACAGGCCCGGATACGCCATAATTGTTAAGGGCATTCACGGCCCCTGTAAAGTTTGCAAAATCAGGACTGGCTCCGCCAATAGTGAAGGTTCCGCTTAATGCTGGTTGAACTACTGAAGCACTGGCACCGTTGTTGGGGGTGCTGCCTGTGGGAAGCTTATTGCTTAGCCTGTAACCCGAAAGGCGGACAGGGCTTCCTGTTTTATTAATGGGAGAATGATTGTTATTCCGCATCACTTTGAAAGGATAGGAATTGCCCGCATGCAAAGACAAGGACAGCATTGTAGTGCAAAACAACAAAGCATTCCGGAGGCCATTGAAAAAGGCTTTGTTGAAGATGGTGCTGCTGATTCTTTTTGGTTGAAGTAAATGTAAAAACATGTTTTTAAATGCTTAATTAATTTATAATAGCAAGGGTAAAATGATATTAACAAGTACAGCATTCAGGAATGCCTTTTGAAAGCAAGCCGAAATACAGTGTATAGAACCTGACCAATGTAACGAAACAATATATTCAGATCGTTTGAGCAGTGCGGGCTGCCAAAATAAATACGAACAAAAACAGGGATAGAACTACACCTAAGACAATGTATTCTACAAATTAAAGTCTGTAATAAAAGACCTCCCTGGGTTTTAATGTCTTTACCTGATCCATTTTAAATAACAAACAGAAATTGTACACTTGTCAAAATAAAAACAGTAGTCGGGTAAACCTTCTGTACAATAGAATTGACAATGAATTGGTGAAAAACAAAATTATCAGAACAATTGAAAAAAATATTTTCGGAAACAAAAGTACAATTGTTTTTTAATTTGTCAAGAAAAAAGCATTTTTTTTTAAATTAAATTTTGGCTGAATAATAAAAGTCTGTTTAAGATAAATGACACCTGAAATTTAATGGCATTGCATGAAGGTGATGGGCTTGTATTCCTTAATATGTGTGTGTTTCAGAAAATTTGTATTCATTTGAAAATACTTTTCTATACAAATATTTTTCGCTGACTTTAATGTTCACTGCTAAGTCTTTATACGTAGTCATCTGAAAAATTAAGAATAAGGCGTGTGTAAAAAATGCAAAGAAGATACAGGGATTTAAAATTAAAATGGGTATATGCAATGAGTTTGTATGGGAATTTATACGAAGTGAATATTGCTGTAACTTGTTGTATTAACATTACTTCCTATCTTTATTAAAGTTACTTTAACATGACCCCCCACAACGAAACTATAGAAATATATACCGATGGTAGCTGCCACACCCAGCTGAACATAGGAGCCTGGGCGGCCCTGTTGCTCATCGGGGATAAAAAAATAATGTTGTCGGGAAAAGAAATATGCACTACGCACAACAGGATGGAGCTTACGGCTGTTATTAAAGCAATAGAATATGTACAGAAAAATTTTAATAAGACAGGCGCACTTACAATCGTTTCCGACAGCCAATACGTAGTTGGCCTGACGGCCCGCAAAGAAAAATTAACAAGGCTTTATTTTGCAACCAAAAAAGGAAATGAAATACGAAATGCCAGCCTGGTGAAACAATTGCTGGATTACACGGATAGTTTAACCATACAATTTATTAAAATAAAGGCCCATCAAAAAAAGACAGATACAATCAATTATAATATTGAAGTGGATAAACTTTCAAGGAAAATTGTGAGAGAAGCGGTTGGTATTGAGATGGGAGATATTAGTATTGAGATATGAGATGTTCGGGTATAAGATCATAACTGTTCGAAACAATAAAAACACTTATATACAGGTCACTCCTACGGAGTTTAATTCTTTTAGAATCGACTTCTTCTACCAACAGTACGCTCCTAACGGAGCGGTAAAAGGTTTTGGCAAGCCCCGGAGGGGCGAACTGTTGGTAGAAAAAAATGAATTATTGCCTTTCAAGCTCCGTAGGAGCGGCCTGTTAAAAGATTTCGAACAGTTATGGGATGAGATTCTCATCCTGTAATTAGTACGCCTGTCTCAACCAGCAGGGGCGGGATGTGTTCCGGTTCGGTAAATTCCTTAAAAGAAAAATTTCCCAATTCCTACCTGTAAACCTAAACTCCAGTAACGTCTATTCAATCCATTCGTAGAAACTGAAGGCGTGAGGGCGGAATTGAATTGTGGGCTGATAAATACAAAGAATGGATTAAAATTCCTCCTTACTTCAAGCTCAAACGAATAAGAGACAGCTAATTTTTTACTGCTTGCAAAACTCATCTTATCGCGCTGCACAGTGGGATAAAGGCCCTGTTTTTTTTCAGCAAGAATATCAAAACTGATCCCCGCTCTGGGAAATACCGAACAGGAAGCAATTTTGAATGAATAACCAATACAGACAGGGATAACAATTCTTGAAAACCGGTTGGTAACTTTGTAGGTTTGATTGTAATTCCGGTTAACCAATACGGTATCGTATTCGGGAACATAAGTTGTATCGGGAGCCTGCGTTTGAGGATCAAAGGTAATCACCATGTTTATCTTTGAAACAAATACGCTATCCCCGCTGACCTGTTGAGTTAATTTGTAATTCGATTGTTCACCAAAGCGGGTAAAGAATACTCCTGTTGATACCCCGAATTTTTTTAAATGAAGGTTTGCCTGAATGCCGAATTTTTCTGAAAAAACAGCCGCTTCAGATTGTTTCAGCCAACGGTCATATTCAGGAGTTGAGGCGCGCTGAGAAGTGTGAACCTGGAGCATGCCAGCCCGGAGTTGCAAATCAATGAACTTTGTTGATGTGTGTTTTACACCGGACGAATCAATTTTCACTTTTGCTCCGCTGCTGTATGCGGATGTATCTACGCTTGCTTTATGTATGATTGAATCAGGTAATACAATTTTAAGTTTGAGTAAACTCAATTCGGTTTGCTGCTCATCGCTTGATTTTGCCGGCAATAATTGGTATTGATGTATTGGAGGCAATACACCGGTTTCAGCATGAATAGAATCAATTGGATTGTCATTATATAAATTCTCCACCGCACTATGAATGCCGGGGTTGACTTTTGGATTTTCATTGTCAGTGGCATTGTGCTTAAGGCCATTACCCAATGGAGGAGTATGAAGGGTCATAGGTTGATTTACAGGATTTTTTTCCATCGCCGGAGATTGGTTTACCGGACTGTTTAAAGAGTCGTTTTTTACAGAAAAATTGTTATTTAATTCTGGCCGTTTTGTGATTGCAATTGCTTCTGCATCATCCCTGGACTGCAGAGCTGATAATTTACCCGGGTATTCTGTGTCAGCATATAATAAAGAAGAGCCCTCAGGCTGATGATGGTAAGTTGGTTCATAGGTCTGAATAGTGTTAATCGTGGAATCAGACTTTTTCTTTGTTAGTGTAGAATGATTGGTAATTGCAGCAATATGAGTATTCATGCTGTCTTTTTTCTGATTGTCAGCGTTTAAAAGTAAAATAAAGTAACTTATACCAATTCCACAAGCTATCAGGAAAAAAATCCAAAACCCTCTTACTTTTCTTTCTTTTTCGAGTTTATCCAATTGGAGGTCCAAATCAATTAAAAAATCTTCGGGAACATCGAATGCCTTTTGATTTAATTTTTCTATGAAATATTTTTTTGAATCTTTTTTTGAATTACTCATAGTTGTGTGTTTGGAATAGAATTAATGAGCGAAATTCTTAATCGTTTTCTTGCTTCTTTTATATGCCATTTTACTGTTTCATAACTAATGCCCAATTCATCAGCAATTTCTTTTGGGCTATAGTCATCAATTGCGAATAAATTAAACACTATTTTTGTAGCATTGGGTAAACCATCAATCAGATTCATTAATTGATCTATATCGTACTCATTATCCGGCCAGTACTCGTCTTCGATGTCTAAGCCGGTAAAATCTTCAACAGAATTAAATTGCTCATTGTATTTTTTGTTTTTTCTGAACTCATCAATGATAACCCTTTGCACAATAATATTAGCCCATGAAAAATAGGAAGTACCGGGTTTAAACTGATCTATTTTGGTTACTATTTTCAAAAAGGAATTGTTTACAATCGTCATCTGATCTTCCCTGTTGCGGTAATAACGAACAGCCTTTCCCATTAATAAATTAAATGTATGATGATAAAGTTTATGAATCACCGCCCGTTCGCCTTTTTGAATCGCCTCTATCACTTCTTTATCAATGTTCACCGACTCTTTTTTAACTGTATTAAACCTAAATTATTCAATTGAATTTAGAATGAAAATTGAATCGTAATAAAATCATACGCGTTCAAAGGGTATATGGAGGTGGGTTTATTTCAACAGGGCAAATAAGGGGAATATTTGACTATGAAATTATTTTATTCGTGAAACTCCCACTTCGGCGTGATTAAGGCCCGGCCTTCCAAAGGCAGGCCGGAAGGTGCTACCCCGTTGATTTAGCAAGATGAGGTCTACACCTTACTAAATCAACGGCAAATGAATATCCTGAATATTGAAAAAAATATCTTCAGGTGTAGAGCTACCCGTTCAAATATTGTTTGTGAAATCGGACATTCATTTTTTTTATAGCACTATCCTTACTGCTTAAACAGTTTCCCTGTAGAAAAAGCACCTCCTTTTTCAGTTAATTGATAATAATAAATTCCACACGGCCAGTTTTCTGTATTAATAATTTTGTAACCTGAAAATTGCGCAGAATAAATTACAGCTCCGAGGGAATTTGAAATGATGAGCTCATTTGTTTTTTCTGCCGGACAGTTTAAAATTATGCTTTCCGAAAAAGGGTTGGGGTAGAATTGAATATTGGCGCCTTGTTCATTTTGATTGATACCTGACGCACTTGTATTTACAATTTCTATATCATCTAAACCAGCACCTTCGCCTCCGCCTCCAAAGTCATCTATAGTTATGGTAACCGACGGTGCAATTAAATAATTGGGTAGCGCAACATCTAAATTGGCCCAATTATTTTGAACGCTAAATTGACTATTCAGGGTGAAGGAAGAAGTTCCATTTGAAAAAGTGATTTTCAGAACTGGTGGCCCGCCCCAGGCAAGTGTGTTGCTCATAAAATAACGGCATTTAAAGTGCAAGGAACTCGTTCCGGAAAAATTCAGCGCCGGCATTTTCAGGCTAATAACAGTATATCCACCACATGGATTTTCAGGATTGTGACCAAGAAAATAACTTGAATTCTGAGTTGAATTAAAATTTACATTGGTTGAATTAATAACTGCAGCAGTAACACGCCCTGCATATATACAATTCCCAAGCCCGTTTATTAATGCTGTCCCATCTGAATTAACAACACTTGTAACAGGAACAGATTCAAAATTTTCTAAAAATAAGGTCTGGGCATTTACTGTGTTCAGTTGTAACACAGTATACATGCACATTGTGAGTTTAAGTAATTTCCGATTCATATCATTTCAAATTTATTTTCCTACTCATAAGGCTTTTCGGTTTCGCCCCGTTTTTAAAATGGTTCCTGGTCTCCATTCATTCATAAAAATATCTTCGGATTAAACTGTGTTATTCAATTCTTTCGGCACTCTTTTTTAGAAGAAACGGTAGTATATAAGAAAATGGGGGGGGAGAGGGGTAAATTTTTTATTTAAATCGCCCCCCCAGATTTACGATTTGATCCGTTTCTATTTATAATTAAGTACTCAACAGGGGGAAATATTCCAGTTCATCATAAAGTTTAGTATTGAAAGGAATGGACAATTTAAATTGAAAACAGGGCAGGCCAGTTTTACGGATTATTATAACCTATTTAAATATTACAACATTATGAAAACACATTCTTGTTTTATTTCTACGCTTTTTTTATTCTCTTTTAATTTTTCTGTGGGATTAGTAAAAGCGAGGAACAATGATTCAGGCTTGATGAATCAAAACGAATTATTGGAAAATAACAAAACCACCCGGTTTCTTGAAAACAAGGGGCAATTTCTGGATATGAAAAATAATCCTGTGCCATTTGTTCTTTTTAAAGTAGAAACACCAGGCATGAATATGTATATCACGGAAAAAGGATTGACTTATGTTTTTATAGGTTCTGATGCAAAAAAACAAGGAATGAAAGAAGGAGGAAGTATGTCTGAGAGGGCTGAAATGGATAAAGAAATAAAATGGGCAAGAGTGGACATGAACTTGAATGGGGCAATTATAAAGAGGGGGAATATCGTGAAAGAAAATGCCTCAGTAACCGGCTTTAATTATTTTTATCCTCATTGCCCCAATGGTATTTATGGAGTAAAGGAGTATGAAAAAATAACCATCATGGAGGTATATCCCGGAATCGACTGGGTGTTTTACAATAGTACGAAGAAGGGGGTTAAATATGATTTTGTAGTGCATCCGGGGGCTGATCCACATCTTATTCAGATGGTGTATTCTTCAAAAGAAAAACTCCGTCTTAAGCCTGAAGGAATTTTACAAATTAAAACTGATTTTGGTGAATTATCCGAACAGGCACCCGAAACATTTTTGAATGAAAAAAAAATACAAAGTCGGTTTAAACAACTTTCCAGTGTAAAAAACAACAAAGGGGGATATGATGTAAGCATTGGTTTTGATATTGTGTACCCTGCATCTCTGGCAGGCAACTATTTTGGATCGCAATTGCGTGAGGGAATATTAGTTATTGATCCACAATTAATTTGGGCCACTAATTATGCTGGTAATGATAATGAAACGGCTCAATGTAGTACCGTAGATTTGAGCAATAATGTTTTTATAACCGGATCAACTAATTCTGTCAATTTTCCCTTTCAGAATGCCGGGACCTATTATCAGGGGCTTGCCTCAGTGCCAGGCGGTGCTATTATTTTGAAATTTAACAATGCCGGAATCCGGCTTTGGGCTACTTATTATTCGGGAAGCGATACGGATTATGGATTTTCCATTGCAAGCGATGCGTTTGGAAATGTTTTTGTTTTAGGATTTACGCTTTCGAGCAATTTTCCAATTCAGAATGCAGGTTCCTTTTTTCAATCAACATTTGGTGGATATGTTGACGCATTTATTCTGAAATTTGATAATGCGGGCAATCGCCTTTGGGCCACCTATTACGGAGGAAGCGGTGATGAATGTGGAAATTCTATCACAACAGATCTGGCAGGAAATGTTTTTGTTACCGGGTATACTGGTTCCTCTAATTTCCCACTCCAGAATGCAGGTACTTTTTATCAGGGAGTTTTGGGAGGCGGAATGTCGGATGCTTTTATTCTGAAATTTGACAATTTTGGCAATCGCCTGTGGGCAACTTTTTACGGGGGGAGCAATGAGGATTCCGGAACAAGCCTCACCACCGATTTAGCCGGCAATGTATTTGTTGGTGGAGCTACTTCTTCCGGTAACCTGCCGCTTCAAAATGCAGGCACATTTTTTCAGCCAACAAAGGGTTCATATTATGATGCATTTATTCTGAAATTTGACAATTTGGGTAATCGCCTTTGGGCCACCTTTTATGGAGGAAATGGCCAGGAACTTCAAACCTCTATAGCAACTGATGCATCGGGAAATCTATTTGTAACAGGTGAAACTAATTCTACTAACCTCCCTTTGCAGAATGCTGGTACTTTTTTTCAGCCCGGCTACGGTGGAGGGTTTGGCGATATTTTTATTTTGAAATTTGATAACCTTGGAAATCGCTTATGGGGAACTTATTTTGGAGGCAGTGAGAGCGAAAAATTCAGTTCCTTCAAGCCCCTTGTGGTAGACGGATTTGGGAATCTGTATGTATGTTTTGGTACGGATAGTGATAATTTAACCACCTTAAATTCCTGTGACGTGGGCGGATATAACGATGCAAGTTTTAATGGAGGAAGTTTCTTCGGGGATCAATTTATTACCTTGTTTTCCAATTCAGGAGTTTTGCTTTGGGCCACTTATTTTGGTGGTAATGGCCAGGATTATGGAGCAGCCATTGATGTGGATGGAAATAATAATTTATTTATTGCAGGTCAGTGGGGAATATTTGGAAGTGGTTCCCCTGGCACTTATCCATTTACAAACCCGGGGGCTGGTGCCTATTATGATAATACCTTTCATGGTAATCACGATGTGTTTATTGCCAGTTTTAAATTTGATTCCTGCTTAAGTGCAAATCTTCTTTCTGTTACAATAGCTGCACAAAATACACTGTGTTACAATCAGTGTACCGGAAGTGCTACTGTTGCCCCAACAGGAGGCTCAGCACCCTATACTTATTTTTGGAGCCCTTCATCAGATACAACAGCCCTTGTTACAGGCCTTTGTGCCGGAACACATTCGGTAACTGTAACAGATGCTGCTGGTAATCACACCGTGCAGGTAGTAACCATATCTTCTCCTTCCCCACTCTCTGCAATTGCTTCAGTTAGTCCCGATACCTGTTCAGGTAGTAATGGAACCCTCACTGTAAATGTTAGCGGAGGGACTTTGCCTTATACATATTATTGGGATTCCATTGGTCAGACTTCTTCAACAGCGGTGGGCCTGGCGGCAGGAAATTACATGGTCACTGTTACCGATTCAGGCGGCTGTGTTTTTACGCAAACCGGTGCTGTGCCGGGTATTAATCCTGTAATGCTAAGTACTTCAGCAACGCAGACATCCTGTGATACGGCAAATGGTACCGCAACCGTTACACTTACCGGAGGAACTGCACCCTTTATTTACAGCTGGAATCCAACATGGGGAACATCAGCTACGGTTAATGGATTGGCAGAAGGAAATTACACGGTTACAGTCATTGATTCAAGAGGATGTTCCGGCACCCAAACAATAACAGTTACCGGGTATCCAGACCCACTTGCAAACGCAAATGCCATTTTTAACACTGTTACGCTCGGAAGCAGTAGTCAACTCTCTGCTTCCGGAGGAGGTACCTATACCTGGTTTCCTTCCGATGGATTAAACTGCACAAGCTGCCCCGATCCCATAGCAACACCCGCTGTTACTACCACTTATTGTGTAATGGTAAAGGATGTTAATGGTTGCAGAGATACTGCCTGCACCACAATACATGTTGAAATTCCTTGTGGGGATATTTTTATTCCAAATGCTTTTTCTCCTAACGATGACGGGCAAAATGATATAGCATGCGTGTTAGGAAATTGTGTTGAGCGCATGTACTTTGTTATCTACGACAGATGGGGAGAAAAAGTATTTGAAACGAGTGATCAAAAAAATTACTGGGATGGAAAGTACAAAGGCAAAATGATGAACACGGCAGTGTTTGTTTATTTCCTGGATGCTACTCTTGAGAATGGAGCTCATGTTTTTAAAAAGGGGAATATAAGTTTGTTGCGGTAATGGAAGAATAATAAAATGATCATGAATAAATTATTTCATACATCGATGGCCTTGTTTGGCTGCTTTATACTGGTTGCCGGTAACTGTTTCTCTCAGGATTTCCATTTTTCACAGTTCTGGATGACTCCGCTGCTGCAAAACCCTGCTCTTTCCGGTTCTGGTCAGCAGTTGCAAGCCATTGTTAATCACAAAACGCAATGGGGCAGTATAACATCGCCATACAAAACGAATAATTTGTCGTGTGATATGTATTTGAATAAGGAAAAAAATAAAAAAGGATTTTGGGCAGGCGGAATAAATGTTTTAAGCGATAAGGCCGGAGATGGAAATATGGCGACTACTACAGGGAATCTGGCTATTGCCTATCATGTTCATGTAGATGCCCGTCATACAATTGGGGGAGGACTCACGGGAGGATTCGTTCAACGAAGTATTGATTATTCAACTCTGCAATGGATGAACCAATACAACGGAATTAATTACAATCCTTCGCTCTCTACTGGTGAGCCGAACGGAAGTAAAAGTGTTATTTTTGGTGATTGTGGAGCAGGCATATTATGGTCATTTAGCAAAGCAGAAAAATACATAACCGGAAATGATCAGATAAAAGCTAAAATCGGGCTTGCCCTGTTTCATCCTCAGCAATCCAATTATTCCTTTTACAAATTTTCTGAAAAATTGTATATGAAAAAGGTTATTCATGCCAGTTTGCTGTATGGAATCAAGAATACAAAATATGCACTTGTTCCTAAACTATTGTATTACAGGCAGGGACCTGCCCAGGAATTATTTTTTGGTTCACTGATTCGTTACACTATACACGAGGCTTCAAAATATACAGGTATTATAAAAGAGTCTTCAGTATCAATGGGTATGTATTTTAGAAACAGGGATGCAGTAGTTCCCACTGTGTTGTTGGAATTTTCGCAATACACTATCGGATTTAGCTATGATGTAAATATTTCACGTTTAAGAACCGCAAGTTCTTATCGCGGGGGATTTGAGATTTCCCTGTGTTTTATTCATTCTGATTAAGCTTACCGTGTATTGAGATATTAGACAGTTAGTCCTCTCAAATCTCAATACTCGTCTCTCTTTCGTATACTTATTTTCGTGATTTTGGTTTTTTTGCTCTATTTTTGTAATAAACTTGATTTGATATGATGGCTATGACGGAAAATAAGACACGTTCGCAACAATTGATCGAACTGGAAGAGAAACACGGGGCACACAATTACCACCCTTTACCGGTGGTGCTGGAAAAAGGGGAAGGTGTTTTTGTGTGGGATGTGGAAGGGAAAAAATATTACGATTTTTTATCGGCTTACAGCGCTGTGAACCAGGGCCATTGCCACCCCAAAATAACGCAGGCATTGATTGAACAGTCTCAAAAACTGGCGCTTACATCCAGGGCTTTTCATAACAATTGTCTGGGCGAATACGAAAAATTTATTACTTCGTACTTTGGCTACGACAAGGTATTGCCGATGAACTCGGGTGCCGAAGGTGTTGAAACCGCCCTGAAAATGGCCCGTAAATGGGGTTACGAGAAAAAAGGGATTCCCGCGAATGAAGCAAAAATTATTGTCTGCGAAAGTAATTTCCACGGACGTACCATTAATATTATTTCGTTTAGTGCAGACCAGGATGCAAGAAATAATTTTGGCCCTTTTACACCGGGCTATATTAGTATACCTTATAACAATACCACTGCACTGGCCGAAGCTTTAAAAGACAAAAACGTGGCCGCTTTTATGGTGGAGCCTATACAGGGCGAAGCAGGGGTAATGGTGCCGGATGAAGGTTATCTGAAAAAAGTAGCCGAATTGTGCAAGGCCGCCCATGTATTGTTTATTGCGGATGAAATACAAACGGGGATAGCGCGCACCGGCCGCTTATTAGCCTGCGACTGGGAAAATGTACGCCCCGATGTTTTAATTTTAGGTAAAGCCCTGTCGGGTGGGGTGTACCCGGTTTCGGCTGTATTGGCCGATGATGAAATAATGATGTGCATTCAGCCGGGACAACACGGCTCAACTTATGGTGGAAATCCTATTGCCTGTAAGGTGGCCATTGCTGCGCTTGAAGTGGTGGTGGACGAAAAATTAGCGGAACGCGCCAATTACATGGGCGAAATTTTACGCCGGGAATTAAACAATATAAAATCGGATATGCTTACGTTGGTAAGAGGCAAAGGCTTACTGAATGCGATTATTATAAAAGAAAAAAACGGTAAAACGGCCTGGGATGTTTGCCTGAAATTAGCTGAGAATGGTTTGTTGGCCAAACCTACCCACGGTGATATTATTCGTTTCGCACCTCCATTGGTTATAAACGAAGAACAAATTATGGAATGCGCCGCTATTATTAAACGCACACTTTTAAGTTTTGAATAATAAATAGTTGAGAGGTAGAACGCCTCTGCATTTTATACATTAAAGAGAGGGGCCTTAAGGCTCCTCTTTCATTTTTACTCCTTTTTGTTATTATATGGTATTTTTTCGCGGTTAAGTTTTTATAATAAATTACCCGTCAATTAGTTGGGGTTCAAAAAACAGGAACGAGGTTTTAAATAGAAGTAATTTTTGTTTTTTTTCGACTTAAATTTTTTTACTATATGGAATAAATTCGCTGTGATGAAGCTCTCAATAAACTGCTTGTGCTGTATGGCAATAAACCCAACAATTATCTATACATGAAACACATTATTTTTATTAGTCTACTATTCTTTTTCTTTTCTTCAAAAGTCTGTTCTCAGGACTATAAAACAGGATTGGGTGTTCGATTGTCGCCCCAGTTTAATTGCATAGATATAAAACACTTTTTTAGTGAAAAGATTGCCGTTGAAGGTATGTTGAATGTTGTACAGGGACAGGCAACAGTGGTTGTTCTGGCCGAGTTTTCAAAAAACTTCTCTCAGCAGGCCGGGTTAAATTGGTATTGGGGCCTTGGTGGCGCTGTTCGGTTGCCCGGTGAAGCCAATATTGTTGTATCGGCTGATGGAATTTTAGGACTGGGGTATACATTTGCCGGAGCTCCTGTAAATTTATCTTTGGATTGGAAACCGGCAGTGGAAATAATTAACGGAAGCAGGTCCTATCCTTCCGGCTTTGGTCTTGCAGTGAGGTATGTGTTCAAATAATTTTCTAAAATAAAAAAGAGGGCATGACCCTCTTTTTTTTCAATTATTTTTTTGATCAGAAGTTTCTTTTTTCGCAAGACCTGCTAATTAGTACTTACTACCTGCTACCTTAATGGTGCTCAGCAGGTTTTGCATCGTGCGGCTCTACAGCTTTAAGGCTATCTGCTGCAACAGCGCTTGTATCCATTAAAACAACAGCTGCTTGTTTATCGTGTCCTTCTTCTTTTTCGCCGTGTCCGGATGTTTGTTCGGTTGCTGCATTTGTATGATCGTTTTCAGCATGTTCTTCATGGCCTTTGTGCCCGTCGCAAAAGCTTAAAAAGAAAAATGCAAAAAGCCAGAATGAAAGTCCCATTATTAAAGGTGCTCCAAAAACTACTTTTTTCGGTGATCCGTGATCTGAATGATTTCCCATATCTTATACTAATTTTTTCGAACTCAAAAATAAAATAATAATTGACTTTTACCAAATTCTGCCCCAATAAAAATCAGGCATAATGTATAGCAGCGTCAAATGTTTCTTCACTGCTGTTCATCATGTCTAACTCCCAGCCTGCCGGATACGGGGCTTCGAGCAGGGAACCTTTAAGTAAAGGAGGATAGGTTTCGGCATAAGTTTGTATTTTACTTTCGTCCACCCTGCGGTAAATAAACGAACGGTGAATATTTGTTGGATGGTCGACGCCCGCAGCGGCCATTAATTCAATAGCGGCTTTCACTGTTTCGTGGTGGAAGTTGGCTACCCTTACTCTTTTATCGGCTACATCCAGACCGGCGTATAATTTTGGGTTTTGGGTGGCCACACCTGTAGGGCAGGTGTTGGTGTTGCATTCGAGGGCCTGAATACAGCCAATGGCCAGCATCATGGCACGGGCACTGTTGCACATATCGGCACCGAGGGCAAAATTTTTCACGAGGTCGAAACCGGTGTGTACTTTTCCGGAAGCAATAATACGGATGTGGCGTTTAATTCCAAAACCATTCAGGGTATCGTGAACAAACACCAATGCATCGCGCAAAGGCATACCCACCGAATTACTGAATTCAAGGGGTGCTGCACCTGTTCCTCCTTCTCCTCCGTCAACGGTAATAAAATCGGGCATTACACCAGTTTTAATCATGGCTTTGCAAATGGCAATAAACTGACTTTTACGCCCGACACACAATTTAAAGCCAATGGGTTTGCCACCCGATAATCTGCGCAATTCTTTAATAAAGGCAAGCATCTCAAGTGGTGTTGAAAATGCTGTGTGGTAAGGTGGTGATAATACATCCTTCCCTTTTGGAACCAAACGTATTTTTGCAATTTCTTCTGTAACTTTTGAAGCAGGTAATATACCACCGTGTCCGGGTTTAGCCCCCTGTGACATTTTTATTTCAATCATTTTTACATTCGGTAGTACAGACCTTTCTGCAAATGCTTCGTAATTAAAAGTTCCGTCTGCATTCCGGCAACTGAAATAACCGGTGCCAATTTGCCAGATAATATCGCCACCCGGAGATAAATGGTAAGGGCTTAAACCTCCTTCGCCGGTGTTGTGTGCAAAGCCACCGAGTTTAGCGCCGCCGTTCAAAGCCATCACCGCATTTTTACTCAGTGAACCGTAACTCATGGCCGATACGTTGTATATACTTGCAGAATAGGGTTGTTTGCAATCGGGCCCGCCCACCAATACACGGGGGTTGTGATCGACCTTGCTTAAAGGCATGGGTGCAATACTGTGGTTGAGCCATTCGTAACCAATGTTGTAAACATTTAACTGTGTTCCAAAAGGGGTGGTGTCGTTTACTTTTTTTGCACGCTGGTAAATAACATTGCGGCTTAAACGGTTAAAGGGGGCTCATCGGTATCCGATTCAACAAAGTACTGGTACATTTTAGGGCGCATCCATTCGGCTACCCAACGCAGCCGGCCCAGTAATGGAAAGTTGCGCATAAGCGAATGGTGGGTCTGGCTCATGTCGTAAAAACCTACGGCAATGAGGGGGAAAATTACAATCATTGCCCAGGCAAAGTGAGGCCATACCCATATCAGGGCTGCACAAATGGCTAATAGAATAAAGGAGGCAATTACGAAGGGAGTACGCATAGAAAAGTTAAAAGTTAAAAGTTAAAAATTCAAAGTAGTTTAACCGTTTAATAGTTTATATGTTCATAAGTCAGGTTAACAATTAAACGAATGAACAAAAGAACGATTGAACTGCTTTTCTAAAATTATAAGAAAAATTTAATAATTCAAACTTATATTTTTGTACTCATTTTAATTGAGCTGCACTACACCGCCACGGCTGCTTTAATGTGTGGATGCGGGTCGTAACCTTCGAGTGTAAAGTCTTCGAACTTAAAATCAAAAATATTTTTTACTTCGGGATTGATGCGCATAGTTGGAGGTTTCCTGAAGTCCCGGCTCAGTTGCAAATTCACCTGTTCGATGTGATTGGAATAAATGTGCGCATCGCCGAGGGTGTGTATAAAATCGCCGGGTTTTAAATTGCAGGCCTGCGCTACCATTAATACCAACAAGGCATAAGAAGCAATGTTAAAGGGTACACCTAAAAAAATATCGGCACTGCGCTGGTACAACTGGCAACTTAATTTTCCATCGGCCACATAAAACTGAAAAAAAGCATGGCAGGGCGGGAGTTTCATTTTGTCTACATCGGCTACATTCCAGGCGCTAACAATTAAGCGGCGGGAGTCTGGATTTTTTTTGATGGCTTCAATCACATTGCTGATCTGGTCGATGTGCGTGCCATCGGGGCCTGGCCAGTTGCGCCACTGGTAGCCGTATACAGGTCCGAGGTTGCCGTTTTCATCTGCCCAGTCGTCCCAAATACTTACACCGTTTTCTTTTAAATATTTAATGTTGGTATCGCCTTTTAAAAACCAGAGTAGTTCATGAATAATGGATTTGGTATGGAGTTTTTTGGTGGTGAGCAGCGGAAACCCTTCTGATAAATCAAAACGCATTTGGTAGCCAAAAACGCTGGTGGTGCCTGTTCCGGTGCGGTCGGTTTTTTTTGTTCCCTGCGCTAACACATGTTTCATTAAATCGTGGTACTGCTGCATATAAATTCAAAATTTAAGATTCAAAATTCAAAGAGTGATTATGGTAAATTGATTTGAAGATTAGCTGATTTGATAATTTGAAGATGGGAAGAGGGCAAGTGAAGCCGCTCATTTTCAAATCTTCAAATCCTCACATCTTCAAATCAGTTTATCAAAAATAAAAAAAGCCCGGAAGATATTTTCCGGGCGCTTGTTCTTAATATGAACAAAATGTGAACCTTACTTTATAAGAGAAACCTGCCCTTTGAATTTTTTGCGCTCGCCTTTAAATGTGCGGCATGCAATTGTCCATACAAATACATCTTCCTGGGAGGTAGTACCGGCAATTTTCCCGTCCCAGGGTTTGTTTACATCGTCTGTTTGGAACACTTTGTTTCCCCAGCGATCGTAAATTGTAAACTCGTAATTAGCAGTAGAAATACCAATGCCAAGCGGAATAAAACCTTCGTTTAATCCGTCGTTTGTGGGCGAAAAGGCATTCGGGATGTAAAAGGTAAAGTCGTTTTCAATAAGGAGTGTTTTGGTGATGGTGTCTTTGCATCCATTGGCATTGGCTATGGCCAGCTGAACTGTATAATGCCCGGTATCGGCGTAAACAAAGGAGGGGTCGGACAAATAAGAAATTGAATGCTTGGGATCGCCAAACCACCATTGGTTGCTGATGATGTTATCGCCTATGGTTTCGTTTATAAATGAAACCTCGGGGGACAGGATGGAAATGGGCTGAGGTGTGTAACTAAAGCCTGCTTTGGGCACTTGGTAAACGGTAACCCAGTTGTTGAAGGTTGTTGTTGAAGTGCAATTGTTGGTGTCGCTTACGGTTACTGAAAGGTTGTATGAACCGGCTGTGTTGTAACAGTATTGATACACGGTGTCGTTTCCGATGGCAATGCTCCCGTCGCCCATGTTCCAGCTGTAAGAGGTTAAACTGAATGTGCTGGTGATGCCGTAACTTTTACACAGGGGCGCACAACCTGCAACCTGTGGCGACATGGTAACAACAGGTAAGGCGTATATGTTTACATTCAACGGAAGCCTTGAACTTTCGCAACCGTTAATGGTTTGTGAAACGTAATAACTTGTCAGACCCGCTGTAGTGGTTAAGGGGGTTGGTGCTGCAACTGCTAAGGTGCTGGTGCTGCTGAGGTACCAGTTCAGGCTTCCTGTTCCGCTGGCTGTTAATGGACTTGCAACGGCATTTTTACAATAATGTACATTGCTTACGGACGGCGCTTCGGGAATGGGGTAAACATTGATGTTGTATTTAAATGTATCGCCGGCGCAGGTATTGGCTGTTGGCACTACGCTGATAGTGCTTGTTAAGCCTGTGGGCGATGTATTGGTGGCTGTAAACGAAGGGGTATTGCCGGCACCTGTTGTTGATGCGAGTCCGGTAGCCGTGTTGCTGTTTGTCCAGGTGAAAGTGGCCCCCGCAGGTGTACTGGTGTATGCGCTTGCAGGAACAAGCGTATTGTTGCAGACATTTATGGTGGCTACCGGATTAACTACCGGTGAAGCTTTTACTAAAATGGTGTATACCTGCGGCCAGCCGGGGCATCCGTTCAGTACAGGGGTCACAACAAGCACTGTATTTACATCAAAAGGCATTGAATGATGGGCAAGAAAAGCAGGAACGTTTCCGGTTCCATTGCCGGCTAAGCCTAAGCTGGTGTTGCTGTTGGTCCATGTAAATGTTGTAGCTGCGGGCGTACCAATAAAATTAGAAGCCAGTGTAGTGGTATTGTTACACACTGTATCGTTCAGTACGGGGTTCATTGTTGGAAACGGTTTAAAAGTCACTACAACAGTGTCTTTGTCGCTGCAACCCTGGACATTGGTAACTGTTACGGTGTACTGTATGGTTGTAACGGGCGTACAAACAGGGTTTGCAATTGTAGCTGAACTAAGATCAGATACGGGCAACCAGCTGTAACTTGTCCCTCCGCTTGCAAGCAAACCAACACTTGCACCCGAACAGGCCGCAGTGTCGATACCGGCATTGGCAGTGGGAACAGGGTTAACGGTGACAGTAACCGAATCTTTTCCGGTACAGCCGGTTGCGGTGTTGGTCACGGTTGCAGTGTAGGTTGTGGTAACTAAGGGTGTGGCGGTTACACCTGAAGTGTTGTTTGCATTTAACCCGGTAGCAGGGCTCCAGCTGTAAGTGTTTGCAGTGCCTGTTACGTTCAGGCCGGTGCTTGTTCCGGCACACACAGTTACGTCGTTGCTTGCTGTTACAGTAAGCCCGGGGCCTATTACCACCGTTACAGCATCTGTTTTTTTACAGCCGTTTGCATCTGTTCCGGTTACAATATAAGTTGTAGTGACCGTTGGTGTGGCAACAGGGGCAGCTGTTGCCGGATTGTTTAAAGTGCCTGCGGGCAACCAGGTATAGCTTGCAGCACCGGTTGCGCTCAGTGTTGCTGAGCTTCCCGGGCAGATAATGTGGTTGGTGCCTGCATCTACAAGGGGTAATGGATTGACAGCCACCACTACGGTATCTTTAGCGGTACAGCCTCCGGGCAATGTAACGGTTAAAATATATGTGGTTGTAATGGCGGGATTGGCAACAGGGTTGGCAATTGTTGAACTGCTTAAGCCACCGGCCGGGCTCCAGCTGTATGTTCCGCCACCAGTAGCATTCAGACCAAGGCTGCTTCCAACACAAAACGAAGTATCCGGCCCGGCATTGGCAGAGGGCGCATTGTTGACTGTAAGTGTAAGGCTGTCGGTGTTCGCGCATCCGTTAGCGGCCGTGCCTGTAAGGGTATAGGTAATGGTAGCTGTGGGTGTAGCAACAGGGTTGGCAATATTGGTGGCACTTAAATTTGTTGCCGGTGCCCAGGTGTAATTTTGTCCGCCGCTTGCAATGATGTTTACAGAAGCGCCCGTACACAGTATAGCGTTGTTGCCTGCATCTATAACAGGCAGGGCTTTAACTGTAATGCGAACGGTGTCTTTATCACTACAAGTGCCAATAGTAGTGGTAACAATATAATCGGTGGTGTTGACCGGAGAGGCCACAGGGTTTGCAATGGTGGTATTGCTTAAGGTAGCAGCAGGTGTCCAGGAATAGGTAGTTCCGCCGCTTGCCAGCAGGTTTACGGGAGTTCCCGCACAGGTGGATGCATCGGCACCAGCATTGGCTACGGGCATGGGGTTCACAAATACCGTAACGGTATCGCTTGCCGAACAACCACTTGATCCGGTTACAGTTACGGTGTAAGTTGTTGTTGCGGCAGGACTAACAGTAGGCGTAAGTGTTGTTCCGCCAGTTATATTGGTATTGGGAGCCCAGTTGACCGAAGTTATATAGGGCGTGTTGTCTGTAAGTGTTAAAGTCCAGTTGTTTAATAGTCCCACATCGCCGCCTGAGCCATCTTTCACTTTTAAGGTCCAGGTTCCGTTGGCGAGGCAGCCCATCAGGTTGCTGAAGGCTTGTTCGGGGGTGAACGTTCCGGTAAAGGGAGCCGATCCTGCGGTGATAGCGGTGGCTGCCGTGGCCGAAAAACAGGTGTTGGTGTAGTTGTCACCACTTGACCCGTTGTTGGAAGAAAGGTCGATGACCGTACCGCCGGGGCATACAAGGCTGATGCTTAAATCTGCATCCCAGGTGTGGGTAAGGTTTAAGCACAGGGATATGGTAGTGTAGGAATTAATGGTGCTTTGATTAAAGCCGGTAACGTTTACAGTTGTGCTTAGTGTTTGAAGGTCTTTTATGCTATCGGTGGCACTGTGTATAAAACTTAATGTTTGCGGTGCTGCATTAAAACTGCTTGTGGCGGCTAAGTTAATCGAAGAGCCGGCACATATAGTCTGCACTGTTCCTGCATCGGCTGTAGGGCTAATTACAGTTACAGGAATAACAGCACTACAGGTGTCGTGAACACCGTTGGTAAAATAAACTGTATACGTGGTGCTTGTTGAAGGCGAAGCAACAGGGTTGGCAATGTTTGAGGCACTCAGGCCAGTGGCAGGCAGCCAGCTGTAGTAATAAGGTGTTCCGCAATTTAAAACAATCGAAACGTTGTCGATCCCCCAGTGGTCGTTTCCGCTGGCGGTGATGGTTGTTTGTGCCCATCTGAAAATAGTATTCGCAGATATAGCACCTGCCGGGATGGTGTAACAGTAGTTGTGCCAGCTGGTTAAAACAGGGTCTGTTCCTGAACTTGGGGCGGGGTCAAAATAGTTGAGTGTGGTCCAGGTGGTTCCGCCATTGGTAGAATATTGCACATACACCCCTTCTCCTGTAGCATCAGGTCCTTCGCAGGGTGAAGCGGTACCCTGAAGGGCTAACCTTAAATCAAAACAAAGTGTGCCGGTGCAGGGAATATTAAAAGCAATGGTTTGTGCTACACGGGGTGCGGCTGATCCGGGGCCCATCCAGAGGTAAGCCCCTCCGGGTCCGGGGCTACAGGGATTGTCGTATTGGGCACCTGTTGTTGATAGCCAGCCCGATCCGGCTGCACCAATGTTAAAGTTGTCTGCAAATATATTTGAACCACCCACTCCGAAAGCGTTAAGCTGAAGGCTTTGCCCGCAATTGATGGTACCTGAAGCCGGAGAGGAGCTCAGGGTGCATTGTGAGAAAAATCGGGAATAGGAGAATAACAAAAATGTTAAAGCAACTAAATGTTTCAGGTTGTGGTTTTTCATTGGTAATTAATCTTCACCGCTATTTTTGGTTACAATTATTCTGCAAAAATAAGATGGTTTTTTTGAAATTTACCCCGAAAATATAAACATATCAGATGTATTGTTGCATATAAATGAGGCTTCGTAGGACTTGATTTTAGTGTGAAATAGCTAAATTTGTCAGTAATTTCAGGGCTTGTGGGAATAAAAAGGAAGGTGCTTTCTTAGAGTTTATGTGGTATAACAGAGTGTTTAAATTAGATGAATGGTAAGCTTTTATCTACGAACGGAATCGAAGTTCTTTGTTCTTAGTTCTTAGTTGTTCGGGATAATGAGAAACTAAGGGCCTTGTAGTTTATATGTTGTATTTATCTACTAAGAACTTTGAACAAAGAACTAAAAACTATCTCACAACAGTCACGGGCCCCCGACAATTGTTTTTTGAAACAAAAACTTTTTTGTTTTGAGATGGTTTATGGCAAGATGTTCCAAAGTAGTGTGAACCATTCCTTGTACAATAAAAATAAAAGGTTGCGTTCAATGCCGAACCTTCTTTAAAATGTGCTAAAAACCTTTTTAAAGGTAATTTAAAATGTAAAATCGGGTTTAACTTGTTGGATATTTTAATCCACCAAGGTTCATTTTTATCACACACTAAAAAAACTATTGTATGAAAATTTCAAAAAGCATTCTTTTCGTTGCAGTGATTAGTGCTGTTTTCTCCTGTAAAAAAACCGATCAGACAATAGAGGCCGATCCTGACCCGAACCCCAATCCTGTGGCCGATAATTATTCTTCGCCAAAAGATTTTTACTCGAAAAATGCTGTTCCTGTACAAACTTATACGATAAATGCCCTCACGGGAGGAAATTTTACCAGCCCACAGGGGGCAATTGTAACTATAGCCCCCAACTCCTTTGTTACACAAGGAAATGTACCGGTAAGCGGCACTGTTACAATCAAGTTCAGGGATATTTATAAAAAAAGTGATATGTTGCTATCAAATATTGCCACGTCAACTTATTGGGGAACGCCTTTAAAATCAGGCGGGGAATTTTTCATTAAAGCAATGCTCAACAATTCGGCGGTAACATTGCTGCCCGGAAAAAAAATTACTGTGAGTCAGCCTGCAGCATTAACCGGAGGGCTTGATACCCTAAATGTGCAACAGCCTTTTGTGGGACTTGATACTGCCGGTCTCGGTATCGGCTGGTTTCCTGCTCCTGCAGATAGTGTTGAAAATGCAGCCAATGCTTATGTGTTTAGTTTGTATCATTTTCAATTTCCGGCCGATTCGGGTACATGGTGCAACAGTGATAATGCAAGTTATTTTTCAGCCTATACACAAACTACCTTAACCTTGTTGCCGGCGGATACTATTGCCAGTTATAAAACTGATGTTTTTTAGTGTTTAAAAACATCAGTTCAATGATTCATGTATACTCCAATGGGCTAAACTTCCCCTATTATTATGCGCCCGTGGGTTTAGAGTGTACTCTTGTTGCAATAGGTGTTAAAAACGGAAAACTCTATTCTTCATTTGTGCCCCTCACAATTAGCAGCAATCAATCTGTTAATTTTGCCTTAAGTGCAATCACAACCGACGATTTTGTAAATAGTTTAAAGGCTTTGGATTAAACCAGAAAGAAGGAAACTCACGCTAAGAGTCAAATAACCATTCGTTTTAAAAACAAAACAGATTATTGCAGAATTAATCTGTTTTGTTTTTTACTTTAACTCACCTAACTACAGTTACATGCCCCGACAATTGTTTTTTATCTCCTTTATAGGTTTTGCATTTTAGCTTCCACACATACGTGTCTTCCTGCACGGGTTCGCTGCCCACCCCCTGCACTGTTCCGTTCCATCCTTTAGAGAGGTCGTCGGTGAAAAAAATCATGTTTCCCCAGCGGTCAAATATCCAGAAGCCATAACCTTTTGTATCGATGCCTATGCCCTGTGGAATAAAAATTTCATTTTTACCATCATCGTTGGGCGAAAAAGCATTGGGTACATACAATGTAAAGTCTGGCTCAATTACCAAAGTCTGGTAAACGGTATCGCGGCAACCATTGGTGTTGATTTCAACTAACTGAATGGTGTAAGAACCTACATCAGGGTATAGAAACGAGGGGCTGAATTCCGAAGAGGTGGACTGAGCAGAATCACCGAAGGCCCAGTTTGTTATTACGATGTTGTTGCCGGTAGACAAATTATGAAAATCAATTGCGGGGTTTAAAATAGTGGTGGTTTCTGGCGAGAAAGAAAAATTGGCAAGAGGAACTTCATACACCATCACCCAATTGTTAAAGCTTAATGTGGAAGAACAATTGTTGGTGTCGGTAATTGTTGTTGTAATGCTGTATACGCCCGGCACGGTGTAACAATAAGCTGTAATGGTAGTGCCGCCGTTAAGGAATGTGGATGAATCGCCCATGTTCCAGTTGCAGCTTGTTAAGAGGGATGCACCGGTGATGGTGAAGTTTGAACAGACCGGCGAGCAACCTGTAATTTGTGCAGAAAGTGTGGCTGTTGGCAAGGGGTGAATGGTGATGGTTAGTGGTACGCGTGGCCCTTCGCAACCATTGATAGTTTGAGAAACATAATAGCTGCTTTGACCAACAGTTGTGGTTAAAGGTGTTGGGGCTGTTGAAGAGGAGGTGCCTCCGGTAGCTGCGGCGTACCAGTTTAATGTGCCTGTACCTGTTGCGGTTAAAGGAGTAGCCGTAGCGTTGTTGCATAAACTGCTGTTGTTAACTACAGGGGCAACAGGTGTAGGGTATATGGTTATAGTATAGCTGGCGGCAGGCCCTGTACAGGTGTTCAGTGTGGGCGTAACAGATACAAGGGCTGTTGCGGAAACAGTGCCGGTATTTATTCCTGTAAAAGCCGCTATGTTGCCTGTACCGCTTGCAGCCAGACCAATGCTGGTATTTGAATTGGCCCAGGTGTAAGTTGCTCCCGCAGGTACACTTGTAAAGGCAGATGCGCTTACGGGGTCGTTGTTGCAGGCAGAGCTATTGCTGACTGTTGCAATGGGAGAAGGATTGATGGTAATGGTATAACTTGTGGACGCACCTGTGCATCCGTTTAAAGTAGGCGAGGCTGTAATAACACCGCTTGTTGTTAAGGAAGTTGAATTTGTAGCTGTGAATGCTGGAACATTGCCTGTACCCGGTGTAGCAAGCCCGATAGCAGGGTTTGAATTGGTCCAGGTAAAACTTGCCCCTACAGGTGTGCTGCTTAAGGGGGTAAGCGGCACCGGGTCGCCATTGCAGAAGGTAACATTGCTTAAAGGTGTAGCAGTGGGAGGATTCAGCACTGTAACCTGTATTTGTTTGCGCGGCCCTTCACAACCCAGCACAGTCTGCGATACATAGTAATTGGTGGTATTGGCTGTAGCGGTGGAAGGAGTTGGGGCAGTGGCCGATGAGGTTCCTCCCGCAGCAAATGTACCGTACCAGTTCAATGTACCGCCTGCCGATGGAGTAGCGCTTAAAGGGCTTGCAACAGCGTTTAAACAATAACCAACATCGCTGGCCGCAGGCGCTCCGGGAGTTGGGTTGATGGTAATGGTATAGGTTAAAGCAGGACCCGGACATCCGTTTAAGGTTGGGCTAACTGTAATTAAAGCAGTAATGGGAGCAGTGGTAGAATTGGTTGCAATGAAGGAAGGGGTATTGCCTGCTCCGCCTCCTGCAAGACCAACCGTGTTGTTGTTGTTCAGCCAGGTATAAGTAGCCCCTGTAGGGGTACTCGCAAAAGTTGTAGCAGGAATGCTTGTGCTGTTGCATTCGGTAATATTGGCCACAGGGTCAACAGCCGGTGTTGGATTTACAGTAAGGGTATAGGTACCTGGTGTTCCCGTACATCCGTTTAAAGTGGGCGTAACTGTTACTGTTGCG
>JAHEYF010000059.1 GCA_023251755.1 Bacteroidota bacterium
TGTGCTGGCTGAGCTGACAACCGTTCGCATCTGTTAAAGTAACAGTATAGTCGCCTGCTTTCAGGCTATCGGCTTTTGTACCACTTGTAACCGGAATTGTGTTCCAGCTGTACACAATTGTGCCTGTGCCACCACTGCCGCTCACTGTAGCCGAACCATTGTGCCCGGCGTAACAGGAAACATGAACAGTATCTGTAACTGAAACCAGCAGGGGCGGAGGTGCTTTTACTGTATCACTTATTGTGCTTGAGCATCCGATGGAATCTTTTACTACTACAGAATAAACACCCGCAGCTAAGCCACTCACAGTTGGGCTTACCTGGGTAAGAGGCGACCAGGTGTAGGTATAAGGCAGAAAGCCCCCGGTAGCAGTCACACTCACGCTTCCGGTAGATGTACCGGCGCACAGTACATTCACATGGCTCACCTGCAGCACCGGTACACTACCCACCTTGATGATAAGCGTTGAAGTATCCTGGTTCTTGCATATTCCCAGCGAGTCGATGGCCGTTAAGGTGACGGTGTATATGCCGGGCGAGGTATAAATATGTGAAATATTACTCAATGTATCAATAGGGCTTCCATCTCCAAAATCCCAGGAGTAATGCAGGGCCGTACTACCTGTATTGTTGAGCTGAACCGTAAACGGAGCGCAACCAACATTCGGCCCAGTCACATTTGCCAGGGCATAAGGCTTCACCCCCATGTCCATTTTAACCACAGCGTTGTTGCAATTTAAACTGTTGTTGCTGGTAGACCAGGCCCCCGGCATTGTGGGAAAGCCCTGGGAGCCGCCACAACTGGCGCAAACCGACTGGTAAATAAATCCCCGCGAATCAAACCGGCTTGTTCCACCGTCTACATGATCGGGTTCCAGGCCTCCATTTTCACCATAAAACGAACCGTACCAAAGTGCCTGTGCATTGGGGGTAAGCACCATAAAATAAAAGTCGCAACCATCGGTAGTCGATTGCTGCGCATTGGCTGTAATGGGCATTCCCACTACTGTATTGTCGTTGGGGTGAAGGAAGTTAGCACAACGCGCCCAACCCGAAATATAAATGCTGCGGCAACTGTCTACCAGAAAAGCTGTAGGTGAAATATTGGGATTGGCGGAACCCGTTCCTATAACGGTTGACATCAGGGTAGTCGTTAGCGAGGAGTTCATTTTATGAATGAACTGCGCGCTGTTGGGATTGGAATAAACACCTGCTGTTACAGGATATGCCCCGGTAGTCTGGCCCAATATATAAATATCATTGTTGGAATCACATTCTATAAAAAAAGACTGATCGTATTGTGATGTCCCAATAAAAGTAGAGCTTGTAAGGCTTGTACCGCTACTGTTTAAAACGCTGATAAATCCATCTGTTAAACCTCCCAGGTAAGTGCCGTGCAATACCCCGGCTGTAGTCGGAAAATCAGTACTGCTCGTTCCTCCGGTTACATACACATTCAAACTATTGTCTACTTTAAGTCCATAAGCAGCATCGTAATCGCTTCCCCCCAGGTAGGTGCCAAATATAAGTGTACTCAGGTTTGCATTCATTTTCACTACACAACCGTCCTGCGCCCCACCCAGGTTCGCATCATAAGCCCCGGCGCTAACAGGAAAATTGGCGGACTGGGTGCTTGCTGCAACATAAACATTCCCCTGGGCATCCAGCATTATTTCACTACGTCCGTCATCGGCGTAATTAAATTTTGTTTTGGCATAAGAACTCCAGGTGGTTGTATAATTAACTCCATCATCGGCGGCACCACCCACAAAGGTAGACGACAGGAGTCCGCCACTGCTATTAAATTTTCCTATAAAAAGATCAGCACCTCCATTGTGGCTTTGGTCGTAAGCCCCGGTGGTTACCGGAAAATCTGAAGAATACGTACGGCCGGCCACATACAATTCGCCGGCCGGGTTCACAATAAAGCTATGCGGTTGCTCATTGTCTGAGCCTCCATAATAGGTTGAAAAAAGTATGGTGGTACCGGTAGGGTTGTATTTGGTAATGGACACATCAAAGGGATAGGCATTGCCTCCCATGCCGCCACCTGCGAAAACTGTTTGAAAAGCCCCGACAGTTGTAGGATAGCCCGTTTCGGCAGCAATGCCCCCCGAATAAATATTCCCCGCCTGGTCGTATGTAGCCGTAAAACCCCAGTTATCACCCGTTGAACCTGTATAAGTAGAGGCTATCAAGGTGGGGTCAATAATTAAAGGCAGACTTTTATTATACCTTCCTTTGACTAAAAAAGAGAGTTTAGTTTGTTTTAAGTTGTAGCTACAGGCCACTTCAATTTTTTTCCCTTCTATTTCCTGGTAGGCGTAAGGCTTTTGTTCTATTACGGTGCCCAGGCTTGTTTTAATGTACAGGTGTCCGTATTCAATACGCATATTGTCTGCCCCTTCGTAGTCCATTTTAATTTTTTTATAATCAGCACCGGGGGCAATAATAAAATCATATTTAAAATGCTCCCCTGCATTGTAAAAATGCACGTCAATCCCTTCGTATAGGTTCTGATAAGTTAATCCATTGTAAACATTCACATTTTCTGCCCATTTAAGTGGGTCATTACCCCTGTAATAATTCCGGTGAAAGGAATAAGGATCAATCCCTGAAATTTTAACCGAAGGGTTCGCTTCTTCAAATTTTACTTTCCAGGCATGCTGGTGCAGTACAATCGCCTCGTTCGTTTTTTGGGAAAAACCATGAAAGTCAATATTTTCTGAAAGAAGGTAGGTGAGGGCATTGTTTTCAAAAAAAACCATTCCACCCGGTATTTCAGCCTGGTATTTTACCTGTGCAGGCCACTGATGCTTGTTGTCCTCAATGAAGATTTTTTTTGAACCGCTTTCCCTCACCTGTGCCCGTATACTTACAGACAACAGGAATACGCATACAAGTTGAAGCCGGAAAAGCAGGCAGCTAAAAGATTTCATTTGTACTAATTTTTAAAACCAGCCTGTACTCTTATGAATACGGGACGATTAATTTCTAAGGGCGAAAAAAGGGGGAGGTGATTTGGTGAATCACAAATATATAAAAAAAAGCCAACAATCAAAACCTATGTCAGCGGAGCAATCAATGGTGCTTAGGGGCATAAACAAATAAGCTGCCTCAGACTTCCAGCTTAAATTTATCTTCTGCCATAACTTTCCCGTTTACCTGTATTTCAATCAGGTGCTGTCCGCTAAAATGCTTACGCGTGGTAAAATCCTTAAACACTTGTTTTTTACTGATGTGTACACTTTGTTTAGGAAGTAATTCGAGTTCAGTTAACTTAAATACTTTCGGTGAAAGCTCTCCTGCTTTTTTGCGGTAATGAATAATATAGTCTATCACTAATTTTTGCGGACTTGATTTTTCAGATACTACATCAAATTCAAACTGTAAAGCCTGCCCCAGTTTTAAATTTTTAGTGTTCAGTTTAAATTGTCCTATGCTGAGTCTGGGCTTCTTTTCAAAATCAAATACAGCTAAGGATGCGCTGTGTCCTTTTTTAATGAGTGCGCGGCTCGCGTGTTTTACAATCCAGGCCGTGTGGGTGTGTTTTTTATCCCAGCCCTTTACCACCTGCACCATATAATCCGGATGGTCTTTCGAAATATCATTCAGGTGATTGGCCACCGATTTACGCACATACAATTCCTCATCGGCCTTTAAGGTTTCTAAAATGGGTTGCGTCAGTTTTGGGTTTTTAATGACTTCGTCTAATTTAAACGACCAGGGCAGGCGGGGACGGCTGCCTTCGGAGGCTAAGCGCCTTACGTGATAGTTTTTATCCTTAGCCCAGGTGTACATCACCTGAATGGTTTTATTAAAGTCGTGTTTTAAAAATTCGCGTATCGCAAATTCAGAAGAGCCGAATTGGGTAAAATATTTCAGGGCTTCCAGCGAAAGGTGGATGTCCTTTTTTCCGTACTGCCCCACATAATCCGGGAAAAGAAGAGAAGTGTACCCCCTCTTCATATTCGGTATTACTTGTTGAAGTATGTCAATGGTTTTTTTATAATCTTCGGGTAAGTATTTATTCAATACAAGCGAAGCATTCCGCATCCGTTCATTAAGCGATTGCTGTTCCAGGTTTTTACTTACTTCGGTAATAAACTGTTGCTGCTTAAAATTTTTATACACCTTTGTTAGTTCCAAAGCCAGGTGCTCGTGGAAAGCTGTGTTGAATAGTTCTTTTAATGGTTCCATTTTTTTCGTTTACCCGTTTACCCGTTTATCTGTTCTTTCGTTCTTTCGTTCATTCGTTTCTGCACAAACGAACTGCTAAACTTAAAAACAATTGAGCAAATACTAAAATGCTCATCGAAAAAACGCGACATACTATTGATTTTTACATAAAACATAGAAGGCCTTCTGAAATTTTCATTAATTTTAATAGTAAACAACTAAAATCGCCTTATGAAAAAAAATATACTCCTGCTGATTTTATCTTTTATTGCCCTCAGCGATTTCTCACAAACCCTGCCGCTGTCGCGCAAAGTAAACTGGGAAAATGCAGGTTTGCAAGGCCCGGTACCCTCTTATACTGCTTTTGTTAATATTAACAATTACGGAGGTGTGGGCGATAGTCTGACCATTAACAACAACGCTTTTCAAAGCGCATTGGCAGCGTTGAACGGACACAGCGGGGTGATTTATTTCCCCACAGGAAAATATAAATTCAACGCCACCCTTACTTTACCTGATAGTGTAGTTTTACGTGGAAATTCAAAAGACAGCAGCATATTATTATTTGACCTTGGAGGAGCCATCAGCAACCTGATTAATATTTATGGTTCTCAAAGCAGCACAACTGCCAATGTAAACGGGTCCCTATTAAAAGATAGCGTTTATGTGTGTGTGAACAGCACTGCCGGTTTTGCAGTTGGTGATTTTATTAAACTGTATCAGAACGATGTGGCCTTGATGGCATCCAGCTGGGCCTACAATTCCCTTGGCCAGGTGGCCCGTATCAGCAGCATTATCAACAACAACACGCTTCGTATTGATGGCCCCCTGCGAAAAGATTATGTACTGAGCGATAGTGCGAAGATTGTAAAACTTAACATGGCACGGGCTGTGGGTATTGAATGCCTGAAAATAAAACGCCTGGACGCCACTACTTCTCAAAGCACCAACATTGATATGGACAAAGCTGCTTATTGCTGGTTGCTGGGTGTTGAAAGCGAAATGGCGAATTATGCCCACGTCGCTTTGTCTACCAGCTCACACATTTATATTTCGGGTTGTTACATGCACCATGCTTTTGCATACGGGGGCAGCGGACAGGGTTACGGTGTGGCTGCGCAATTTACCACTGGCGATTGTTTAATTGAAAACAATATTTTTAACCACCTTCGTCATTCCATGTTATTGCAGGCCGGCGCCAATGGCAATGTATTTGCATACAACAGTTCTACCGATCCCTATTGGAACGAGGGGTTCTTTCCAACAAATTCTGCGGGCGATATGGTGTTGCACGGCAATTACCCTTATGCTAATTTATTTGAAGGCAACAATGCGCAAAATTTAGTGATCGATAATTCGCATGGTAAAAACGGGCCTTACAATACTTTTTTCAGAAACCGGGCAGGCACCTGGGGCATCTATATGAACAGCAATCCGGCTTCTGATTACCAGAACCTGATTGGCAACGAGGTCACCAACAATACCGCCGGCTTATATACTATAACAGGAACTGGGACATTTGAATATGGCAACAACAACAAAGGAACCATTACTCCGGCAGGCACCAGCAGCCTTCCCGAAAGTTCTTATTACTTAGGATTAAAACCCGGCTTTTTCACTGCGGGTTTTGCCTGGCCGGCTTTGGGCACACCGGTACCGTTTAATACCGGAACCGTTCCTGCATCCACGCATCAGCAAAATTCAATCTTTACCGATTGCAGTTCTTACAACCATATTCCATACAACAACATCAGCCATGTAAATATGGATGCAACAAGTACTGTTTACCCCAACCCCGCCTCTGCTCATTGCACCCTTGTTTCCACTCACTTAAAAGAAGGAGGTACTTTGTTTTTACGCGACTTGTTGGGAAGAACAATCACTACCCATAAACTACCTGAAGGCAGCAGCAATTATACACTTGACCTGAGCCAGCTCAACAATGGAATTTACCTTGTTGATTTTGAAAACGCATCTGTTAAAATTTCAAAGAAAATAATCAAGCAATAGACTTGTTACAAAAAAAGCCTGTTCAATTGTGCAATGCACTTGAACAGGCTTTTTTATTGCTGCTCTTGAGCCCTGTAAGGCCTAACTTCTTTTCTCCATTCATCTTTTACCTTTCCGTTTTTGTTTATTGTCCGAATAAAACATTCGCAAACTCATCTTTTCCCTTCATCAAAACCAGGGCCTGAGCCTAATAATAAAAAGTTGTATCTGTATTATTTTCAACGCATTAAAATAATTTACCGGGGTAAATGCAGTACCCTGCGGTTTATTTAAACTGCTTTTTTGATTGATAATAGCGGGGCAGATCAAGTATGTTAGCAAAAGTTAATCTCTAAAACCAATACCATGAAAAGTAAAATCCTCCTCCTCCCCGCCTTATTAATTGCATTTTGCTGCATTTCATTTAAAGCCAAAGAAAAAATTAATCTGAATGAACATGCACAACAAAAAGTAGTCGAGTTTGCCAAAAAGGAATTGAACGCATTTTTAGAAAACATACCCGCAGGTCTTGAAAAAGAGCATGGGTTTAACAAGCGTGCTGAATTTGCCAAAGCTGTACCGGGTTCTATTTATACCATTGTGGGCCTCAACAACCAGGGGCAGGTATTTGCTACCAATGTTTATAATGTTGTTGTTACTGTTAATGGCGAATACAGGTCTATGCTCACCGTTTCACTAAGCAACGGTATTTATAAAATCGAAACAGTAGGGGCCGCTTTATTGGCGAAAGAATTACAGGTGATTGAAAACAGACAAACATCTGCAAACAGTTCAGAAAAAATAATGCTGAATGTTTACGAAAAAAAATGTGGTTTTGTGGCTTACAAACCGGCGGGCACTACAATTGAAAACGCAGTGTTTACTCCCCTTGAATCGGCTAAAATAGCCTTAAACACTACAACAGGGAAAACCAAAGGGACTACTTATAAAGTAAACGAAATCAAGCGCATCCTTTTCAATTAAGCGTTCGTAAGTTCAATAGTTTTTTCGTTTATCTGTTCACACAGAAGAACGAAAAAATGAATCAACCCGTAATCTAAAATAAAAAAATCATGAAAAAAATCAATACTATATTATACGTAGCCATCCTCTTTATAATTGCTACCCGTTCAGGCGCACAGGTGTTACAGGCCAATGTGAGCGTAGTGCAACAACAACAAAATCAGTGGTGCTGGGCTGCCAATAGTGAATGCATCCTAAAATATTATGGCTTCACCACCAATACAACCCAATGCCTAATTAATAATTATGCCTGGTCAAAAAGCACCTGCTGTACTTCGCCATCTGGCTGTAACCAATCCAATCAGATTACGGGAACAGGAGCAATAGATGATATTTTAACCCATTTTGGAAGTCTTACAAGTACATTTTACAACCGTAGTTTAACAGTAGCCGAGGTTAAAACAGCCTTAACGGATACCAGGCCTTTTGTTATAGGTGTAATGTGGAGTGCTGGTGGGGGACATGTGGTGGTTGGTTGTGCCTACAATGTCTCCTCCAGTACGCTCACATTTATGGACCCCTGGCAAAACAACGGGATGACGACCTGTGCTTTTTCAGGTGGCACTTCCATTAGCACCAATACAGGCAGTGGCACCTGGTCGCAAAGCCTTGTTGTTACCTCTGCCCCAACAGGCGGAGCGCCGGTGGCCAACTTCTCGGCCAACCATCAGGCAATTTGTCCCGGTAAGTCTGTTGCCTTTACCGACCAATCCTCGGGTACACCAACCTCCTGGAGCTGGACTTTTCAGGGAGGAAACCCTTCCACCTCTACTCAACAAAACCCTACAGTTAGTTATGCTGCACCGGGTACCTATTCTGTTTCGCTGGTGGCCACCAACGCCAATGGCAGCAACACCTCTACACAAACTTCTTACATTACCGTTACAGGTGTAATTGCACTGCCTTTGCAGGAAAGCTTTACGGCTGCTGCTTTCCCACCGGCCAACTGGACAAGCAACAACATCAACAACGATACAATATTCTGGGAGCGTTCGGCTACCGTTGGCTCGCAGGGATCAACAGCCAGTATGCTGTTTGACAATTACAACCACGATGCGGCTGGTAAACGCGATGAGATACAATGCCCCAAATACGATTTTTCATCCGTAAGTTCAGCAAGCCTGAGTTTTGATGTGGCCTACAAACAATACGACAACCAGTACAGCGATACACTGGCCGTATTGGTATCAAGCGATTGTGGCACCACCTTCACCAATGTTTACACAAAAGGAGGCGCAACCTTGTCTTCGGCAAGCGGAACATTAAGCGCGAATATATTTACCCCGAGCGGGGCTGCACAATGGCGCAACGAAACAATTAGCCTCAACAGTTTTGCCGGACAGGGCAATGTGCTGGTTGTATTCCAAAACAGGGGGCATTACGGGCAAGCCCTGTATGTAGACAATATTAACATTACCAGCAGCACAGGAATGAACAGCTTAAACGACCTGGATCAAACGGTGAAAATTTATCCGAACCCAAGTACAGGCATCATTCAATTTGAGCTCAACAGAACTGAAAACACGGAATGCACTGTGCAATTGAGCGATGTAGTAGGCCGTGTTGTTTATTCCGAAAAAATAAATACGGCAACTTATGCTAAAAGTATGAACCTGCAAAACAAAGGGATGTACCTTTTCTCTGTTATTTCAGAAAAGGGAAAACAAACCAAAAAAGTTGTTGTAGAATAAATAGTACATGAGCCCGGAGGCCTTCTGAAAACTTGTTGGTTGATTTCAGGAGGTCTCTTTGGGGCTTGCAGGCTATAAAGCCAAAAGTAAAAAGCCAAAAGCCAAAAAGGGATTTCGCTTATGTAAAACCCCTTATGGCTTAATTTTTATAGCTTATGGCTTTCCCTTAGAGTTCAGCCAAAAGTAAAAAGCCAAAAGCCAAAAAGGGATTTCGCTTATGTAAAACCCTTTATGGCTTAATTTTTATAGCTTATGGCTTTCCTATAGAGTTCAGCCAAAAGGAATAAGCCATACATTGATAAAAGTGGCTTTGTGCAATTCGGATAATTTAAGATTTAATTCAGCCGGTTTAAAGACCGGCTTTTTTGTTTTTAGGATTCTGATTTGTGATCTGATTTTATTTTTTTAATAAGCTGAAATGATGATAATATTGCCATCAAACGCTAAAACATCATAAAGAAATGAAAACACGCTTATTTTTAGTTTCATCCCTGTTGGTACTTGGACTGAGTTCCAATGCACAATGGGTCGTGCAAAGTCCAAACTTTGCCGCTACTGCCCGTGGCACCAATGTAATTAGTCTGCCTAACGCAACCACCGTATGGGGCGGCGCTTACGACGGAACACCCGGAGGTGGAGTGAAAATCCAGGAGTTCACCCGGACCACCGATGCCGGTGTAAATTATACAGCAGGCTTTATCAGGGATGCGGCCATTGACAGTACAGAACAAAGTACATTTGGCTTATCGAACCTTTGTGCAGTAGATGCAAATACAGCCTGGGCTGCCTTTTGGGACTCCAACACCAGTCCCGGCGCAAACCAGGGGATTTATAAAACCACGGATGGCGGTACTACCTGGACACGCCAGGCCACCGCAGCCTATGGCACTGCTTCTTTTGCTGATTTTGTTTATTTCTGGGATGCTAATCACGGTGTTGCTGTGGGCGACCCTCAGGGAGGATATTATGAAGTGTACACCACTTCCGACGGAGGAACAAGCTGGACGCGTACTGCAAACACAGGCAGTCACTTAAGCCCTGCACCGTCTGCTGAATGTGCATTGACCAATTGTTATTCCGTTAGCGGAAGCACCATTTGGTTTGGTACAACACACGGGCGCATTTTTAAATCGACCGACAAAGGCCTCACCTGGACGCACGCTTCTACTCCCTTTACAATCACTTCTGCCGCTGTGAGCAGTGCCCACCTCATCTCCAAAGTAGCTTTCCGCGATGCCAACAACGGCATGGCTTGTATTACTGATACAACAGGGGGTACAACAAAAAGCAAATATGTAAAAACAAGCGACGGAGGAACCAACTGGACTTCTGTTACCTCTACCGGATTTAATTACGGCAGTGATTTTTGCGCTGTTCCGGGAACTTCAATTTACGTATCGGTAGGTGGCGACCCTGCATTTAAAGGTTCTTCAATGAGTACAGATGACGGAGCCACCTGGGCCTCTTTGGAAGATACCGCCGGGGCTCCTCAAAGGTTATCGGTTGCTTTTTACAGCGCCAGCCTGGGTTATGCCGGAGGCTTTGATGAAATAGACCAATGGTCGGGTACTTTAAACCCTTTTGGTATTGGAATAGCCGCAAACAAAACAACAGTCAGCAGCGTTGTTATGTACCCCAATCCAACAGCGGGCTATCTGAATATAAGCCTGAATGGTTTTGCAGGTAAAAAAGCAAGCGTTAAAATTTACAATGTTATCGGTGAGCAGGTTTATTCTTCCGAAAACATATACGAAACCCCGGTATACATTAAGCACATTGATTTATCTGCCTTACAGGCCGGTGTGTATATTGTTACGGTATACGACGGCACTCAATCCTTTGTGCAACGCATTACAAAGCAGTAATTTATCCTTTAATTTGTACAAAAGGGGGTGAGATTTCACCCCCTTTTCTTATTCCCTCCCGGCACTTTAATATATTTTTTTATGCAATAAAATAATTATACTTTTGGCTCTTCTAACCACTAAAACAATATAAAAATAATAAACAATGAAAACACGCTTACTTTTAGTTTCCTCCCTTATCGCTTTCGGATTTAATTCACAGGCGCAATGGAACGTGCAAAATTCTAATTTTTCTGCAGGTTCAAGGGGCATTAATTCTATTACCCTTCCAAATGACTCAACTGGCTGGGCTGTTGGTTATGATGGTTCGGGTGGTGCGGCTAAAATTCAGGAGTATGTAAAAACAACCAATGGAGGTACTACCTGGACACAGGGAACGATTACTGTTCCTAATCCTGCTACTTTTGGTATTGCCAACATCAGCCCTTTAAATGGTGATACTGCCTGGGCTGCTTTATTTGATGAAAACGGAACCGATGTAAATCAGGGTATATACAGAACAAATGACGGTGGAGCCAACTGGACCCGCCAGGCCACTGCCGCTTATGGAAATGGTTCTTTTACAGACGTGGTTTATTTCTGGGATAAAAACAATGGTGTAGCTATTGGAGATCCATTGGGCGGGTATTACGAAATTTACACCACAACAGATGGTGGCACTACCTGGGTACGTACTCCTAACACAGGCAACCAATTGTCCTGCTCTCCTGCTGCTGAATGGGGTTTAACAAATTCATTTGCAACATTCGCCGGAACAATCTGGTTTGGTACCGACCACGGACGTGTTTTTAAATCTACTGACAAAGGACTTACCTGGACAGTAGCCACTACTCCTTTCCTGTCTACCACTGCCACACAAAGCATGATCAGCGGTCTTGCTTTCCGTGATGCCAACAATGGTTTGGTTGCTAAGAAAAATGCCACAACTACTAAATTTGATTATGCTGCAACTACCGATGGTGGTACTACCTGGACTTCTGTTACCTCTACAGGCTTTAACTACGGTGGAGATTTCTGCTGGGTTCCCGGAACAAGTACCTATGTTTCTGTAGGTGCATCTTACAACCCGGCTTTTAAAGGTTCTTCTATGAGTACTGACGATGGAGCCACCTGGTTGCCACTTGAAGACACTGCCGGTGTTCCTCAACGCACCGCTGTTGCTTTTTATAGCGCTACTTTAGGTTACTCTGGAAGTTTTAACGACAATGCAAACCCTGCCGATGGAGGAATGTACAAATGGACAGGTGCTTTAATTCCTTATCCTATGGCCGTAAACAGTACTAAAGCCATAGCAAGCAGTGTTGCTGTTTATCCTAATCCAACTGCAGGCTTTTTAAACATTGCTTTAAACGGTTTTGCCGGTAAAAAAGCAAGTGTAAAAATTTTCAACGTTATCGGAGAACAGGTTTATTCTTCTGAAAACGTTTACGAAACTCCTGTTTACACCAAACACATTGATCTTTCAGCTTTACAAGCCGGTGTATATGTTGTAACTGTAAACGATGGCACTCAATCGTTTGTACAACGTATTACCAAACAATAACAGTACAGACATATAATACTAAAAAAGGGACGGGTGACCGTCCCTTTTTTTATTGGCCAGGCTCCTATACTACAGAACAAGCCCTGTGTTGAAAAAACTTAGTGAACCTGAGTGCTCCTTAGTGCCTGAGTGGTAAAAGAAAGCAAAAAATCCTTAAATTCGCGCTTCTTTTATTACCATGAGCAAATACCCCGAATACAAAGGACTCAACCTTTCGCAAATAGGAAAAGACATATTGAAGTTTTGGGAAGAAAACAAAACCTTCGAAAAATCGGTGAGCACCCGCGAGGGCGCCGCCCCTTATGTATTTTACGAAGGCCCGCCCAGCGCCAATGGCCTGCCCGGTATACACCACGTAATGGCGCGCAGCATTAAGGATATTTTTTGCCGCTTTAAAACCTTGCAGGGCTATCAGGTAAAGCGCAAGGCCGGTTGGGACACCCATGGTTTGCCCATCGAGCTCAGCGTTGAAAAAGCATTGGGCATTACCAAAGAAGACATCGGGAAAAAAATTACGGTTGAACAATACAACATCGAATGCCGCAAGGATGTAATGAAGTACACCGATAAGTGGGAAGCAGTGACCAATATTATGGGCTACTGGGTAGATATGAAAGACCCTTACATTACTTACGACAACAAATACATCGAAAGTGTATGGTGGCTGCTGAACAATTTACACGAGAAAAATTTATTGTACAAAGGTTTTACTATACAGCCCTACTCTCCTGCCGCCGGCACAGGGCTTAGCTCACATGAGCTGAACCAGCCGGGATGCTATAGAGACGTGAAGGATAGGACAGCGACGGTGATGTTTAAAATAAAAAAGTCGGAAGTTAAAAGTGAAAAGTTAAAAGAGCTTGCAGGTGATACTTATATTTTAGCCTGGACGACAACTCCCTGGACATTGCCTTCGAATACGGCTCTGGCTGTTGGGAAAGACATTGATTACCTTGTTGTAAAAACATTCAATCCTTTTTCACATCAATCTGAAAATGTAATTCTGGCAAAGGATTTATGCGGGAAATATTTTTCAGAAAAAAATAAAGATTTAAAACTTGAAGACTACAAAGCCGGGGACAAGGCAATTCCTTTTCAAATTCTTTGTCAATTCAAAGGCTCTGATTTAGAAGGCATAAAATACGAACAACTCCTTCCCTTTGCTCAACCCACCGACGGCGATGCTTTCCGTGTAATAGTGGGTGATTTTGTAACAACCACCGATGGTACAGGTATCGTTCATATTGCGCCCAGCTTTGGTGCAGACGACTTTCGTGTAGCCAGACAGAATGGAATAGGCTCACTTACCTTAGTAGACAAACGTGGTAAATTTTTACCCGAAGTACAGGATGGTGTTTTCTTGTACGGCGAAGAATTTGTAAAAGAAGCCTATCACACCGATGCAGAAAAGAAAACAGAATTCGAAAAACAAAAAAATATACTTGAATCCAACGGTAAAATAAAAGAGCTGAAAGAATACTTAAGTGTTGACGAGCGCATTGTGCTGAAGTTGCAGGAAGAAGGTAAACTCTTTAAAAAAGAAACCTACGAACACAGCTACCCACATTGCTGGCGCACAGACAAACCGGTTTTGTATTACCCGCTCGACAGCTGGTTTATAAAAGTAACGGCTGTTAAAGACCGGATGGTTGAATTAAACAAAACCATTAACTGGAAACCCGAAGCCACCGGCACCGGCCGTTTTGGCAACTGGCTCGAAAATGCCAACGACTGGAACCTTTCCCGTTCCCGCTTCTGGGGCATTCCTTTACCAATATGGACCAGCGAAGATAAAACAGAACAATTGGTGATAGGTTCGGTTGAACAATTGAAAAAAGAAATTGATTCGGCTTTTGCCAAAGGCTTTATGCAAAACAACCCCCTGGCCGATTTTAAAGCCGGCGATAATTCGGCAAAAAATTACGCTTCCTTCGATTTGCACAAGCCTTACGCCGATAACATTATACTGGAAAAAAACGGTAAAAAATTATTCCGCGAACCCGACCTCATTGATGTGTGGTTTGACAGCGGGGCTATGCCTTACGCACAGGTACATTACCCTTTCGAGAACAAAGACTTAATTGACAAAAAGAAATACTACCCCGCAGACTTTATTGCTGAAGGAGTAGATCAAACCCGTGGTTGGTTTTACACCCTGCATGCCATTGCCGTTATGTGTTTTGATTCGGTGGCTTATAAAAATGTAATCAGCAACGGATTGGTACTTGATAAGAACGGCAGTAAAATGAGCAAGCGTTTGGGCAATGCTGTTGACCCTTTTGCAACCATTGAAAAATACGGGGCCGATGCCACCCGCTGGTACATGATTGCCAACGCAGCACCCTGGGACAATTTAAAATTTGATATTGATGGGATAGCGGAGGTGCAACGGAAGTTGTTTGGAACACTTTACAACACCTATAGCTTTTACTCTTTATATGCGAACGTAGATCGTTTTCTCATCAACGAAAAAGACCTTGTTCCCATTGCAGAACGAATAGAATTGGATCGCTGGATTATATCAAAATTACAAAGCCTTATTGAAGAAGTTACTGTGGCCTATGAAAATTATGAGCCACACCGGGCCGCACGTTTTATTGAAGATTTTGTAGACGAACACCTCAGCAACTGGTATGTGCGTTTATCCCGCCGCCGTTTCTGGAAAGGAGAAATGAGCCGCGATAAAAAAGCTGCTTACGAAACCCTGCATGAATGTATACTGGTGGTAAGCCAATTGATGAGCCCCATTGCCCCCTTCTTTGCCGACTGGATGTACAATAATTTAAGTACCCCGGTTCGCGCAATGGCCATCAGCAACAACACCCCTCTACAATTCGAATCAATACATTTAAGTCAATTAGCCAAAGCCGAAAAACATATTCAGGACAAGGCATTGGAAGACCGGATGGACCTGGCGCAAAAAATATCGTCCATGGTATTGTCTATTCGTAAAAAGGAAAACATTAAAGTCCGCCAGCCCTTGCAGCGTATACAAATACCAGTGCTGGACAAGAGCTACGTGGATAAAATAGAGGCTGTAAAAGACCTTATATTATCGGAAGTAAATGTGAAAGAGATTGAGTTTGTGGATGAATCGAAAACACAGATCATAAAAAACCTGAAACTGAATTTTAAAACCCTGGGTAAAAAGTGTGGCAAACACATGAAAACTGTTCAGGCTTTTGCTGCCGATCACGGGGCTGAAATCATTTCGGCCATCGAAAAATCAGGCCTTTACAACATCAATGTAGAAGGGGAGGTAATTGCCCTTGAAAATGAGGATGTTGAAATTATCCCGGTGGACATCCCGGGCTGGAAAGTGGCCAATAGCGGCCAGGTGACTGTTGCCTTAGACATTACTTTAAACGAAAGCCTGAAAGAGGAAGGTATTGCCCGTGAATTAGTCAACAGAATACAGAACATACGGAAAGACAAGGGATTAGAAGTTACAGATAAAATTCACATCAAAATTCAACAAAATAATACAATAGATAACGCTGTAAAAAATAATTTGAATTATATTTGTTCTGAAACTCTGACCGGTAATATCGAATTTGTTTCCTTAATTGAACAACATTCGGGAATATTGGTTGAAGTAGACGAGACTATAAGTACTTATATTTCTGTAGAAAAGTTAAATTGATTCTTACGATTATTTAATTACGATGGCTAAAAACAATAAAAAAACAGCTAAGCCGGTAAAAAAAGCGGCAAAACCAGCACCAAAAAAGGCTTCTAAGCCTGCTGCCAAAAAAGCGGCTAAGCCGGTAGCAAAAGCAGTAGCTAAAAAAGCAAAAGTTAAACCCGCAGCTAAAAAAGCTATCAAACCCCTTAAGCCCGTTAAAGCCATTGCTAAAAAAACCGTTAAACCTGCTGCTAAAAAAGCGGTTAAGCCGGTAAAACCTGCCGCTAAAAAAATTGTAAAAGCTGTTAAGCCTGCTGCTAAAAAAGTAGTAAAACCAACAAAGCCTGTTGCTAAGAAAATTGTTAAGCCTGCAAAACCTGCTGCTACCAAAGCAAAAGATGCTAAGAAAGTTGTAAAACCTGCTAAACCAGCTGCTGTTAAAAAAGCAGCCCCCTCTAAACAAGAAAAACCGGTAGCTAAAAAGATTAGCGCCACACCTGTTAATAATAAGAAAGATAACAAAAGCAAGATTGTGAAACCTGAGAAAAAAGAATTAAAAAAAGACGTAAAAAGTGGCAAGCCTGGAAAGGAAGAATCGAAAAAAGTGAAAGCACCTGTTGATGACGATATTGCCGGAGAAGACTTAGATATTGAAGATGGATTATTGGAAACTGATTTGGAGGTGGATGCCGAAATTGATGACGAAGAAGATATCATTGAAGAAGAAGAGCCTAAAAAAGCAAAAGGAAGAAAACGTAAAGACAAAAGCGGAGAGAAAAAGCATTACGACTCTGAAAGCTTTGTACGTAAACAAATAGTAAAAGTAGACCTTACCCGGACATTGGTTAAAAAAAATCTACAAGAACAACCCAAACCTTTCGTGAATACAAATGACAACAGAACCCGCTATTCTGATGCGGAACTTGCAGAGTTCAAGGAACTGATACTGCAAAAACTAACCGAGGCGAAAACCGATTATGAATTGCTGAAGCAAACCTTATCGCACGCCGACGATCATGGAACAGATGATACTTCGCCTACTTTTAAATTATTAGAAGATGGAAGTGATGTATTGTCGAAAGAAGAAACAGCTCAACTGGCTGCCCGTCAGGAAAAATATATTATCAACCTGCAAAATGCACTGGTCCGTATCGAAAACAAAACATACGGGGTTTGTCGTATATCGGGTAAACTAATCCCTAAAGAACGTTTGCGCAGTGTGCCGCACGCTACTTTAAGTATTGATGCCAAATTAAACCAAAACAGCTAATAAAAATTAAACCCAAATAAAAGGTTATCTCTGCCTGGCATTGATAACCTTTTTTGTATATAGATGCGCGAAAAATCACACTACCTGAGATCTACTTTGTTTACCGTCCTGTTGGTATTACTGATTGACCAGGCCATAAAAATATATGTAAAGACCCATTTTATGCTGGGTGAAGAACACAACATCGCCGGCAACTGGTTTATTATTCATTTCACCGAAAACCCCGGAATGGCCTTTGGAATGGAGTTTGGCGGTGATTATGGAAAAATTACCCTGAGTGTATTCAGGATTCTGGCCGCTATATTTGGTGTTTATTACATCGGACGTATTATAAAAACCAAACAACACATAGGTTATGTACTATGTGTAGCCTTAATTTTTGCAGGAGCTGTTGGCAATATAATAGACAGTATGTTATACGGACTATTGTTCAGCAACAGCGATTTTCAATTGGCCGGCTTTATGCCAGCAGAAGGGGGGTACGCTGGTTTTTTACACGGCCATGTGGTGGATATGTTTTACTTCCCTTTAATAGATGGAACGTTCCCGAAATGGTTTCCGGTATGGGGAGGCGAGCCTTTTCAGTTTTTCAGGCCGGTGTTTAATTTCGCCGACGCCTCTATATCAATGGGTGTAATATTGATCCTGATTTTTCAAAAAAGGTTTTTTGCCCAGCCAACTCCAGCTAAAATTGATACAGGCGCGGATACTACTATTGACCCGGAATCTCAAACACCCGGTACAGACCAGGCCCTTAAATAAATAATTGTTTATTTTGCCTTAGTGGCAAACCATCCGGGCATATCAAAAAAGATAAACATTTCCAATTCGCGTGCTGATTGCCTGTATTTTTTTAAGGATTCTGCGATCTTTGAAAATTCCCTTTTTATTTCAATTTCCTTATTCAATTCAACAACTCTTCCAAAAAATGAAATAATTTCTTTTTCATACTCATGGTACAAATTGTGTTTTTTTAAAAATGTTGTTGTTGGTTTTAACAAATATTCAACATGGTCGTAATTCTTTAGTTCATAATGAATCAGCAGGTTGATGAGCCGGGCTACACCCTGAATTTCATAACGGATGTTTCCTTTGTAATTCAGTATCCTGTTCACCCACTTTAAAGCCATTGAATATTCTTTCAGCATAAAATGAATAACACAACAACTGTCTACAATAGCCATTAAAAATGAACGACCGTAAAGGTTTTCGTTTTCAACAAGGTCTTTTTCATTCTTCAGAATGTATGTTTTCCCCTCTTCGTAATTGTGCGTAAAAATATAATACACCAGCATTAACCCAATAACTTTTTCTTTTATCCGGTAATTGAGGTATTCATTTTCGGGTTTTAATTCCGTTAATTTTTTTACCGTTGTTTTAAACTCGTCGTACTTTTTTAAAGTAAGCTGGCAAAGCATAAAATTATTTACCGAAGAACTATACCTCGCCATGTTTACGCGCAATAAATCAGGGTTGCTTTCTAAGTGTTCAACAAATTTTTTATTGACCTTGTACCCCCTGCCCGTATGTGTATCGTGGTAATGCACGTGTATTAAACCCTTTGTGTGGTAGTGATACAAACCTGAACTGTAACTTGAAAAATTAAAGTCTTCTTTCAATAAAGGTTCCTGCAACAGGGCCTTTAATTTTTTTTCCTGTTCCTCTGGTTTTAACGAAGCGCATAGAATTTCACCCCGGCGGGTTTGTAATTTTTTTTGTTCTACAATTTCTGTGTATTTATTTAATACAGTAATTTGTTTGTTGTAAATGTCAAACGATTCTGAAATTGTTTTTTCATTGGCCGGTAAGTCGTAATTCAAAGCCAGTATCCGGTCGTAAATTTCAAGGCAAAATAAAAAAAGTTCATATTTTTCAGCCAGCTCAGCTGCCTTTCGCAGTATTTTGTAACCTTCTTTGTAAAGGGTTTTTCTTACTAATATGTCTGCATCCCGCAACAATTCAATGAGTGTATCATTGATTAAAAAATCACTGCGGTAAGCCTTTAATTGTTTAAGTATGGCATTGAACAAATAATTTTTTGTAACCGGAAGGTGTTTGATAAATGAATTCCCTTTTAATTTTTTCTTTAACAGTTCATCACTGCATTCATCCAATTTGTCGATGGCGTAAAACAGCTTTAAATACTGGGTTTTTTCAGCTTCTTTGGCATGTGACATAGACTTAATAAAAAATGATTTCTCATTTATGGTCAATGATTTTATTAAAACAAACAAACTGTCTTTTCCCGGCATATCGGCTATAAGGTTGATGGAGTAAGGATATTTCCGAAATATAAACAATATTGGCGTATACAAATACTAAATTCTAAAATTTCAAATTCTAATGCAGCAACTCAATAGCCTCCGGTCAGAATTTGAAATTTAGAATTTCCCCAGATGATATTTGGTGTAAAACGAGAGCTTATTACTTTATTCAAGCTGCTTTGCCTGCAAATAAAACAAATCAGAGTGGTCTTGTATTTTACAAATGCTTTTAAAAACAATAGATTCAGAAATTTTTTCTTTCGTTTATCCGGCTAAATAGTAGTTTTTGCACGAATGGCTGAGGCAGTAAGAAGATGCGGGAAACTGAGAATACAATGCGCATGGCATCCTAAAATGCCCTGAAAGATGTTGTAAGTTTGTGAAAAGGATATTGGACTATTTTTGCCCGCATCCTGTCGATTTTTTTAGTGCCTAAACAAATTATTGAATCAACCTAAAAACAATAAAAATGAAAAAGATAAAAATTGCTGGCTTGTTGTTGATGTGTTTTGTTTTTTCAAAACCTGTTTTTTCTCAGGCTTTTGATGATGGTACCAACCTTATAAATATTGGTTTTGGTTTACCTGCAGGTACCAGAATAACCCGTGACTTTGAGCCCTACAAAAAATATACAGATTACAAATTTAAAAACTACGGGACAGTGATTTTGAAATACGAGCATGGTTTGCACAAGTATTTTGGTATTGGATTGAACCTTGAATATTCTGGTAGTTCGGCCAATTATAAATACGATGACAATGCGAATATTGCAGCCCCACGTTATTTGGTAACCATTAAAGGCAATGCTTATGGTTTTTATGCCCGTTTCAATGCCCACCTGCCCATTGGCGATAAGCTTGATTTTTATGGGGGGGCCGGTTTGGGTTATTTTTATACTGTAAATACCAAAACCGATACAAACCCCAATGCCAACACCAATATTCAACAAAAATCAACTGTATTGGATTTTGATTACCAGCTTACCTTAGGGGCACGTTTTATGGTAAAAGACAATGTAGGGGTGTTTGTTGAAACAGGTCGTGCTACTACCGCTTTCCAGTTGGGACTCGTGTTGAAGTTCTAAGTTAAATTTAGAAGTCAAAAGCTAAAAGCTAAAAGCCAAGAGCCAAGAGCCAAAAGACCGATCACGGTTCACTGGATGTTTACTCTTGTTTCAATCTCTTCGTTCTCACATTCTTACTTTCTCACATTCTCACTTTCTTACTCTTAACTTATCAATAGATGTAAAAGATTGTGTAAATTCGCGCCATGTTATCTGGGAAGGAATTAATTCTTGCAACACGGCCTTATTCAAAAGAAATACGTTGGAAAAGCTGGTATCATACCATTGTTGTATCGGTTTTGCTTATTGCACTGTTGTATGGTACTTTTTTTGTTCCCTTTGTTATAGGCCGCATAGCCTGTAGTATTTTCGCCGGCCTGGTAATGGTACGGTTTTTTGTTATATACCACGATCATCAGCACCATACTATTCTTTACAAGTCAATTCCGGCCAATATTATTTTTACGATTTTCGGTTATTATATGCTGGCTCCCACCAGTATATGGAAACGTTCGCACGATTACCACCACAACCACAATTCCAAATTGTTCAGTGCCAGCATCGGCTCTTACCCGATTATGAACCGGAATAAATTTTTAAAATCATCCAAACAGGAAAGGCGCAGTTACTTAGCCATCCGCCACCCGCTTACTATTTTATTCGGCTACCTGTCCATGTTTGCTTACGGTATGTGTGTCCAGTCTTTTGTTACAAGTCCACGTAAACACTGGGATTCCTTAGTTGCCCTTCTTATACATTTCAGCGCTTCTGCTTTTTTATTTATTCATTTTGGCTGGCTCACCTGGTTGCTTAGTGTATTTATTCCATTTATGGTAGCCGAATCCTTAGGGGCTTATTTGTTTTATGCCCAGCATAATTTTCCGGGGGTAACCTTTAAAAGCAATACCGACTGGACTTATGCAGGTGCTGCCTTGGACTCTTCCAGCTATATGGTGATGAACCCTTTTTGGAGATGGGTAACTGCTAACATTGGTTTCCATCATATTCACCACATCAATTCCCGTATTCCGTTTTACCGTTTACCCGAAGTGTTGGAGAATATACCGGAATTGCAAAAATGCAAGACAACCTCGCTGAACCCTTCGGATATTATCTCTTGTTTTCGTTTAAAGGTATGGGACCCGGATCAGAATAAGATGATTGGATTAAATGAATTAAAGGGGGTTTCTTGAAACTTTTCTAACTCTCAGTAAAAACAAAAAAGGGGCATTTAGGCCCCTTTTTTATGTGGTTGAAATCACGAAAATGTTTAATATTCATCTTCATTAAAAAAGAAATCGTCCTTGGTGGGATAATCCGGCCAAATCTCCTCAATTGTTTCGTAGGCTTCGCCTTCGTCCTCAATTTCCTGAAGATTTTCAATTACTTCCATGGGCGCACCCGATCGAATGGCGAAATCTATAAGTTCATCTTTGGAGGCGGGCCAGGGAGCGTCTTCCAACCATGATGCTAATTCAAGTGTCCAGTACATAATTAAAGTTTTTTAAATGCTTAACGTATAAATTAATTTAGGGTTACATTTTTTTAATAACAGCCTCAAAAAAATTTTGTGCAAATGAAGGGAATTATTTTAAACATTCAAAGGTTTTTGAAATTTTTAAACTACTGGTTTTCAGTGATTTTATAAAAATTTCTGCTTTGGCTTAAACTATTGCCTTTTCAACGCATCAGATAACAAACCTGTAGAATTTTGAACATCGTATTAGTAATAGGGTGCATTGCACTCAACAATAGCCCTCAGGCCTTCAATACGGCTGAAAAAGCAGATCCGCTAAGGAGAAACGTTAAAATAGGGAATTATTCCTCAGAAAGTTGGTTTATGTTCAGCAAAGCCGTGACAAACGTAAATTATAAAAACAGGCGCATGAAGCCTGAAGGTATATGAAAAAATTATTTTTTATCTCCCGGAACCTTATTTTGTTGCTGTTTTACAGTGGAATAAGCTGTTTGTGCATTGTCAGCCGCCTGTTCCTAAACAACACAAGGGTTAAATGACCTTGTGCAGCTTGGTTTTTATACCATCCACCACCTTTTGCTGGGCTTCCATTTCTTTTTTCTTCACTTCAATCTCCTGCTTGTTTTTCTCGATGTGCTGTTTGGCTTTGGTAATTTTTTCGTTGTAATTTACAATGTCCTCGTCTAAATTTTTATTGTCTTTTTCAAGGTCGTGTTCTTTATCCACTATATGGTCAAAGGTTTTAGTAGCTTCTTTCAGGGCTTCATTGATGGCTTCTTTCGTGGTATTGGTCGCAAAATCGTGCATTAATTTTTTAAAGTAGTCGTATTTATCTTTGTGTTCAGATGAATTAAGGAAAGCCCCTCCCAGATCAAAACAAACAATCAGTTGCACACTTTTATCGCCTTTGTCAACTACCTTTGAATATACATCAATGGGGTTGTTCCCAAGGCTTTTAAAGGTGGTGTTGTCAAAAAAATATTCTCCTTTGCTATCGTTTGTTTTTTCGGGGTGAAAATCTTTGAGCAAACGCTTCCATTCCTTTTCCACATTGGCTTTATCGGTTTCGTAAATATTAATGCTTAAAGCATTGTGGCTGCCACTGGCAAAACTTTCTTTGCCTTCGTGCACTTTAATTTCCTGTGCAAAACTACAGATTGAAAAAGAAATCGCTGCTGTTAAAAATAGGTTCTTCATTGTATAAGAGTTTTGTTAAATGTAATATTTTAAGTTAAAAATAAAAAGTTAAAAGTTAAAAGTTAAAAGTTAAAAGCCAAGAGCCAAAAGGGAAGTAACGGTAAAAATTTAATCAATGCCGGAATCACCTTTTTGGCTTTAATCTTTTAACTTAAGCCCCATTTATGTATAATGCAGAGGATTTAATCGCAATCCTGATCACGCTTTTGGCTCTTGGCTTTTAACTTTTGACTTCCAAATTTAACTTAATCATTTATTCTTCGTTCACATCAGCCACACCACCGGTAACAATAAACTTCATAGCGTCGCTTCCTTTGGCATCAATGGGCTGAATGTTTTGACGGGGTACTATAATTAATTTCCCTGAAAAAGCGTAGGAATGAGGGAGGTACACGGCTACTTTATCTTTAATACCAAGGTCGTTCAAGTCTTCGTTGGTAATAAAACCTAGCTCCTGAATGTTTGCAGCCGGATTGGTTAAAATAAGCACCGGCCTGGTAAAACGTTTTTTATTGCCTACAAAAGCTTCCAGAAAATCTTTAATGGGCGAATAAATATGTTTAATAACGGGGGCATGTTCAATGGCTTTTCCTAAAACATTGAACAGGGGTTTGAATACAATGGAAGAAGCCAGTATACCAATTAAAAAAAGCCCGGCAGCAATAATCAGAATAATAATTACCGGGTCGATATAAGGATGAATGTGCAGGTTAAATTGCTGCAACAAACGGTATACTCCTGAAAAAACCCGGACAAAAATATAAATAGTAATGGCCAGCGGAACAGTAACCAATAAACCCTGGGCAAAGTATTTTATAAAATTCCTGAACATCGGTTTCGTTCTTTTGTTTAATAGTTTTTTTGTTTATTCGTTCATTTGTTAGTCTAACGTATGAACGATAGAACTTATAAACGAATAAACTGTCAAACTACCAGCCCATGATCCATGCAAAAATAAGCGGGGCCACAATCGTCGCATCGCTTTCCACAATAAATTTTGGTGTGGTTTTGTCTAATTTTCCCCAGGTAATTTTTTCGTTGGGAACAGCGCCTGAATAGGAACCATAACTGGTTGTGGAGTCTGAGATCTGGCAAAAATAAGCCCAGAACGGAACATCGTGCCATTCCAGATCCTGGTACATCATCGGTACTACACATATCGGGAAATCGCCGGCTATGCCACCACCAATCTGAAAGAAACCAACACCTTTGCCCGAAGAATTTTTACGGTACCAGTCGCTTAACCATACCATGTATTCAATTCCGGATTTCATGGTACTGGCCTTTAAATCGTGTTTAATAATGTAAGAAGCAAAAATATTTCCCATGGTGCTGTCTTCCCAGCCCGGACAAATAATGGGTAAATTACGTTCTGCGGCAGCCAGCATCCAGCTGTTTTTCGGATCAATTTCATAATATTGTTCCAGCACGCCCGACAACAGCATTTTGTACATGTATTCATGCGGGAAATAACGTTCTCCGCTTGTATCGGCATCTTTCCACAATTTATAAATGTGTTTTTGCAAACGGCGGAAAGCCTCTTCTTCCGGGATACAGGTATCGGTAACGCGGTTAAAACCGTCTTCCAATAAATCCCATTCATCCTGTGGCGAAAGGTCGCGGTAATTCGGTACCCGTTTGTAATGTGTATGCGCCACTAAGTTCATAATATCTTCTTCGAGGTTGGCACCCGTGCAGGAAATAATATCCACTTTGCCCTGGCGGATCATCTCGGCCAGTGATTTTCCCAACTCTGCTGTACTCATTGCACCAGCTAATGAAATCAACATTTTTCCACCTTCGGTCAGGTGGGTTTCATATCCTTTTGCGGCATCTACCATGGCTGCAGCATTAAAGTGCAGGTAGTGCTTTTCCATAAACTGTGAAATAGGGCCTTTGCTCATCTTATTGTATTGTTAGCTAAATTTTTATATTTCTAATAGCCCGCAAAGGTATAGTATTCTCTGAAAATAAAGGAGGCGGGCGTAAAATTTTTGTTCTCATTTGTACAGCTCCTTATTGGTTGAGGGTGTAAAGTCTAAAGTGCAGAGAAACGATTTTCTATACTCAGAGCCTTAACTATTCCCTGTTAACTATTCGCTATTCGCTAATAAATCTTACTTTTGACTTTTATCCTAATACATGGGCATTTCCATTCAGATCAACAACATTGGCAAACGTTACCTTCGTGAATGGATATTCAGAAAACTAAGTGTTAGCGTTCCTCCGGCATCTAAATATGTTTTATTGGGAGCCAACGGATCAGGAAAATCAACCCTGCTGCAGGTAATGGCTAATTTTCAAATTCCAACCGAAGGGATTATTACTTATTCGGATGGAAACAGCGCCATAGAGCCGGATAACATTTATCAATCCCTCAGTATCGCTTCTCCGTACATGGAACTGATAGAAGAGTATACACCTGTTGAAAGCATAGAACACCAGGCCATTTACAAAGCCTTTCAAAACTCGTTCAGTACTAAAGATGTATTGGAAATAGCCCAACTCAGCCATGCTTCGGCTAAACACATCAAATTTTTTTCATCGGGTATGAAACAGCGCCTGAAAATTGCCCTGGCCGTTTTAGCCGATTGCCCTTTGTTGTTATTGGACGAGCCTGTTTCCAACCTGGACAAACAAGCCATTGAATGGTACAAACAATTGATACAACAGTATGCTATGCACAAAACAATTGTAGTGTGCAGCAATAAAATAAGCGATGAGTATGAGTTTTGTGACAAACAGATAGACATTGAAAACTATAAATAAAAAATTTAATATGACCATCGATCTCCGTAGTGATACCGTTACACGCCCGACCAAAGAAATGTTGCAGGCCATGTTTAATGCCGAAGTGGGCGACGATGTATTTAATGAAGACCCAAGTGTTATTCAGCTCGAGCAAAAAGCCGCAGCACTATTCGGGAAACAGGCAGGTTTGTTTTGCCCCAGTGGTACTATGACCAACCAGCTTGCAATTAAAGTACACACCCAGCCCGGCGATGAATTGATCTGCGATGCCCATTCACACATTTATAATTATGAAGGTGGTGGTATAAGCCGTAATTCAGGCGTACAGGCCCGTTTGCTGCAAGGCGACAGGGGCAGGATAACAACAGAACAAATAGAACAAAACATCAATGGTGACTACGACTGGTTGACCCGCACCTCCTTAGTGTGTATTGAAAATACGGTGAACAAGGCCGGAGGAAGTTATTATACGACTGAGCAGGTAAAACCAATTGCTGCTTTGTGCAAAGAAAAACACTTAAAGTTGCATCTGGACGGGGCACGGATATTTAACGCATTGGTTGAAACAAAGGAAACTGCTTTGGACACAGGTGCTTTGTTCGACAGCATTTCCATCTGTCTTTCAAAAGGGCTCGGCGCCCCTTCAGGCTCAGTGTTATTGGGCGATGCAAGCTTTATTAAACAGGCCCGTCGTTTGCGCAAAGTGTTTGGAGGCGGGATGCGCCAGATCGGGTACATTGCCGCCGCGGGGGTATATGCACTCGATCATCATATCAATCGCTTAAAGGAAGATCATCGCCGGGCGAAAGAAATTGAAACTGTTTTGAAAAAGACCTCTTATATAGAAAGTATTTTACCTGTTGATACCAATATTGTGATTTTCACTCTCAACAATAAATTAAGTACCGAAACATTCGAAAAAAAGTTAGCCGAAAAAAACATCAGAGCTTCTCCCTTTGGCAAGCAAACCATTCGCTTTGTAACGCATTTGGATTTTAATGATGCGATGTTGGAAGAATTAATAAGTGTTTTGGCTCTTGGCTTTTAACGCTTGCTAAAATTACCACCTGCATTTACAACTCGGGGAGAAATGCACAGTTGCCCAGGGGATATAGGCAGCGATTTTGTTTTGTTTGGAATCTTCAATTAAAATAACCCGCAGGTCCATGACCTTTAGTTTTTTTAAGTTCGCTAATGTTTCCGGAAAATCTTCCAGGTTGTTGCTCCAAAGGTCAAGTATTTCAAGGTTTTCGAGGTTGCCAATTTGAGGGGGCAATGAAAACAGCTCGTTGTTGTTGAGGTTCAAATACCGCAGATGGGTTAGTTTCCCAATGTTTTTGTTCAGGCTTTCCATACCATTGCGGCTCATGTTCAAATGCTGAAGCATCGTTAAGGTGCCTATACTATCGGGCAATTCTTTAATGTTGTTTTTACTTAAATCAAGGTATTGCAGATTTTTAAATGTATAAATCTCCTTAGGAAAGGTTTTAAATTTTTGTTTCCGGAGCTCTAATTTTATTACCGCGTCCGGATTTTGCAGGGCTTCGGCCATACTGGTGATAAGCGGCGCATTCTCCAAACCAAGTGAATCAAGCAATTGACAATACGCATGCTTGCTGCTGAATACAATCAGCACAACAAAAATGTATTTACAAAATGATTTCAAGCTGATAGTTGTTGCGAAGTGGAAAGCACCTTCAGGCTGTTTTCTTTATCCAAAGCCAACCGGGCTTTAAGTTCTTCCAAGTTACTGAATTTTTCCTCGTTGCGCAAACGTTCCACCACCTGGACTTTAATCCGGCTTCCATAAATATCCCGGTCGAAATCAAAAATATTGACTTCTAATTTTATTAAACCATCTGTATCGGTAGTGGGGTTCATTCCTATACTCATCATGCCTTTGTAAACCACTCCTTCTATAGTTACAAAAACAGCGTACACGCCTATTTGAGGGATAAGCTTTAACGTTTCTTTAATTTCAATATTTGCAGTGGGGCAGGCAATTGTGCGTCCCAATTGTTTTCCTTTTACAACAATGCCCTCAAAAAAATACGTATAACCCAGGTAGGTGTTGGCAGTTTTAATATCCCCCTCTTCCAGGGCTTTGCGTATGCGGGTGGAACTGATGTTGATATTGTCGATGTCCTGGGCAGGTATTTCTTCAACTCCAAAGTTCAGCTCTTTGCTGTATTTGATGAGCGTTTCGATATTTCCTTCACGGTTGTTACCAAAACGGTGATCATAACCAATCACCAGGGTTTTAATATTTAATTGCTTTACAAGAAAGTCGCGTACATAACTATCGGCTGAAATACCTGAAAATTCAGCTGTAAAGGGGAAAACAAGTACATGGTCAATTCCCATTTTTTCGAGTAAGCCTATTTTCTCATCGGTACTGGTAATCAGCTTTAAGTCCTTTTGTTCAGGGAACAGGATGGAACGGGGATGGGGGTCGAAAGTAAAAATAAGGGTTTCACCTCCTTGTTGACGTTTGATCTCCAGCAGCCTTGAAATGATTTTTTTATGCCCCAGGTGTACCCCGTCAAAAGTTCCAATAGTTGCAATGGGTTTTTCAACACCCTCAAATGCCTGAATATCGTAATATACCTTCAAAAAATGTTTAAAATGAGAGCTACAAAGATAAAATTAAAATTATTAACAGAACGAATTGAGATTAAATGAAAAACACTATCTTTGCCCCCGAATTTTAAAACCTATCATTTAAAATGTCTAAAACAGTTGGAAAAATTACTCAGATCATCGGCCCCGTAATAGATGTCCGCTTTGATACTGAAGGAGGAAAATTACCGAATATATTGGATGCTTTGGAGATTGTAAAATCAAACGGGCAAAAAATAATTCTTGAATGTCAGAAACACGTTGGTGAAGATTCGGTTCGTGCTATTGCGATGGATTCAACCGATGGTTTGATGAGGGGAATGGATGTTATAGCCACTGGTGCGCCTATAACCATGCCTGTTGGTGATAAAGTAAAAGGCCGTTTATTTAATGTAATTGGTGAAGCCATCGATGGTATAGGTCAGGTGAGCAACGCAGGTGGATACAGTATACACCGCACTCCTCCAAAATTTGAAGAACTTTCTACCTCTGCCGAGGTATTGTTCACAGGTATCAAAGTAATCGATTTGATTGAGCCTTACGCAAAAGGGGGTAAAATAGGATTGTTCGGTGGTGCCGGTGTAGGTAAAACCGTATTGATCATGGAATTGATCAACAACATCGCCAAAGGTTATGCCGGTTTATCGGTGTTTGCCGGAGTAGGTGAGCGCACCCGCGAAGGAAACGATTTGTTGCGCGAGATGATTGAGTCGGGCGTTATTAAATACGGCGAAGAGTTCAAACACTCCATGGAAAAAGGAGGCTGGGACCTTAGCAAAGTAGATAAAACAGAATTAGCAAAATCACAGGCTACCCTGGTGTTCGGTCAGATGAACGAACCTCCCGGAGCGCGTGCACGTGTGGCCTTATCGGGATTAACCCTTGCGGAATATTTCCGTGATGGTGAAGGTACCGGACAAGGACGCGATATCTTATTTTTCGTTGATAACATCTTCCGCTTTACACAAGCCGGTGCCGAAGTGTCCGCCCTTTTGGGACGTATGCCTTCAGCCGTGGGTTATCAACCAACCCTTTCTTCTGAAATGGGTTTAATGCAGGAACGTATCACTTCAACTAAAAAAGGT
>JAHEYF010000170.1 GCA_023251755.1 Bacteroidota bacterium
TAAACCTTCCATACAGGCTTGTAAAAGAACAGGGCGATGATACATGTTACTCATCCTCATTAAAATTCATTCCCCCCAACACATCTTCCGCTAATTTTTCTATGTTAATATCCTGGTTCAGGAATTCACTGTATAATTTTTTATCCCAGATCTCAATTACATTGTTACTTCCCAGTACTTTAATGTCTGTATTGATGTCTGCATAGTCTGTTAAAGCTTTCGGCAACAATATTCTTCCGGTGTTATCGGCTTCACATCCTGTTGCACCTCCGGTAAACCTTCTTACAAACACATCGTTGGCTTTAATTAATCGGTTGAGCTTGCTTAACTTTTTATTCAGCTTGTCCCATTCGCTTATCGGATACAGCACCAAACATTTTTGATGGAGGTTGCGGTTGATTACAAATCCTTTGTCAAAAGCTTCAGTCAACTGCTTCTTTAAGGCAACAGGAAACATGAAACGCCCTTTAGCATCCACCTTGCAATCAAATTCTCCTATCAGGCTCGTCATTCCTATGTTTCAAAAGATTTCATCAAAAATAATTAAATTTTTACCACTTTCTACCACAAACTCCCATTTTTTACCACTTTTGTTGAAAACTTTCGATAAACGGCATTTTATGGGTTATTTTTTTACAGTGATTTGTTGTATAAAAAATTGAGTGGATTCAGGTAAAGCAGGCATTTTTAAAGTGGATTTTTTGCATATTTGAAAACAGTAGAAATTAACAGGTTATTAACAGAATAAATGAAAGCCCCTGATCAAAAAAAATTGATTGACGTAGAACGGGTCATTCAGTCCAAAAGCCCCGGATTATATAGGATATTGCCCCGCTTTATCCTCAATTGGCTAAAGAAAAAATTACACGAGGAGCAGATTAATCATGGTTTATCGGTATGCGGGCATTTAAAAGGGCATGCCTTCAACGAAGCGGCTATTGAGTACTTAGGAATAAATGTGGTTTGGGAAGGGGAAGAGCACATTCCAAAAACGGGAGGAGTCATCATTGCATCCAACCATCCCTTAGGTGGCTTAGATGGGCTGGCATTTATAAGGGCTGTGAGCAGCGTAAGAAAAGACATACGTTTTTTGGTGAACGATATTTTAAAAAATTTTAGTGGTTACGGCGAACTTTTTGTCGGGGTCAACAAGGTGGGTTCTACACCGGCAGACGCCCTTAAAGCCATTGAAGATGTATATGCATCGGAACACGCGGTACTGGTATTTCCGGCAGGCCTGGTTTCACGTAAACAAGGGGGCAAAATAAAAGACCTTGAATGGAAAAAGAGTTTTGTAAGCAAAGCTATTAAATACAACAAAGCGATAGTGCCTGTGTTTATCGACGGGGCCAACTCCAACTTTTTTTACAATTTTGCTTTGTGGCGCAAGCGCCTGGGAATAAAAGCCAATATTGAAATGTTTTTTCTGGCAGACGAAATGTTCAGGCAAAAAAATAAAACGATAAAAGTTATTATCGGAAAACCATTTTATCCGGAAACGCTTGATAAATCAAAGAGTCAGCAGGAGTGGGCGCAGGAGATAAAGGAGTGTGTGTACAGACTTTAGTTAGTATTGAGATTTGAGTATTGAGATATTAGACCTTGACTCGTATCACTTCTAATATCTAACGTCTCAATACTAATATCTCACATCTCAATACTACAAAGAAGTAGGAACAAGGCATTTGGGAACATTCCACTTGTCTTTCCAATTTTCGGGAAGGATGATTTCGTTGGTACAGCTAATGTAGTTGCCTTGTGTATTTCGTTTTATATAACAAGCCTTACCGGCTTTGATGGCTTCAACAACCTTGTTTTTTAAGGCCTGTTTGTCGAATGGGCGAACCTTCCATTCCGCCGCGATTTTAATACCAAGCTCATTGTTTTGCAAATCCATCGCGCAGGAAACAGAGTCTGGCCATTCACCTTCTTCCCTTCGTTTTTTTATAAAATCCAGGCGATTGCCTTTTTCATGCGCAATGCCCAGCTTCCGTATTTTCTCCGGTTTAATTTTTTGAGCTAAAAACGCCATCGTGTATGTGTGCCTGAAGGCATCTAACTTGCCCCCGTTTTCAAAGCTGTCCAATTCAATTGTCTGTTTCACCTGCTGGTACACTTCATTCATTTCCGGAAAATATTTTTTGACTGTAAGGGCAGCAAAAGGATGAAAAACGACCCAGCGTTTTTCGAACCTGGAAAGCTTTTTAAAACTCAGCTGCTGGGCATACAAGGTGGAACAGCACAAGGCAGAAAGCAATACAGGGAGGTATAGTTTGACTCGTCCGATAGTTGAATAGTTTTTCGTTGAATAGTTCATTTGTTTATTCGTTCGATAGCTCACACGAACGAATAAACAAATGAACGAAAAAACTATTGAACGAATGAACTATTCCTTAATAACTTTGCTTGTTAATACACCGGTGGTAGTAGTGAGGGCAATGAAATAAACCCCTGCGCCGGTATCAGACAGGTCAACATTTACATTGTTGACCCCTTCATTGCCGGTGAAATAATTGTGGCTTTGAACAATTGTTCCACGGGCATCAAAAACCTGCATGAAAATACTTTCGTTGTTACCGGCCATAAAAGACAGCTGTATACTTTGCTGAGCAGGGTTAGGGAAAACAGAGAGGCTTCCTGTTTCAACAAATTTTACAGCAACGACTTGTGAATAAGAAAATTTTCCATCAAAGTCTGTTTGTTTTAAACGGTAATACGAAGTCCCTTTTAAAGGCCTTGTATCTGTATTTTTGTAATACAATGTTGCATTGCTGTTTCCTGCTCCGTCAACAACAGCAATGGATTCGAATTCAGTTCCATCAGCCGAACGTTCAAGTGTAAAATAATCGTTGTTGGTTTCGGTAACGGTGATCCAGTTTAAGTCTACCACCTGGCCCCGCGCTGTTGCAGTAAAACTGAGCAGTTCAATGGGCAAAGGAGTAGTGGTTTCATAAGCGCCTCTCCAGGAAGCATCGGCCCGGGCATTGCCATCCAGGTCATCGGTAACAATGGCGTTCAGGTCGGCTCCGTTGGTTTTTACATCGCTGGTGGTGCCTGCCGGAACGGAGCCGTTGGAAGCAATGGTGATGGTTCCGTTTTTATTGTTGGCAGCTCCCGAAGAGGTGTTCCAGGCGGCATAGGTTTTATCGGTGGCACTCCATATCCCCACTGTTCCTGCCGCAGCGGCTTCTAAGTAATTGTAATCCTCGGTAAAGGTGCTGCCGGTGGTGGTATTGGCAATGGCGTAATGTTTTCCTGTACCTCCACTGCGTTTGTTTTGGAAAATATTATTTTTAATGGTATTGGTACCTGCACCTATATTTATACGAAGTGCATAACTGTTATCGGCACCAGAAGCCGTTCCACCTACCTTCACCGTGTTGTGGTAAAATGTGTTTGTACCGTTGTCTTCAGAGTATATACCACTCATGGCTACATAATTCGTGTTGCTGCTGTTGTCAATAATAACCACATTGTTGTATACATTCCAGCTATAAAAAGTATTGTCTATGCGGATACCGGCTATGGCAGTATTTGTACTTCCCAATGTTGAGGTATTGGTTAAACCACTGATCTGGTTTTTAGTGATGGAACCATCATACGGAGCAGAGGTTATGTAGATCCCATATACATACCCTCCGGCAGTTGCGCTGGTGGTAGTTGCGCTCAGATTACTGATGGAATTGTGAGTAAAGGTTGTAGTGGCAACACCGGTTCCATTCCATATACCCACCACCACATTGTTGCCGTTTCGGGTAGAGGCGGAACTCAGGTTGTCAATGGCATTGTCGTTGGCGGTTAAGGTAGTACTGGCACCGTTGAATAACAAACCATACAAACGATTGCTGGAGCCGGTACTGCTACAGGTGATATTCTGGATCACATTGGAATTTGATACAACAGGAGTACCCCCATCAATATATATTGCAGCATGCCGGTTATTACCTGCAAAACTAATATCGTTGCTCACCCCGTACTGGCCGATGGTGTTAGAACTGACCGTAGTGCTGGAAGAACTGGTATAGGCGTACATTAACAATGAATTGGAAGAAGCGTGTGAAAGTGTGATGGCGTATATCGTATTGGACGAGAGTGTTATTGCACCTGAACAGGAGAAGTAAACCATATAATGATCAACACTCGCACTGGCCGAACTAATGTTTTTAATGGTATTCCCCGTACAGTTGATAGCCCCTGCCCAGTTTTCGATCAGGGTAAAAGTACCCGCGGTTCCCGAATTCTGAATGTTTTGCCAGGTGTTGTTTTGTACCGTTGAGGTGCCTGCACAGGTAGAGCCAAGGTAAAGTCCGTAACAGTTTTGTCCGGCGCCACTATAAACAATGTTATTGGCCGTAGTGTTCCCAATTGTATTGTTGCTAAAGGTAATTGTTCCATCCCAAATTTCGGCGAGCCTGATGTATTTAGTAGAAGCATTGGAACCATTTAGTGTAAGGGCACCAAATGTATTGTATTGTATATTCATTGTTCCGCTACAATGAAACTGACCAAGTATAAATTGATAAGTACTGGAACTTGCAACGGAATTATCGGTGAAAGTAATATTACCCGTACCCGATGTTGCACCAATGGTATTGCCATTCCCTGAAGAACCGATGGTAAAATTGCCAGCGCCGGCAATGTAAAAAGCCGAAAACTGGTCGGAGGTTTTGGTGGAAGTATAAGCGATGTTTTGTATAGTATTGTTACTGATGGTAGTGGTGGTACCCGTGGTACTGGAAGTAAAATCCACCGCTATTAAAACATCGGTAGAACTTAAGGTATAGGCAGAGCCACCACAAGAGGCAGCCCTTCCTCCAAAATAATTTCCGGTAATGGTATGCCCGCCCCCGTCACGCACTTTTATCATGCTCACCGGGTTTGCCCATCCGCTCTGTGCATAGTCTGCATAAAAACTGTTGCCGGTAACAGTCCAGTTTAAATTTTTTGAACCTCCTGCAAATAAACCAAACCAGGTAAAATTGACAATATTACAATTGGTAACACTGATTTGATTGTTGTTGGTGGCATCGTAACTGTTGATACACACGGCAGGGTAATTGGAACCGGATTGCTGAACGGTGCAATTGTCGATGGTATTGCTGCTGTTGGTTCCTGAACCGAACATAATTACCCCCGAAGAAGTAGCGTCGTAGGTAACATCTGTATTGGAACCTTTAACGGTACAGTATTTAATGGTGTTGGAGGTAGAACCTCCCGAAAATTGGATAGCGTATTTGGAGGCGGCGTTTTGGGTGTTTTCAATAATGAGTACACTTGAGCCTGCACCGCCAGCCCTTCCATCAATAGTGATGTTGTCGCCTGCAGTAAAACTGAATACGGAAGTGGCTGTACCTGTACTGATAGTAGCTCCACCCGCAGCAAAAGCAGCAACCCCTGATTGCGGACGTATTTTAACTGTTAGCGCTGTATTGGCCCCCAGGGTGATGGGTTTGGCTTCGGTATTGGCATAAGTCGAACGGAGTTCAATGATATAATTGGTAGCGCCGTTGGTACAGGCTGCATAAGCCCCGGCAATAGTGGTGTAGGTTTCGCCGGAACCTACTAAGAGGGTAGTCTGGGCCCTGAGCCCCACAAAACTGAAAAGACTTAAAATAAGAAAGCGGAATTTAAAACTTATTGCCATATATTGAACAGCTTACGAAAAAAGTTTTTTTTTGTTACGCAAAATTAATAAAAACTGATCCAAAAATTTATTCTTTATTGATAACTGACACAATTATTCGTTCAAATTGAACTTGTTCTTTTGTTCATTCGTTCTTTTGTTCATTCGTTCAGCAACAATTAAACGAATAAACTATTAAACAAATGAAGGTACTTCGTATATTCGTATCAGAAAATTATGGCGCTTAAACAATCACAACAACTTAAACTACAGCAAAAACTTTCGCCACAGCAAATACAGCTGATGAAGCTGTTGCAATTGCCTACAGTGGCACTTGAGCAACGCATTAAAGAAGAGCTGGAAGCCAATCCTGCCTTAGAAGAAGGACTTGACAATGAAGATGAAGTGGTAGATGATTTTGAGGAGGACGGACTTGGCGATGAAGCAGAAACTGAAGAGATCAATGACGACGCCCTTGGACCCGAAGAAGATACCACTGTCAGCCAGGTAGACGATGAAATGGGTTTTGATGATTACATGGACGAGGAGGAAGTGGCCGAGTACAAATACGAAACAAACAACAGCAGCAAAGACGACAAATACCAGGAAATGCCCATTTCAATAGGGGCCGGCTTCCACGACCTGCTCGAAGAACAGTTGGGTATGCAGGATTTGAGCGAACATGAGTACCAGATAGGGCTTTACCTGATTGGTTGCATCGACGACGACGGTTATATCCGCCGTGAATTGAATTCGGTGGTGGACGACATTGCTTTTTCGCAAAACATCAGCACCAGTCTGCCCGAACTTCAAAAAACACTGCACATCCTACAGGGTTTTGACCCTGCGGGCGTGGGGGCACGAAGTTTGCAGGAATGTTTATTGCTTCAGTTGGAACGCAAAGAACCCCGCACCCGTGAAATTCATTATGCCATAGATGTAGTAAAACATTACATGGATGAATTTTCGAAAAAACATTACGAAAAAATCGCCAAAAAATTAGAGGTCGATGATGAAGAGTTAAAAGACATCATCAGCGAAATAACCCACCTCAACCCAAAACCCGGAAACGTAGGAATGGGCGGCGCTTCGCAGGTAGGCGACGTGGTTCCGGATTTTGTATTGTCGAATACCGACGCCAAATTAGAACTGAGCCTGAATTCGCGCAATACGCCCGAACTTAAAATCAGTAAGGATTATCTGGAGATGTTGACCGAGTATTCTAAAAACAAAGACAAGTCGAGTAAAGAAGCCTCTGGTTTTGTGAAAAGTAAAATCGAAACCGCCCAATGGTTTATCGATGCCTTGATGCAACGCCAGCAAACCCTGTTGATTACCATGAACGCCATTATGAAATACCAGGAAGAATATTTTTTAAGCGGGGACGAAACAAAATTAAAACCCATGATCCTGAAAGACATTTCGGAAAAAGTGGGGCTCGATATTTCAACCGTCTCGCGGGTGGCCAACAGCAAGTATGTGACAACTTCTTTCGGTACTTTTTTACTGAAGTCCTTCTTTTCCGAATCCTTAAGTACCGATAGCGGTGAAGAAGTATCGACCCGTGAGGTAAAAAAAATATTGGAAGACTGCATTTCTGCAGAAAGCAAAAAAAAACCACTGACCGACGATGCCCTTACTAAGATACTGAAAGAGAAGGGTTACAACATTGCCCGGCGCACCATTGCCAAGTACCGCGAACAGTTGGATATTCCCGTGGCCCGCTTACGAAAACAAATCTGATTT
>JAHEYF010000060.1 GCA_023251755.1 Bacteroidota bacterium
AACCTGGTGGAGCTGTGCATACCTGATGCCTTCTTTCACACTTTCTATGGTCGGGTTCAGCACCACTCCCTCAAAATGAAAAACATTTATTTTTTTTAGTTTCAGGTCTTTTTTAATTTTTTCATAAACAGGTCCCAATGCCCTGGATTCAGGCCTTGTTACCAAAAGGCATCTTTTTCCAAGGCTTGAAATGATATCTGCCGTTTCGCTTATTCGTCCTGCGCCAAACCGAATTTCGGTAGGGACATAAAAATTAAATGTTTGCATTACTTTCTACATTTTGTAATAATTCGAAGCGCGCTGAAAATACCGCAGGCTCAATATCTTTCTTTTGATCCATTGTTCCCTTTCTTCCCGTGTACTCAGTTTGATGGGTTCTATCACTTTAATTCCGCAGGGCTCCGCTGTCAAAAATTTCATCATCTCTTATAAATTATATTTTAATGCTGCCTCATCAATGGCCTGCCTCACTGTGCGAACTCCTTCGGTAATTCCTTTGGGGTGTTTAAACACAGCCGAGGAAACAATGACAACATCAGGGTTGCATTCAATCAGCTTGTCTAAATTATCTGCACGTATGCCACCATCAATAGCCAGTTCGCAGGAAGGATTTTTTTCATCAATCAATTTTCTGGCCCTTTTAATAAGGTCCAAAGAAGATTTTCTCCAGCCCCAGTTGTCTTTGCCATCTGTTTCATCCACACCGTGTACAACAATCAGCAAGCGGTCAATATCGTAAATGGCTTCTTCAACAAAAGAAAGCGGGGTGTAAAAACCGATGGTCAGTCCAATTTTAATTTTGAATTCCCGGCAATAATTAATAATGTAGGCCAGTGGCGCGCCAATAAATTGTTCTGCGGGTATAATCAGCATGTTTGTACCGACTTCCGCAATTTTTTCAATAAACAAACGATCGCATTCCCTTGTGTAGATATGGCATTCAATGGGTTTATCGGTGTGTGGCCTTATGCCTGCAATAATCTGATGGCCACCCATCAATTGCATATTTTTTAAGTCGTGCATGTCCGCAGCATCCGAGTGGATGTAATCGGAACCTGCATCCGAAGCCTCCTTCACTATGGCTGCCAGGTGTCCGTAATCAACGTGTGCAAGGCCCGATGCGATTTTAATTTTCTTCATAAATCTGTTTTCCTTTTTTTAGTGCTTTTATTAAAATAAAATGGCACCAAACCGGTACCATTCATTCTGCAAAACTCTCTGAATAATTAAAAAGAAACGATTCTTTTTTTGTAAAAAATTCTTATCCGAAGAGCCTGTGATTGTGATGTATTTACTTTGTTTACAAATGCTTAAACTGATAACAAAGAGGTAAAGATTAAATTTTGAATAATTTCGTTTACTTGTTTATTCGTTTACTCGTTCATCCGTTGAGATACTTTAAACGAATGAACTATTAAACGAAAAAACTACCTGACTACCGTTACGGTTCCGTTTCTCTCGTGGCTTTTGCCAAAGGGGTCTCTGAACCTGACCTTCCATACATATACATCTTCCTGAACAATATTGTCTTTGCCTGCAACTTTTCCATCCCAGTACTGATCGAGGTCGGTGGAATAAAAAATCTTATTTCCCCAGCGGTCAAATATCCACAGGTTGTACGAGTTAATATTTAAACCCGTTCCCCTGAAACCTTCGTTGTGTCCATCGTTGTTGGGTGTAAAGGCATTGGGGATGTAAAATGTCCACATCGGCATAGTTTCAACCAGGTGTGTAGTTGAATCTTTGCAGCCGTACTGATTGCTGACCCATTGATGAACTGTATAGGTGTAGGGATTTTCGTATTCATAATTGTGAGATGGCTGGTACTGAGCGGAAACATTGAGTGCCGGATTGAACACAAAAACATCTCCGAAATTCCAGGTAGCCGCATTCGCACCAATGGCCTGGTTGCTAAAAATAAAAGTCTGGGAGTAACTTGCTTCCGGGTCGTCGGTTGCGGCACTAAAACCGGCAACGGGAGTAGGGAAAACTGTAATAAAAGGATCGGGAGTAGTCATTGTACCTGTGCATCCGCTGTCGCTGGTAATTTTAAGACTGATGTTGTAATAAGCAGGAGCCGAGTGTTGGGTGTTGTTAAAATCATAGTTGAGCAAATCAGTATTTGTTCCGGGGTTGTAGTTGTGATTAATGTCTGCTGTTCCGTTGTTATTCATGTCCCATTCCCATTTCACAATGCTGTTGGGATGATTTACACTTGCAACTGTAACCCCTGCGGACAGGCTCACATGGTGTACCGGACAACCATCGGGGTCGTCTACTGCAAGTGTTGGAACAGGATTGGGGTTGATGTACACCTGTTTGAGGGTATCGTGACTGCAATTGTGATCGGAGTTTACATTTAAGTGAACAGGGTGCAAACCAAAGGGGCTTAATGTACCGTTTGCGTTGAAGGCTGTGCTGTTAATGGTGTTGTCGTTATCGTAATCCCAGGCGGAGCTTTGTATGATGCCTGAGCTGATAGTGGAAAGATTGGTGAAATTTGTAGCACTGCCTTCGCAGGTGTGAGTATAACTAAAGTCTGCTACAGGAATCGGGTACACGTCTACCGATATGGTTTGGGTGTTTGAACAACCACTGTCTGATGTAGCTGTTAATTCTACAATGTAAGTTCCTGCAAGGGGATATACATAGCCTGGTGATTGATTTGTATCGTCGATGCTTGCATCAAGGTTCGAATTAAAATTCCATTGCCATTGCACGATGTTCCCCGGAGTGATGCTGCTGGTGTTGGTGAAAGCCATTTGTTGATGAAGGCAGACAGCTGGTGCACTAAAATTCACCTGTGGTTTGCAGTTCACTGTTACCTGTTTGCTGATGGTGCCTGTACAATTGTGGTTGGACACCACTACCAGTGTTGCCGTATAGGTATCGCAATTGGTATAGGTGTGCGAAACATTGGAACCACTCAGTGTATTCAGGTCGCCAAAGGTCCAGTTGTAAAAATCAATATGGTCGGGTAATGCAATGGTACTTGTGGAGTTGTCAAATACAGTTGTTTGTCCTGCACAGGCCGATGATGTTACAAAATTAGCCTGTGGATTGGGGTGTACAATTACTGTTGCGGTAACACTGGAAGTGCAGGCCGGAGTGGTAAGCGTGGCAATGGTCAGTTGAGCGGTGTACGTTCCTGCTGCAGGATAAGTATAAACAGGGTTCTGCACGGTGCTTCCGATGGTACCGGTATTGGTAAAATCCCAGCTGTAGCTAAACTGAGTGCCCACAGGGCTAAGGTCGGTAAAATTGGTGGCCGTACCCTGGCAAACGGCTGTACTCGAAAATGAGGCCGTGGGGCCCGCGTTTACTACAACGGGTAAAGTTACAGCGGCTGTGCAACCTCCGGGTGCCACCACTGTTAAATGAACATTAAAGGTGGCAATTGAAGCATAGGTGTGTGAAGGGTTTTGTGTATAGTCCAAAGCTGAACCATCACCAAAGTCCCAGGTGTACGATGAACCAGCCGGTGTGGAAGTGTTGTTAAACGTTGTGGGTGCGCCGCTGCATACGCTGTTGGCGGTAAACGAAACGACCGGTAAAGGGTTGACCGTGACCACCCTGATAGCAGTGTCTTTGCAGCCTCCGTTATCGGTAACCTGAAGTACAACTGTGTAAGTTCCTGCGGCAGCGTAGGTATGCGAAGGATTCGCTGTAGTTGAAAGAGCTGAGTTGTCGCCAAAATTCCAGCTCCAGGAAGCAATGTTGCTGAGCGAGTGGTCGGTGAAATTAGTTGCTGCACCTACGCAGGGCGTGTTATTGGTGAAGCTTGCAGTGGGGGCACTTGAATTTTGTATAATGATGGTATCAATGGTAAAGGTGCACAAAGCACCACTGTTTCCTACAGTTGTCATGGTCACTGCATAATTGCCGGGGGTATTAATGGTGATTTGTTGTGTAGCTGAAGAACCAACTATACCCGGCCCTGACCAGGCATACGTACCAGCACCAGGAGGAGCTGTAAGACTTGCAGTACCTCCTGCACAAGGGAAAGGAGTGGTGTTGATGACCTGAAAGGGCCCGCAATCTACGGCAAGGTAAGCGTAACCAAAATGTGCCCCTGCATTGCAATCGCTGCTTTCAAATTTAATGGTCACGTTTTGCCCGATGTAATTGATAAGCGGAATCATCACCTGTGTCCAGTTTTTATACACGGCTTCCATACCTACTCCCTGCGTTCCATTGGTAATATCCTGCACCTGGAAACCGTTTGTTAAACCTGAAGTAGCGTCCACATCGTAATGGGCGCAGATAATTTCATTACCGGCTGCATTATACATCCTGATTTTAAAAAAGGGCTGTTCTGTTTGCGGATGCGGGAACCCGGGGGTCTGGTCAAATATGCAGGCGTACCAGTATACGAGTGTACAATTTTGCTGGGTCACCATAAAAGTATTGGAAATAGTCTGGTGGTTGAATTGATTTCCGGCTACTCCGTCACCCAGCCTCATGGAATAAGTATGGCCTGGCGGAACCCTTGTTATTGAAGGAACAGTAGGGTCGTTACCGGCCGTACACAATTCGTGCACAAAATTAATATTATTAAATCCACCCGAAGCATTGCTTGTATTGGTATTGATAAGTCCGTAAAAATTATTAGCGGGGTCGGTACCGGCATTGTTGTTCCAGCCTCCAAGCCAGCCGTTGCTGGTTCCATTATAAAAATCGAGGTTGTGGCAGATGGCGCCACCGGTGTAAGGGGCGTTGGGCTGGGATGTTTTTTGCGGAGAAGCTAAAAAGGAAACCTGTTCAAGATCATACAGGCTATCAAGGGCCGGCAACAGGTTCATCCAAAACTGCAGGGCATTGTTTTTATTGATTAAACCTGATTTTACCTGGTTAAAATAGTCTGTGTAAAAAGGGGATTCTTTTTTTCTCAGATAGTCCATAAAGCCGTTGCAGGTTTCCGCACTTAGGACCTTTCGCCGGGCCAGTGCTGTTTCAATATCTGCACAGCTAAAGAGGTTTTTAGCCCTGCGGGTAAATTGCTCTGAAGATAGTTCCCTTTTGTCTGCACGGTGAACCGCGTTTTGTGAATAAACAAACTGACAAAGGAAAATAAGGGGTAATATAAAGCGGGATGTTTTCATACGTATCAGGCAAGGTTAATGCGGAAAAGCAGGAAAAGCGAAGTGTTTTTTGTAATTGGTTGGATTTTGAAATAGGAATATTTGAGATGAAACACTTTGGTATCATTGGTTTCAGGCTCGTATCGTTTTTTAAAGCTTAGGATTTGAAGTTGGAAGTATAGAAAGTTGGAAGTTTAGAAAGTTAGAAGGTTGGAAAGTTAGAAGTACCTCCTATTAAACACGAATGCACAAATAAATATGTTTCATAAATTGGTATAAAAAGAACAATGTATCATGTTCTTAATTTTTATTCGTGCATTCGTGGCAATTCTTCATTCATTGTTTTTTAACTTAACACTACTTATTAATCACAATTTTCTGACAGCTTGTTTTCCCCTTTGTGTTTACGGTTATAAAATACACCCCGTTCGGGAAATTACCGGTGTTGATGGAATAGATTTGTTTGTCTGTTGTTGAACCTGAAGGTTTTACTGCATAAACAAGCTGCCCCATAATATCTGTAAGGCTTATTGAAAGGGGTTCTTCGTTCAATGCACCCAGGTCAATTGTCAGTACATCACTTGCGGGGTTGGGGTAAGCAAGGATGTTCTGTTCAACAGGTATATTGGTAATGCCTGAAGTGGAAGGGCAAGAGGATACATAGCCGTACAGCTGAGCGGCGGTTTGCACCTGAAAACCCAGGTCGGTTACTTTTTTATTGGGGCATATCATGTACATGGTAGGAAAATAAGTGATGTTGTAATCGGTCATCCATTGTCCTCCGGCGGCTCCCACTAAGTTAATAAAGGGATAAGGTTCCCCGGTAACCCAGTCGCCCTGGGTGTTTGTTCCGGTTCCATAAAGATCAGCAACTGTAGTGGTGGGGCTTCCTTCAACAAATATTACCATCACATCTTTAGATATAGTGCCATTGGGCCCGTGCTGATTGTAGAGGTCTTTAAGTGAATGGGCGTTGTGGTATGACCAGCAAGGCCCGCACCAGGTGGCGGAACAATCGATAAACACTGTTTTACCCGCACTCAGGTAATTGTAAAGGTGATGCGCAACTCCGTTAAGGTCGGTTAATGTAAAATCGGGTGCCGTGCTACCGGTTACCAATTGTGCTTTGGATTGAAACAGGCTTGTTGCAAATAAAAACAGCAGTGTAATTTTTTTCATGGCTCTCATTTTTTTTGTGTTCGTTTTTTATTTCTTGTTCTTGTATAATATTTGAAGATTGTTTCATGTATCAAACATTTGTAAAGAAAGCCGCCCTCCTATACCAGGTACGGCTTTCTCCTATAAACCAACAATCCAAATCTTATTTTTAATTAAAGGTATTTACTCCATAACAACTCTCCTCAGACTGGAAGCATCCTTTGTTTTTACTTCAAGTATGTAAAGGCCCTGAGCTAATTTTCCGGTTTCTATTTTTACCTGCTGAGGGCCGGAGGAAACAGTTTGCAATGTTTCTGTATAAACTATTTCTCCCAGGCTGTTGTATACATTTATTGCCACAGGTTGAGGTTGAGCCTGGTCCAGGTTAAACTCAACAAACATATTTTCTTTTGCAGGGTTGGGGTATATATTCAGACTGCTGTTGAGTGTATTTTCGGCAATACCGGTTGTGCTTAAAGTAATGGGTATTTTACAAACGTTGATGGTTTCTGTAGAGCCTTCGCTTACAAAAGCAATCAGTTCCAGGTCGGCTGTTTTAACCGGAATGTTTTTAAAGCTGGCGGGAACGGTGTAGGTAATTGTTTTTGTAAAGGTTGTTCCTGCGCTTGTGGTAGCAATAATATCGCCTGCTGCAGCGCTTGTAAGCACATCGCGCAGGGCATGCATGTGGCGGTAAGTGCCATCTGAGTTTATCATGGTCGGGTTAAATGTACTGCCCCCGGTTTGAGTACCGTCAATATTGTCCTGCAAAAGCAGTACGGTAAATTTATTGGTAGCCAAAGGGCTGTTGGCTGTGTAGTAGGCTTCAATATTAATGGTGAGTACTTTTGTAGCCGTATTTAATACAGCTGCTCCGGCAATATTTACGTAAGCCGACTGTGACATTGCCATTTGCGAAGCCAATTGCCAGTTGGCCCTGTCGATGGCAAGGGCTGAACCATACCACAAATGCCGGTTGACATCCCCGGTTGGATAGCCTGTAATTCCCATACCCGGTATATTGGAAATGGCATCCCCGTCTGTTGTCCTGAAATCCAGTTCGCCTGAACCCGGTGAAGCGTAGCCTCCGGTGTGTACATTCACGGCAAACACTTTTCCCGGATATGCTGCCATAACCTGCGCCGAAATTTTATGCCCATCCGGGCAATACTGGCAATGAATACCTGTGAATTCTTCGATGAGGACATTTTTATTGCCTGCCGTATGGCTCACGGGCAGCTGGGCGCTGGCCGTTAATGCAGAAAGGACGATGCTTGTAAATGTAATTGTCTTTTTCATGAATAAGTGGTTTTAATTGAATACTAATTTTATATTGGAAAACATACTGAATATCTGAGACCGTCACCTTACTGCAAAGAAGAAATTTTACAGGCCTTAATACAAAACAAATTCATTGAATACTTCTAATTTGAAAGAACCTTCTTTCGTTCGTATCTACCTGTCATAAAATAAAATACCTTTTTTATTTAACAATAAATAATTACAATCCGAAGAAGGGCTTGTTGCTTTATTAATTTCCTGCAGACCACAGATACCAGTTAAAAGGCCGCACCCTAACGGGAAGCGGCCTTTCTATCACTCAACCTAAACAAACTTTCACTACTATTTTTATTCGATAATAAATTTCCTTGAAATGGAAGACTCATTTGTTTTTATTTCAAGTATGTACAAGCCTTTTGCTAAGTCAGCGGTTTCAATTTTTAGCTGCTGATGGCCTGTAGAACTATTTTGCAGAGCCTTTGTACTCGTCAGTTCCCCCAATGTGTTGTAGATGTTTATTGCAACTGGTTTCAGCTCATCCATTTCAAAATCAATGAATAAGTTTTCTTTTACAGGATTGGGATAAATATTCAGGGTATTGTCAATAATAGTAGTTGGTATACCTACTGTAAAACTAATGTTGATGTTATCAATGTATATATCGTTGCCCCATCCATTGGTGGCTTTGAATTTGCAAAATACTTTTTGCTGACCAATATAACTTGTCAGATTAATGTTTTCCTTCCTCCATTGAGATGCAGTAGGAACAAACAGGGTAGCGCTGTTGGCCGGAGCAGTTCCCAGCGTTGCGCCAGACTTATTGTAAACGCTTGTCCAGGTGAGTCCGCAATCGGCTGAAATAAACACCTCAAGTTTTTCGAAATTCGTAGCGTCGAAGGGTGCATAAGCAACATCAAATTCAAGTTTTGCAGAAACAGCACCGGAAATACTCCCTAAATTAACCGGGGCAATCGTTATCTCGTCTATTTCTCCGGTTGATTGGTAATTGTTGGCATCGTAAACCATGCATGAGTTTGAGATACCGAAACCACCTGCGCTTGTACTTCTTTTCCAGGTCACATCATTGTCGGGGTTGTTCAGTACCCAACCCGCTACCGGAAAGGTGGTGGATGCAAATGTTTCGGATGCAGGAGGGGAAGGAGCCGCTGCAATATTGGCCATAAAAGGATAGGTCTTGCTGTCGTTGCCTGTGTTCTGGTCGGTGCTGCCATTGGGTGCAGAGGTTGTAACTGTTAAGGTATGTGAACCTGCTGTTGAAACTGTAATTGCCGGCAGTGTTGTATTGACTGTCTGATTGCTGGCCAAAGAACCTGTCCAGTTGTAAACCGAAGCCGTTCCATTGTCCACTTTATAAGTAATGGTGCAGGAGCTCAAACTTGTCTGCCCCGCATTTTTAACTGCAACTACAGGTGAAAATGATGCAGAACAAGCCATAGTCGACAGACAGGTTGCTGTTGTAGCATCGAGGTTGAATCCGGATGCGCAGTTGGCGTTCATTTTCGTAACAATTTGTGCTTCTGTGGGCTGGGTCAATACATTTACTTTTTTATCCGGGCAAATCAGGTAAATGGTTGGAAAGAAGGCGATGGCATAGTTTGTATTAAAGGTGTTGCATTGGGGGTTCACAGGGTTAAATATAGGATATGGTGTTCCGGCCACCCAATTGCCCTGGGTGGTTCCTGTTCCGTTCAACTGTGCTACAGTTGTTGCAGCGTCCCCTTCCACAAAAAACACCATGGCCCTGTTTGGGCTTACGGTTCCTGTTGGGCCGTAGTGGCTGTAAAAATTTTCGAGTGCGTGCGTATTGTGGTAAGCCCAGCAAGGCCCGCACCAGGTAGCCGAGACATCAATGACAACAGATTTGCCCTGACCCAGCACGGTGTATAAATCCCAGGATGTTCCATTCAGGTCTGTTAAAGTAAAATTGGGAGCGGTGGCCCCATCGGCCAATTGTGCAGTAGCTGTTGAGGCAACTAAACAAAGGCCGGCTAAGAGTGTAGTTATTTTTTTCATTTGGAGTTTATTTTGTAGATTTAGTTTAATTGGTGTCATCCATAAGTATTTAACAGTTCAACTAATTTTCCCGTATTCCTATCATCTCTCTCACTTTCTTACTTTCTTACCCTCTCACTTTCTCACTCTCCCCCCTCTACTTCATTTCCTTTTTATACCATTCAATAAATTTTTCCGAATACAACCGGGCTTCTTTATCGCTGTGGTCAAAGGGTGTTTGTTTTGCCAATAAGGATTTGAATGTTTCAGCCATCATGTAGGCTGTAATTTCGTTTGGATGATCGAGTCCGTGTTTTACCGGAAAACTATTGGTGTATGAGGAGTAATCGTCTAAAGCAATACTCAGGGGCCTTCCTTTGTTGTCTGTTTGTACAGTGTATTGTCCGTCTTTCAGCTGAACTTTAAACAATACATCTTTAAAGTCTTTTCCCATTTCAGGTATTTCTTTGTTTTCTTTTAACAGGGTCCTTGGCCAGTAATAAAAATTTTGTTCGCCTGTTATGGGAATAAGCCAGTTGGCAATGGGGGCATCGGGGTTCGAAACCTGGTTGAGGGTAATTTCCGGAAAGGCTTTTACATCTGCCTTTTTAAAATTCCAGCCGCTCGTATACAATTTCTCGAATAGTAAAGGGTGGGTGCGCTCCAATGTATGCATTTGCTCGTGCAACAGCACCGGGCCAATTTTTGAAAGCAGGGTGAAACGCTCTTCCGGGTTCATGTCTGCTTTGTAATGTTCTTCAATAAACTTCAGGTATTTTTCGCTTAAAACAATTGTATTCCCCCGTGTGTGTGCAAAACCGCCACAGAGCCAGGGTTGTACTTTAATAAAATTCCAGGGATGCCTGGCCGGGAGGTTGATCTCATTTTTAAGCAGGAGCTGATCGATTTCGCCAACCACAAAACTCAGGGCCTCTTGTTCTTTTGGACTAAAGGAAATAAGTGCGGAAACAAATTTATCGCGGGCAAATGTTCTTATCTCATCAATGTTGTTGTAAGGAATTTTTTGTGAAGTAAAAGCCGCTACTTCTTTTTTTTGCAGTTGCGAAAAATAGGGTTCAAATGTTTCATCCAATATCGCATTGCGGGCTTCCTCTTCTTTTAAAAAATTTATTCTTGGTTTTACCAGTTCACTTTTATAAATGATCCCAATTTGATAAGGCGTTAAACTAAATTCAGGATCAATTCTTTTTCCGAATTCACCTTCACCCATAATATTCGGAACATCTTTGGGAACATTTTCATCGTCCACGGCATGGGCCAGGCCCAGGTTATGGCCTACTTCATGCGCAATTACAAAAGTCTCCATGTCTTTTAAATGCTCCTTTTTACTATTTTTATCGAGGGCAATAAAGGTTACAGAACCTCCAAAAGCCCCTCTGCCCAAGGGGCCTTTTTTTCCATCCACTGCATTTACAAAAAACATGTTTACAATATTTCCATAGCCCCGCAATATATTATCCCGTTTGGCCTGCACAAGTATCTCATCCAAATTGATTAATCCATCGCGGGCTTTTGTATTGTGGTAATAAATGGGTTCAACAAAATAAAAATCAATGTCTGCTTTTGAATACGCTTTGTCCACCATGTCTTCGGGCAAGGCCATAGACGCCGGGTCTGATCCGTCGTCGGCACACACTACAATGGGTTGTACCGTTATTATGTAAGCCGTTGGTTTATCTGCTGATGCCACTGTCTGCGCTTTAAGCCCATTGCCCAAAACAAGCATTACCATGCAGGTCATTGTTTTTCTATAGAAAAATCCCTTCATACTGTTTGATTGCTGTGTGTTTATATCTTCAATGCCCGATTAGTATTTTTTTACTCATCACAGGTTTTCCGTTCCTGGTAAATAGTACCGAATACATTCCGTTCTCCCATCCGGATATATCCAGTGTAGTTGTTTCACCCGAGGTATAGACGGCATAATTTTTTACGACCTGGCCTGCAGCATTTACAACTGTCAGTTTGCAGGAAGCGTCCATTCTGAAACTAAAATGATCAGAAGCAGGATTGGGGAAGGGGGCTGAAACCGTTGTATTTGCAGACTCAGGTTCCCCAATACCTACTAAAGTAATGTGCCAGTTCAGCGTAAACTGAACAGAGTCGCTGGGATGTAAAGAATCGTATACTGTATAACTCACCGAAGTAGTGCCGGTGTTTCCGTAGTGAAAATAATGGGAAGACAAGAGGTTTTCATCGTTTGTATGCATCAGCAGGGGCGTGGGCGAAACATCGGTTGTTGGCCCGTAACACATGGTCCAGCAAAAAAGATTGTCGGTACCGGGTACCTGGCTCAACACTTTGCGTTTGGCCATTATTTTTTTGGGCGCTGAAGCAATCATCTTCACATTAAAATCCCTGTAAGGCCCTCCGTCATTAATATCGGCCCAGGCATCAATGGTCTGGCCCGATACATTGTTGTGCTGTTCGTCAAACACCTGCAGCGACTGTGCGCAGCAAACAGCCTGTATAAACAGGTAATTGCATAGTAGTAGAATTGTTTTCATTTAGTAAAAAATTTTGCCGCGGCATGTCGTTTCATATACTCAACCAAAATATAATAACGACATGCTCAGCGACAATGTTGTAAGATGCTGTTAAGGGGGTTAATTTGTTGCTTTTTCAATGATTATCTTCTTAACGCTGGGTTTTCCTTCCCGGATGATTTTTATAAAATAAACACCGGGACTAAAACCAGCAGTACTAAAAGAAATTACTTTATCGTTTTCGTTACTGAAACTATTGCCCTGCACTTCTTCGCCCAGGGCATTGTACAATACATAGGTTCCTGTACCCTTCAGCTGTATATTCAATTGTTCATTCGCAGGATTGGGGTATACTGCAACATCTTCCTGTTGAACTGTTTCTTCATAAATACCGATAGAGCTTACCGGAACATCTTCTGCGCTTAATACTGTATATACCCCGTTTAATTTTTTCCAAATCACCGCCACCAATTGTATATTGTTTTTAACCCAGGCGGTATTTAATGTGGAAGTAAAACTTGCAGAATAGGCCGCCCCACTGGTGATGTTACCCGTAGCAATTTTTTGTCCCCACATCCCTGCATTCCCACTCATCATAGGCCCGCGCGAAACCCTGTCCTGTATCATGGCCACATAACCGGCGGCGGTGTGTTGTTGTGTTGAAATGTGATTTTCCACAACAAATACATTTACATAATATTCGCTGGCATCGCTCACGGCAGTAAAAAACTTCGTGTTGGTCTGAACGCTCAACTGACTACCTGTTATCTGAAAGCTAAAGGCTACATTCGCAACCACCTGTCTTTTCAAAAATTTTCTCGCCGAATCCACCATTACCTGTTCTACCGGCGGCCAGTTGACATCTCTAAATCCATCCACGTTGTAAGCAGGTATGCCACCACCACCGTTTATGGCGTTGTGAAAATCCCCGGACTGAAGATCGCCTACATCGCTTGTAGCCACATGTGCATTGATAAATAAAATGGAATCGCCGTGCTGGTTGTAAATATGTTCAGTTATCGCATGGTAATCGCCACAGGGTGTACACCAGGTAGCGGTCATTTTCATTAACAATGCTTTTTTTCTGTTGGGTACATTGATGGTTTGTCCGTAAAATACAGTCGCCTGAAACACCACTACCAATAAGATCAGGGGTAATTTTTTTTTCATGTTAATTTTTTTGTTTAGGAAAAATGTTTTGTGATTGTTTGCAAATAGCGTTTTTTAGTCACGTAAACACAAGGTGATTTTTATTGAATATTGGCATCCGACACCAAATGAGTGTATAACAATTAATTAAAAGTCAGTTAATTAAACCCCGCATTGTTTTGTATTGGTTTAATTTTGTTATGAATACAGAGTAAAAGAAAGAAACAAAAAAATCTTATTTTTGGATGTAATTTTAAATTCCAGCTTATGCCCATTATTAAACCCTTTCGTTTTTTACCTACAATTAAACGCAAAGACCTTAACGCGGAGTTCGCAGACTATTCCTGGTTCAACAACTTATTCAGCGAAGAAGAAGTATTAAAAATACGTGAGCTGTGGAACCCGGAGCAGGTAAAGGCAGCAGAGGTGAATGCGGTAGAGAAAGAGCATTTAAGGGATGATTTAAGGAAATCGGAACTGATGTGGATAAAGCCCGGAGCCAACGACTGGATTTACGATAGACTATCGCAGGCTTGTATTCAATCGAACGCCAACAAATATAAATTTGATATACTTGGTTTTCAAACCGAATTGCAATTGGCCAGTTACGAAGGCCATGGTTTTTTTGAATGGCACATGGATTTTGGAGCCGGAAACATTTCGAACCGGAAATTGAGTATTACAGTTCAGCTCTCCGATCCCGATGAATACGAAGGAGGAGAGCTGCAATTTATGATTAATCAAAATATAATTACAGCACCTAAAGAAAAAGGTACGGCAATTATTTTTCCTTCCTTTGCCCTGCACCGGGTAACACCTGTAACAACAGGCAGCCGTAAATCAATTGTGGGCTGGATTGGCGGGCCTCCGTACAGATAGGAGATATTAGTATTGAGACATTAGATATGAGATATTAGATGCTATAGGATAGCTAACGGATTCAACCTTTTAACTTTTGACTTATAAATTTAACTTAACATTCAATCCAATGCGCGTATTTAATTTAATCCTGCAACACAAAACAAGTTCAGTCTTTCTGTTTTTAATCCTCTTATTTAGCCTGTCTTGTTCAGGCCCGTCGGTTAAACAGGAAACGGTTTCGGCTCCTCTCAGCTATTTTAAAAATGATGAGCCTGGTGTAAAAACAGGAAATATAAAAATCATTCCAGTAAAAACAGCCCAATGCAAATTTAACATCTGGACAAAACAATTCGGAAACAACCCGGCTATAAAAGTGTTGTTGCTGAATGGCGGACCCGGACTAACTCATGAGTATTTTGAATGTTTCGAAAACTTTTTCCCGCAGGAAAATATTGAATTTATTTATTACGATCAATTGGGCTGCGGTTATTCCGATAACCCGAAGGATACTAATTTGTGGGAGCTTTCGCGTTTTGTGGAAGAAGTGGAACAGGTAAGAACGGCCCTTAATTTAAACAAAGATAATTTTTATCTGCTGGGGCATTCCTGGGGTGGCATATTAGCCATGCAATACGCTTTAAAATACCAGCATAATTTAAAAGGACTGATCATTTCGAACATGATGTGCAGTTGCCCCGAATATGGTAAATATGCGCAGGAAGTTTTAGCGAGACAAATGAATCCGAAAGTTTTGGATACAATAAGAAATATTGAAGCCAAAGGAGATTTTAACAATCCCAAATACATGGATTTACTGATGAAGTATTTTTATGCTGAACATATTTGCCGCATACCGCTTGAGCAATGGCCGGAACCGGTGAAACGTTCCATGAGCAAACTCAACAGCTCCCTGTACATTACCATGCAGGGGCCCAGCGAATTTGGCATTGCCGGTAACCTGGCCAAATGGGATGTAAAAGCTGAACTGAAAAAACTTTCTGTCCCCACCTTGTGTATAGGTGGCAAATACGACACGATGGACCCCGATCACATGAAACAAATGTCGAAGCTGGTGCAAAACGGAAGCTATTTATATTGCGCCAATGGCAGCCACATGAGTTTGTATGACGACCAGCAAAATTATATGAATGGGCTTATTCGGTTTATTAAAGCAATTGATGCCGGAAAGAAAAAAGCCGGGTAAACTGATTCCTTTGATGGAAAATCTGTGTGTTGATTCTTCAACACCATGAAGGCAGAAAAAAAGAGGCTGTCCCAAAAGGTTAGCCTCTTTTTTATTTAATTTAAGAAAATCATATTACTGAAGTCTTCTGCTTAAGGTGTAATAGTTATACCTCCTGATAAACCATTCGCACTAAAACCATAAGGCACAGCGTATGTATTTGAAATATACACCGGAGTTGCCCCGTTGTGAATAGCTTTCACGATTCCTGAGCCACCTATGGAATTTTGCCCGGTTGAATAAACAATTGTTCCCGAGCAAATACCCGTATTGCTTCCTGAATCGCCGGAGAAATTCATTTCAATAGCCCAACATTCCTCCACTCCATTTTGGTTGGCCACAAATAACCAACTGTTACTTGGGTAAGCTGCTGAACCCGGACTCCAGTTAAAACTAAACTGGGCGTTGTTATTTACGCTTACCGAACCACCTGTTGGTACATTTGTTCCATTCACCACACCGTTAATACCATCCCATTGATCGACGCTAAACGTTATTGCGCCCTGAACAATGTTAATTGCAATTGCTGCCATAATAATATTTATTAATTCCCTACTCGTAAGGCTTTTCGGTTTCTCCCCTGTTTTAAACCTGTACAGGCCAGTCCGTTTATTATAGTGGGTTCTGCTCCACAGTATTTAAGATCACAAGCTTAATTCTACATGACAAAGTAACAGAACAGGGAAAAGAAATTTTTAAACAGATATGACTGTTTTAAAAACAGTTATTTTTACCTGAAAGGCCTGATTTTACTAATTTGTAGAATAACAGACAAATAATGTCATGCATTTTATTGTAGTTTATTTTACAGAATATTTATATTTGTCAAAAACACAGCATGGCCAATCAACAAAACCAAGCAGGTACGGATGAAAAAGATCCCTATACTTTAGATAAAGAAACAGCAGATGGGTATATTCAGAGTTGGGTTACAGGCCCCTACAGCATAATTCCCAGTACAATTCATGTAAACCCTGGTAGTAATCAGCTTGAGCTGGATTCTTTTGTTTTTTCTTTCAATGATTTTCTTGATTTTGCCGGCAGGGTGAATTCTTATAACACTACCAACCCTCAAAACCCGATTACCGGTGTAGCCTGTAAAATAGGGATTAAACCCAGCCCGTTTGCTGATGGGAAAAGGCCAAACGTTCCCTGTTTAATATTTGAAGCCCTTAGCGGTTTTACTACTCCCGGCGCCTTCACAAAACAATTCAAAAAAGATGTAATTGCAGGAACTGATGTGGGTGACATTAATAATGAAAATTATCAGACGCAATCTACAGCCCCTGTAGTTCCTCCTCAGGGAGCATCCGTTACAGATTTAGCTGCCGAACGAACAGGTGCAGAAATTGGAAGTATGGTAACAGGTTTTTCAGACAGGTACGATTTTTCATACCCCTGTCCGCCCACTTGCCCGGGTACATAACTAAATCTTTTCAGGTTGCTTATAGTAGTGGGAATAAAAGACTTGTTTTTTAAATTTGGCCCCTGGCTTATCGTTTTACCGGTACTACCGGCTCTAAAAAATTATTTTAGTTACAGCAGGGAATTCAAAATCGTTGCCTGGTATTTAATCCTGTCGGGCTGTAGCCAGACAGTATCGTTTATCTTATGGAAACAAAGCATAAACAACCTTCCCGTCCTTCATGTGTATACTTTGCTTGAATTTTTAATTTTATACCGGTTTTATCTGAAGCTCCTGCAATCATTTATTCCCGGGGTATTTTTTTATTCAACACTGATTATTTTTATATTATTTTCGTTCATTGATTCCTTTATCCTCGAAAATATTTTTGTTTTCAACACTTACACACGCTCACTTGAAGCCTTTATTTTCATCCTGTTTTCTGTTTTGTGGTTTGTTCAGCTAATGACCGATGATCACAAAGCCGGGCTTCAGACAAAAGCACTGAGCTTTATAAACGGGGGCTTTTTCATTTATTTCTCCGGCTCCATTGTTTTATTTTCACTCAGCAATTACATCAACAACCTCACGCATTCATTGCTCATGAACATCTGGACAATACATACTATCTTATTAGTTGTTTTATATTTAATGATCTTTACCGGCCTATGCCAGATAAAAACGAAATAAACCTCTACTTTGGTATTGTGGTGGTGATGGCTTCTTTTGTAGTCATAGCCGGAGGTGTTATTTTGTTTTTTATTCGTTATCAGAAAAAAATGCTTAAAAATCAGCAGGAACTGCACCGCATGGAAACCCGGCACAGAAAAGAATTGCTGGCCGGCAGTATACAATCTGCTGAAGAAGAAAGGCTGCGTATAGCTAAAGACATTCACGATGAAATTGGAAGCATCTTTTCAACGCTTTCACTTTCGGTGGGACAATTAAAACAGGAAAACAACTCACCAAACAATGCCATTGTACAAAGTAATGAACTGATACAAACAGGTATAAACAGTGTACGTCGTATATCACATGGCATTGTTCCATTTGAACTGGATTTACTCGGATTGCACCGTACACTTGAAAACTATTTCCAGTCTGTTGCGGCTGTTTCGGGTATTGAAATCACATTTAATTGCAGTTATGACTTTAGCTCAACGGAAAGCAGCACAACACTGGCTATTTACAGGATAGTACAGGAATTACTCAGCAATTGCATAAAATATGCACAGGCAGCTAAAGTGAGTATTAAAATCAATACCACATCAGACAACAGGCAATTAACACTACAATACAATGATGATGGCCTTGGCGTAAACCTGCATGACAAGGACATAAAAAAGGGGATAGGTTTAAAAAACATTGAAAGCAGGGCCATCAGCTTAGACGGTACAGCCGGGTTCAATTCCTCACCGGGCAAGGGTTTTAGCTGCTGCATAACATTACCGATAAAAAATTAAGAATATGATCAATATTGCTATTGCAGAAGACCAACAATTGTTCCGCAAAGGATTGATTGCTTTGTTCAAAAATGTTCCGGAAATACAAGTGTGCATTGAGGCAGCAAACGGGCAGGAATTGCTGGATCAGTTATCCATTTGCAAAAACCCCGTTCATGTTGCCCTGATTGATATTAACATGCCGGTTTTAAATGGCCTGGAAACTATGAAGCAGTTAAGGGAATCGCAGCCTGCCATCAAAAACATTATACTTACCATACACGAAGAAGAAAAATACATCCATGCGCTTATTGAAGCAGGCGCAAACGCCTACCTTGCAAAAAACACCCCTTTCGAAGAAGTTTTAAAAGCCATTCAGGCAGTTGCCGATCACGATTACTACTTTAACGAACAAACCATAAAAACCATGCATAACTTTATGCAGGGCAAACAACCAAAAGCACTGTCCGGAAACATTGATATTACCAAACGTGAAAGAGAAGTTTTAGGTTTAATTTGTCAGGAACTTACCAGCAATGAAATTTCACAAAAACTTTTTATCAGCGAGAGCACCGTCAACGGTCACCGCAACAACCTGTTGCTTAAAATAGGCTGCAAAAATACCGCCGGCCTGGTGCTTTTTGCTATTAAAAACAATATCTATAATTTAAATTAAGAGGCTGTCTGAATTTATACTGCTCCAACAACACAAGCTTAAAATTACAACAGGGAATTCATTATATCCGGTTTGTTGTTCAGGTATTCATAATTGATTCCTTTGGTGGAAAGCCGGTGGGTCAATTCTTCAAAATCATGCCTGCTTTTTAATTCTATCCCCACAACCGCCGGTCCTTTTTCCCGGCTGTTTTTCTTGGAGTATTCAAAATAGGTGATGTCGTCATCAGGGCCCAAAACTTCCGATACAAATTCTTTCAGGGCACCTGCACGCTGTGCAAACCTTACTACAAAATAATGTTTTAAGCCTTCGTACAAAAGAGAGCGTTCTTTTATTTCTTCGGTGCGGGTGATGTCGTTGTTGCTACCACTTACAATGCAGACAACTGTTTTCCCTTTTATTTCTTCCCGGTAATTTTCAAGTGCACTTATGGCCAATGCCCCTGCGGGTTCAACCACGATGGCTTCTTCGTTGTACAACCTCAATATGGTGGTGCACACCTTTCCTTCGTGTACAGTTGTTACATGGTCTATTAAGTCTTTGCATATACTAAAGTTGAGCTCCCCCACCCTTTTCACTGCGGCTCCGTCCACAAATTTATCGATGTCGCAGAGGGTGGTGTTTTCTCCTTTTTGCAAAGAGGCAGATAAAGAAGCTGCGCCTTCGGGTTCTACTCCTATTATTTTGGTGTGCGGACTTTTTTGTTTAAAATAGCTGAGTACACCGGCTGCCAGGCCGCCGCCGCCAACAGGTACAAATACATAATCGATGGGTTCATTATAGGCCTCTAATATTTCAACAGCCACTGTTGCCTGTCCTGCTATTACTTCCTCATCATCGAAAGGAGGAATAAAAGAAAGCTGGTGCTCCTTGCAATACTTGAGGGCTTCCACATAACAATCGTCAAAGGTATCGCCGGTAAGCAGGACTTCGATATAACTTTTTCCAAACATTTTTACCTGGGTCAGTTTTTGTTTGGGAGTGGTAACGGGCATAAATATTTTACCCGGTATCTGCAATTTGTTGCAGGTATAGGCCACGCCCTGCGCGTGGTTTCCCGCACTGGCACACACCACTCCTTTACTCACTACCTCTTGCGGCAATGAACAGATTTTATTGTAAGCTCCGCGTATTTTATACGACCTTACAGGTTGAAGGTCTTCCCGTTTTAACAATACATTGGCTCCGTATTGTTCCGATAAATTTACATTGTTTACCAACGGAGTGTTCAGTGCAACACCTTTCAGGCGTTGCACTGCTCCGGCTATTTTTTCTAAGCTTAACATTTTTGTTAGGGTCTTAATTTACGGACCTGCATGCCTGCCTGCCACATTTCTGATTCACGCAATTCAGTCAGTTCTTTGTTCAGTTTTTCTCTGTAATCCGGGCTGCTGCAGGTATTGATTACACGTTTGCATTCTTTACCCGAAGCAACACTGTCGTACAAATCTTCGAATACCGGAGAAACCGCATCCCTGAATTTATTTTTCCAGTCCAATGCCCCACGTTGCGCTGTGGTGGAGCAATTGGAATACATCCAGTCCATACCGTTTTCAGATACCAAAGGCATTAAGCTCTGGGTTAATTCTTCCACCGTTTCGTTAAAAGCTTCCGAAGGAGTGTGCCCTTTTTTACGCAACACATTGTATTGTGCTTCAAATATACCTTGTATGGCGCCCATTAATGTTCCGCGTTCTCCGGTAAGGTCGCTGTACACCTCGCGTTCAAAAGTTGTTTCAAACAAATAGCCCGAGCCTATTCCTATTCCAAGGGCTACAGCTTTGTCTCTTGCTTTGCCTGTCGCATCATTGTATACGGCATAACTGGAATTGATCCCTCTTCCCTGAAGGAACAAACGCCTCACGCTGGTACCGGAGCCTTTTGGCGCAGCCAGGATCACATCAACATTTTTTGGCGGGACGATGCCTGTTTGTTCTGCAAAAGTAACGGCAAAACCATGAGAGAAATAAAGGGTTTTACCAGGTGTTAAGTATTTTTGCAGTGTTGGCCAAAAAGCAATTTGTCCGGCATCCGACAATAAGTATTGAAGTACTGTTCCTTTATCAGCCGCTTCTTCCAAATCAAAAAGTGTCGAACCTTCTACCCATCCGTCTTTCAGGGCTTTGTTCCAGCTATCGGAATTTTTACGCTGGCCTATGATTACTTTAAAACCATTGTCTTTAAGGTTTAAAGCCTGTGCAGGGCCCTGTACGCCGTAGCCCAATATAGCTATGGTTTCGTTTTTTAATACTTCACGTGCTTTGTCAAGTGAAAATTCTTCGCGGGTTACTACTGTTTCGTTTACTCCGCCAAAATTGATTGTTGCCATTTTTCTTATTGTTTAATTGTTATTTAGTTTACTTGTTTATTCGTTTACTTGTTTATTCGTCAGGCGCAATAGGCTAATTCTGCTTTTGCAGGCCTGTCGCTGGTTACGGGCATGTGTACAAAATAATTTACGCTTTGTACATCTATTTGTTTTTCCAACTGCTTCGCTATTCTCTCAGCCCATACAGGTGTTGTTTCAACGGTTAAGGTATAACTGTACTGCGATTTATCACTTAGCTCAGAGGCATTGAGATTTTTTATAAACACGCGCCTGCGGTTAAACACTAAGGCTATGCGTGGCAAGAGGTTGGGTTCGTTGTTCCCGAGTACATGTATGGTATAGGTGTTTGTCATGGTGTTTTATTGATTGATTGATTGATTGATTGATTGATTGATATTAATTGAGATTGATTGATATTTATTCTAATCGAATTTCATCTATTGATGCACCTGCTGGTACCATCGGAAAAACATTTTCTTCTGTTTCCACTACAACTTCCAACAGGTAAGCTTCCTGGGCGGCTAATAATCTTTTCAATGAGGCAGACAGGTCTTCGCGTTGTTCTACTTTTTCACCTTCTATCTTATACCCTTTTGCTATAGCTACAAAATCAGGGTTGCACATTTCGGTGAAGGAATACCTTTTTTCAAAAAACAGTTGTTGCCACTGGCGGACCATTCCGAGAAAATTATTATTGAGTATCACTATTTTTACCGGTATTTTATACTGGAAAATGGTACCGAGTTCCTGCAGGGTCATTTGAAAACCACCGTCACCTATGATGGCTATTACTTCGCGGGCGGGCTGTGCCAGCTTGGCACCGAATGCAGCCGGCAAGGCAAAGCCCATGGTTCCCAATCCGCCGGAGGTAACATTGCTTTTGCTTTTTTTAAACCTGTAATACCTGCTGGCTACCATCTGGTGCTGGCCCACATCGGTTACTATTATAGCTTCTCCTTTGGTAAGTTCGGATAACCGGTGAACAACCTCGGCCATTTTTAGTTGTCCTTCAGTCGGGAAAAGAACTTTGTCTGTTACTTTTTCTTTTTCCTGTTGATCGAAGGCTTTAAACCTGTTGAACCATTCGCTGTGTTCATTTTTATTTACCAACCCGGTTAATGCACTTAAAGCTTCTTTTGCATCGGCCTGTATGGGTAATTTTGTATCTACTATTTTATTCAGCTCCGAAGCATCTATGTCTATGTGTATAACCGTAGCTTGTTTTGCATACTGATCTACTTTTCCCGTTACCCGGTCGTCGAAACGCATGCCTATAGCTATTAACACATCGCATTTATTGGTCAGCAGGTTGGGTGCGTAATTTCCGTGCATACCTAAAAAACCTGCATACAGGGGATGGTCACAGGGGAAAGCAGACAGCCCCAGCAAGGTAGAAGCAACAGGTATGCCTGCTTTTTCAGCAAAAGCTACTAATTCATTTTGTGCGCCCGATAACAATATTCCCTGCCCGGCTAATATATAAGGGGCTTGGGCCTCGTTGATCAGTTTAGCAGCCTGTTTCAATTGCTCCAAAGGCAATACAGGTGTTGGGTTGTAATGTTTAAGTGCTTCGCATTTTTTGTATTCATATTTCATTTTCCCGAACTGTGCATCTTTGGTTATATCCACCAGCACCGGGCCGGGCCTGCCACTCTGCGCTATATAGAACGCTTTGGCCAATGCAGCAGGTATGTCTTCTGCTTTGGTTACTATACAGTTCCATTTGGTAACCGGTGTTGATATGCCTATAACGTCTGTTTCCTGAAAAGCGTCTGTCCCTAACAATGAAGAAGCCACTTGCCCTGTTATACACACCAACGGTGTTGAATCTGCTATGGCATCTGCCAGGCCTGTTATCAGGTTGGTTGCACCGGGGCCGGAAGTAGCCATACACACACCCGGTTTGTCCGATACACGTGCATACCCTTCGGCCGCGTGTATAGCGCCCTGTTCGTGACGCACCAATATGTGTTCTATTTTATCCTGGTAATCGTACAAGGCATCGTACACGGGCATGATGGCCCCGCCCGGGTATCCGAAGAAGGTGCTTACCCCCTCGTCTATCAGGCAGCGTATCACTGCTTCTGCGCCTGTTATGGTTGTTGTTTTATTCAAGGTCTCGCTTTCCATTGTTTAAAAATTATCGGTTACACATCCTGTACTTGCATCACTCACTGTTTTTGCATATTTGTACAGCACTCCGTTTTTTGCTTTTAATGCAGGTTGTTTCCAGGCTTTCCTTCTTGTTTCAATTTCTTCTTTGCTGAGTTGTGCATGGATGCTGTTGGTAGTGGCATCGATGCTGATGGTATCGCCGTCTTTCAGCAAAGCGATCAGCCCTCCCTCATAAGCCTCGGGTGATACGTGCCCGACGACGAAACCGTGTGTTCCACCGGAAAACCTTCCATCCGTGATGAGTGCCACACTGTTACCAAGCCCTGCTCCTATTATAGCCGATGTTGGTTTCAGCATTTCGGGCATACCCGGTGCGCCTTTGGGACCTTCGTAACGGATAACCACTACGTTGCCGGGTTTTACTTTCCCGCTTCTTATCCCGTCTATTACTTCAAACTCGCTGTTAAATACAACGGCCGTGCCTTCAAATTTTTCTCCTTCTTTACCGGTTATCTTAGCTACCGAACCTCTTTCGGCCAGGTTGCCAAAAAGTATTTGCAGGTGTCCGCTTGGCTTCAAAGGGTTTTCCACCGGCAGTATTACTTTTTGTTCAAAGTCCAGGTCGGCAGCAGTAGCAAGGTTTTCAGCCATCGTCTTTCCTGTTACGGTAAGGCAATGTCCATGCAGGAGGCCTTTTTTTAATAAGTATTTCATGATGGCAGGTGTACCGCCCAAACCAAAAACGTCTTCCATCAAATACTTCCCGCTTGGTTTTAAGTCGGCCAGCATAGGGGTTTTATCGTTTATACGTTGCACATCTTTTAAATCCAACGGCACACCTACGGTATAGGCCATGGCTATTAAATGCAACACCGCATTGGTTGAACCACCCAAAGCGGTTACCACGGTTAAAGCATTTTCAAATGCTTCTTTCGTCATTATTTGTTTTGGTGTTATATCTTTTTCCAACAAGGTGTATATGGCTTTTGAAACCTCGTTGCACTCTTTGTTTTTGGCTTCGCTCAAAGCAGGGTTGGAAGAACTGTAAGGCAAACTCATCCCCAATGCTTCTATCGCCGAAGCCATGGTATTGGCGGTGTACATGCCTCCACAAGCACCAGCACCCGGACAGGAATTTTTTATGATCCCTTTGTAATCTTCTTCCGATAATTGCCCGGCTAATTTTTGCCCCAATGCTTCAAAGGCACTTACTATGTTTAAGGATTGTCCTTTGTATTTGCCCGAAGCGATGGTTCCTCCGTATACCATTAAACAGGGGCGGTTCAGCCTGGCCATGCCCATTATAGTGCCCGGCATATTTTTATCGCAACCGGCTACAGCCACCAATGCATCGTAATAATGCGCACCTGCAACGGTTTCTATGGAGTCGGCTATTATTTCGCGCGACACCAATGAATAACGCATCCCTTCGGTACCGTTGGATATACCATCGCTTACGCCTATGGTGTTAAACACCAAACCAACCAGGTTATTTTTTATTATACTTTCTTTTAAAGTTGCGGCCAGTTTGTTCAGATGCATGTTACAGGTATTGCCTTCGTAACCTGTACTCACTATGCCCACCTGGGCTTTCTGCATATCGGCATCGTTTAAACCCACTCCGTACAACATGGCCTGTGATGCAGGTTGTGTGGGGTCCTGCGTAAGTGTTTTACTATATTTATTCAGTTGCATGGTTTGCTTAATTTTAGATTGCTTTATCGGCGTCAAAATTAGTTTTTACTTGTTGTTCTTATCAGCCTATTTTAAAATTGACTACTATTTCTAACATTCATTTTTTCAGGTAATTTTTAAAATTCATTCTTAGTTAAGAATGGGTGAAAAAATGTTTGATACACCTTTAATTCATATTTATTCTATAATTAAAGGTTTTCAGGCCAATACCTATGCTGTATGGACTGCCATTTTCCTTTCATGTACTTTGTCCTGATAGGCCATTTGTATTTTATATGCTACGGTCTCTAACCATGATTTTTTAAATTTATTATCATCAATTGATGCGATTCCGATAACTTCGGCTGCTGTTCCGCAAAAGAAAGCGGCGTCCATGTTTTTTAATTCAGCGGGTTTCAAATGCCTTACTTCATAAGGTATATCCAGTTCATCGCACAATTCCAATACGGTTGCGCGGGTTATTCCCGGTAATATATTGCCCAATGGAGGGGTAAATAATTTTCCGTCTTTTTCACAAAAGAAATTCGCACCGGGGGCTTCGGCTATGTTTTCATGCATATCCAACAACAAGCCTTCGTCAAAACCTTTGTCTTTTGCTTCGGTTGTAGCCAGTATAGAGTTTACGTAATGCCCGTTTACCTTGGCTTCTACTTTTACCGATTTAGGGTTGGGGCGCTGAAAAGAAGACAGGCAAACCCTCAGCATTTTATCACCCAGATAACTTCCCCATTCCCAGGCGCATATCATCAGGTTTACTTTTGTGGGCCGGCTCAGGCTCATATTGGGGTCGCAGTATACCAATGGGCGTATATAGGCGTTGCTTAAGTTGTTGCGTTTTAAAACTTCGTAAGTCAGTTCTTCCAGTTCCTTTACCGAATAAGTAAAAGGTATGTTCACCAGTTCGCAGGAACGTTTCAATCGTTCGTAATGCTCTTTGGCTTTAAATATTTTTGTCCCGTTTTCGGTTTGGTAGGAACGTATACCTTCAAATACCCCGTATCCGTAGTGAAGGGTTTGTCCGTACAAATCTGTTTTAGCTTCCGAAGCTTTTAAAAAACTGCCGTTGCAGTATAAAGTGGTGTTTTCGTTGTAATACATCTTATTTATTTTTTTTGGTGATTGATTTAAAACAAAAAAGCCTTTCTCGGTGGGTGAGAAAGGCTTTGGCAATTTGCACGTCGTCCTGACTCACCCGCTTGGGCAAATAATAATCACGACTACGACAATCAGGTTAAGTATATTCAGTTTCATTTTTTCTTTTTTAATTTGATGTTGTTACAAAAGCAAAGCGCCACTCTGGTGGAGTGGCGCTTTGAAATTTTATTTTCGTTTTTTACAAGCCAGCTCCTTCTACATCGTGGTAATCACCACAATGACAATAATGACAGAAGAAATTAGCTGGTTTAAATTTTTCACTTTTTTTTATTTGATGAGGCAAATGTAGAACAAGTTTTTGAAATACAAAAATTTTTTTTGAAAAAATTCAGCGCCCCCTTAAAATCACCCTTTCAGGATAACTTTGCCGGGTAGCGTTATAACGGGTAAGCGGTAATCTTTGTAGGGCATCGTAGCTGTTACAGGCGGGTAAAATAAAGCAGGGGCATAGGGGCAAAAGAATTTGCAAGGCAGAGGGGCCGGGTATGCGAGGTGGTTTTCAGATGGGGCAATTTACGGAAAAGAAGTGAGAAAGTAAGAATGTGAGAAAGTTAGAGAGTGAGAAAGAGAGTGAGAGTGAGAGTGAGTGGGGAAAAGCTGAGTTCAAAAAAAAAGCCCCTGGTTTTTCAGGGGCGGTTACGTTTAGTGGAAGGGAAAACTAAGCTGCTTTATTAAGTTTGCTTTTTTTTATTTTCTGTTTGAGCTTGTACGCTTCTATGAATTCGCTAAACTCTTTTTTTTCTTTTTCCGTCATTGGTTTATTTACCACGAAAAAATCCACGTCATTTGGTTCTTTGATTAATCCCATTGTTTTAAGTTTTTCAGGGGAAAAAATTAAGCTGCTTTTTTGTGTTTTTTAGCAGCTTGCTTTTGCCTTACCTGCTCAATAAACTCAGCAAGTTCTTTTCTTTCCTTTTCTGTCATCCTTACAGGTGAAACATAAAGGTCAATTTCTCTTGATTCTGGTTGTAGTTTCATGTTATTTAATTTTATAATATTGATTTATTAATTTTTCAGCGGCTTCTTCCCCAATATACATTCTTTGCCCCAATGCCAATTCAGCACCCAGTGTTTTAGCATAATAATCTATCAAAGCGGTCTTGGCAATAAATCCAACATATCCGTTAAAACCCAACTCTTTTGATAACTTGCAAGCAAAAGCAAATAAATTCCCGCCAACACCCAAGTAAATTTTATCCTTGCCTCTGTTGAACTTTGCATTTTCAACTATACCTACAGAAACAAATCTATCATCGGCCCTTAAAGAAATCAAACCCTGAATAATATGTTTATTTTCAACCGTCGTCATTTTATACACTTCGTTGTGTTTGTCTTTTAATTCCTTCTGCCAGTCAAAAAGCCAGTCGGTTTTTCTGATTTCTTTTTTTGAAACCCTGCTAAATTCTGTCTCAAAAACTTCGCCGGAAATAACATTAACAATTGAATTTGTTAAGCTGTCTATCTCTATATTAACCTCGTTTTTCCGTGCCATATAGTTGTACAAATATAGTCGAAAAAAACCAAAATTCCTTGTGAAATTAACCGGTGGGTGCTGTAAGTTAAATTCAGATTTAAATTTAAAAGGGGGATTCCGGTGAGGATTCGATGTCCGGTGAGAAATAAAAAAGCCCAAAGAGCAATCACGGTTAAACAACAGTAGTTTTTAAAGCTCACCGTGATTCAACTTTTGAACTTTCTAACTTTTAAACTTTCTAACTAAGCAGTAGTTCAAAAAAGCCCCTGGTTTTTTCAGAGGCGGTTAAGTTGAGTGGCTTTTAATGATTAAATTTACATAATTCGTAGTTTTACAAAAATACTATTTAGTGCCTTTTTTTGGTAAAAAACAGCCAAAACAATATATTTGAATAATTTATATCCGGTAAACAAAAACAAATTCCGGTTTCACAAGCCAACAACAATAAGCCGCCTGACACCATGCAACAACTCATTTTAAATATAAACGATGCGAGCAAGATGACTGCCTTGCTTAACTTTTTAAAAACATTGAACTATGTAAGTAGTGTGGAAAAAGTTAGTTCGGAGGCTGCCCCTTTGTCTAAAGAGCAAAAGGCTGTTTTGGACGAACGCCGGAAAACTGCGAAGGAAGATGATTATATTCCATGGAACGAGGCAAAGAAACAATTAAAATCTAAACGCAAGTAATGGCCTATAATACTGATATTGACCCCCGGGCTTTAGCAGATATTCAGGAGGCAATGGATTATTATGAGGACAAGGTTACCGGACTTGGTGATAAGTTTAAGGAGGCTTTTGATAAAACTTTAAAACACATTGCCCTTAACCCCTTCTATCAAATTATTTATAAAGACTACAGAGGTCTTATTATTAAAGAGTTTCCACTGTATCAGGTTATCTTCTATATCCATGAACAAAAACAAACTGTTTATGTTGATGCAGTGTTTCTGGCTATACAGGACCCGGTGAAAAAACCTAATTTGTAAAGCGGGAAGATATTTGTATAATGAACCTGGTTGAGTTCAAAAAAAAAGCCCCTGGTTTTTCAGGGGCGGTTACGTTTAGTGGAAGGGAAAACTAAGCTGCTTTTTTGTGCTTAACTTTTTTTAAAGCTTGTTTACGTTTGTATTCCTCGATAAATTCAGCCATTTCTTTTGATTCCTCTTTAGTTAACTTATGAGGAACTACATACAAATCCGGCTCTGTTGAATATTTCTTTTTCATGTTATTTGTTTTTAAAATAGTGATTAATTAATTTTTCTGCCGAAACATCATCTATAAACATTCTTTGATCAAGCCCGCGTTGTGCACCTAAAGCCTTACTATAATATTCTATCAATTGTGTTTTTGAAATAAAACTGACAAATCCTCCAAATCCCATATCCATTGATACTTTACAGGCATAAGCAAATAAATTCCCTCCTACTCCTTCGTATTTTTTTTGTATACCTCTATTGAACTTTGCACTTTCAGCAAGACTGACAAATATAAAATTCTCTCGTACGGAACATGAAATCAAGCCTTGTATTTCTTCTTCACTTTCAACAATGGTCATTTTGTAAACCATACTGTTCCTGTCTTTCAATTCTTCATGCCAATCAAACACCCAATCTTTCTTACTAATTTCTTTTTTTGTAAGCCTGCTAAATTCTGTCTCAAAAACTTCGCCGGAAATAACATTAACAATTGAATTTGTTAAGCTGTCTAT
>JAHEYF010000061.1 GCA_023251755.1 Bacteroidota bacterium
GGACATGAATATAATAACCAGGAATCATAGAGCTTTTTCCGCCCGGATTGATGCTGGCACCAAAATTAGTTTTATAAGGAGACTTGTCTTTACTAAAGCGTACATCGCGGTTGATGCGAAACAAGGTTTTGGATGCATCGAGCCCTGTTAACTCAGGATCGAAACGGGAACAGGATTTTATGACCGAATCAACAAGAACAATAAATTCTTTTTTAGCAAGGTCGTATTCTTTCTTATGCCCGTCAAACCACTCTTTGTTGTTGTTATCGGACAACTGAGATATAAATTTTAACGCTGATTTCATACACTTTAGTTTAGAAAGTTGAAAAGTTTGAAAGTTGAAAAGTTTGAAAGTTGGGTGGAGTAAATTAAATTAAATGGTTCTGTAATTACTCGGGAATATTTTCGGTTATCTTTTTAAAGAATTTAAAATTCACTAAAAATTCTTTGGCAATAATGCGGAGCAGGGTATACGTCGGAATGGCGACAATCATTCCGGTAATGCCCGCCACAGTAGCGGCCATCAGTATAACCAGAAATATTTCGAGAGGATGGGCTTTTACACTATTACTGAAAATATAGGGTTGAATAATAAATCCGTCCAGCATATTTACACCCAACAGGATAAAAAATATTTTGGTAAATACATTGCTGATCTCATGTAGTTGGCCCAGTTCAATACAACCACTTATCCCTAAAAATAAAGCGAAACCAAAACTAATCAAAGGGCCTACATAAGGTATAATGTTCATAATACCGGTAAACACACCAATAATCAATGCATTTTTTACTCCAAACGCCGACATGAGTGCAGATACCAGCACCGTTACAATTAAACCGTCAATAAACAAGCCTACAAAGTACTTGGTTAAAAGGCTTTTGGTAGTGCGCAAAATATCCTTCATTTCATTTTCATAATCGGTGGGGGTCATTAACATCGCAGCTTTATAAGCCATGCGGTTGTCTTTTAAAAGAAAAAAAGTAATAAACAGGGTGGCCAATGTGCCTCCAACGGCAGTACCTGTAATCGAAATAAAATTATTAAACAGTGAACTTATGTTATTAATGTTCATGTGTTCATTTAGTTCTTTAACAATGGAAGTACTGATTTCTTTTTCTGTACCGAAGTTAAGCAACAGGCTTTTGATGTTTGGAAACTGGCCCACTATATCTGAAAAAACATCGTTAAAATTAAGTGTCGATAAAAAATTAATTTCATTTATAAAAACGGGAATGAACAACATGAACATCAGGCTTAATCCCAGTCCCATGCTGATCAGGGTAAGTATGGCTATCAGGCTATCGGGTATGTGAGCATTTTTGTACTTGATTTTCGAATAAAACTTCACTAAGGGCTGTGCAAGCAGTGATAATACAAGGGAAATGAGCAGGTAAACAATAACTCTGGTAAACAACCAGATAAACAATGCAACAGCCAGCAGGGTTAATGCCGGGATTAGATACGCTTTGGCTTTCATTCAGTTTATATGTTATCTAAACAAAGTTAATGGTTTTGTTGTACCAATGTATCAAAAGATACCTTATATTGATGGAAGAACCATATCCATTTTGCTCATTAATTTTTAGTATTTTTAAGCCTTAAAATCAGGACTATGATTACAGCGGAAATGCCCGTAAAATTCGACCGGAAAAAACATAAAGATGATACTCTTTTAACACTCTATAAAAATATTCTTAAACCCCGAATGATTGAAGAAAAAATGCTTCTTCTTTTGCGCCAGGGGAGAATTGCCAAATGGTTTAGTGGAATAGGACAGGAGGCCATTTCGGTTGGGGTTGCTACTGCCCTTGAAAAAGATGAATTTATTTTACCCATGCACCGCAATCTTGGTGTATTTACCACCCGCGAAATACCTTTGAACCGCTTGTTTTCTCAGTTTCAGGGGAAACCGGGAGGCTTTACCAAAGGCCGCGACCGTTCATTTCATTTCGGAACACAGGACTATAAAATTGTAGGGATGATCTCTCACCTCGGCCCCCAGATGGGTGTAGCCGATGGAATTGCTTTGGGAAATAAATTAAAAAACGAAAAAAAAGCCACCGTTGTTTTTACCGGAGATGGCGGCGCAAGTGAAGGCGATTTCCACGAAAGTATTAATACGGCTGCTGTTTGGGACTTACCGGTAATTTTTGTAGTGGAAAACAATGGTTATGGTTTGTCAACACCAAGCAATGAGCAGTTCCGCTGTAAGCAGTTTATTGATAAAGCAATTGGTTACGGTATTGAGGGCGTTCAGGTAGACGGGAACAATGTGTTGAAAGTTTATGAAACCATAAAAAAAATAGCGGAAGACATTCGTGAAAAACCACGACCTGTTTTATTGGAGTGTATTACCTTCAGAATGCGGGGCCATGAAGAAGCGTCTGGTACCAAATACGTTCCCAAAGAGTTGTTTGACAGCTGGGGAAGAAAAGACCCGGTTCAGAATTTTGAACGTTTTTTATTGGAAGAAGGGGTATTGACAGAAGAATTAATTGAAAACATCCGCACTGCTAATAAAAAAGAAATTGACAAGGGCCTTGAAATTGCTTTTGCTGAAACCAGTCCAAGCCCGGATACAGCAGTTGAGTTAAAAGAAGTGTATAAGGATGTTGACATTCAGCACCATCAACCCGCAGGCCCAAATTCTTCCAAACGCTTAATTGATGCTATTTCCGACGCTATGCGTTTGGCTATGCGCAGGCACAGCAACCTGGTGTTAATGGGCCAGGACATAGCCGAATACGGTGGTGTGTTTAAAATTACAGAAGGTTTTGTAGAAGAGTTCGGGAAGGAAAGGGTAAGAAATACCCCCTTGTGTGAATCAGCTATTTTGGGTGCAGGCTTCGGCCTTTCTATCAATGGACACAAGGCCATGATTGAAATGCAGTTTGCCGATTTCGTTTCAGAAGGTATTACACAAATTGTAAACAACTTAGCCAAGTCGCATTACCGCTGGGGTCAACACGCCGATGTGGTGGTGCGTATGCCAACAGGCGGGCAGGTTGCAGCGGGACCTTTTCATTCGCAAAGCAACGAAGCCTGGTTTTTTCATACACCCGGTTTAAAAATTGCTTACCCCGCATTTCCATCCGATGCCAAAGGTTTGTTGCTGAGTGCTTTTGAAGACCCCAACCCCGTTTTGTTTTTTGAGCACAAGGCCCTGTACAGAAGTATTACGGAAGATGTTCCGGATGAATATTACACCCTGCCCTTCGGAAAAGCCCGCCTGGTGCGTGAAGGGAAAGATGTATCGATTGTTACTTATGGATTAGGAGTTCACTGGGCCTTAGAAGTTTTAAATGAAAACCCTGCAATATCAGCCGATTTGATTGATTTAAGAACCCTGGCCCCATTGGACAAAGAAGCTATTTTCACTTCGGTTAAAAAAACAGGTAAAGCCTTTGTACTGCACGAAGATACTTTAACAGGTGGAATAGGAGGAGAGCTTTCGGCCTTAATTACTGAACATTGTTTTGAATACCTTGATGCGCCCGTGATGCGTGAAGGAAGCTTAGATACACCGGTTCCAATGAATGTTGATTTAGAACATAATTTTTTACCTAAGGAACGCTTTAAACAAAAACTCAATAATTTGTTGAATTATTAAGAGTATTGAGATTTGAGTATTGAGATTTGAGTATTGAGATTTTAGATATTTAGTGTTATGCTGATCCTCTCAAATCTCAATTTATTTTTCGTTTCGATGAATCCCCTGCTTCTTTTGACGAGGTATTCCGCTTACCGCTCAGTTTCTTCCTTTTTTGTTTACATTAGCAAGCATCCTGGTTAATGCACAAAAAAAATTCAATGAAATTAATACGTACACAGCTCCTTGCAACAATTCTTTTACTCTCCATCAACCTATCGGCTATTGAGCTTCCTTCTTATTTAGCGGTATCGCCCGGAATCAGTTGTGGTTATACCTTTGGCAAAGGCTGGAATGCAGGCCTGTACACCAATATTGGAATAGGGCAACAACAACTCAACGGAGCTGCATTGAGCCACGGACTAAATGTATCCTACACTTTTTTTACCCATGCACCCGAACTTTATTCAGAAAATTTATACCGCGTGTTATCGCTTAATTATGTTGCAAGTTATGATAAACTGGCCATCGTAAAATTGGGCCTGGCTAAAACAAAACTTAAATGGGGAGTAGATCACCGCAATACCAAACGTAGCAGTTGGGGACTCAATTTCCAGGCAGAAGCTATGCCATTGCGCAATGGACTACTGGTGGGTTTCCGTTACTTTCAGTTAAAAGACCAATGTATGGGTATTGGGGGCAGGGAACCTAAATTTATTTATGCGGCTTACCAGTACAATTTATTGGAATCCTTACCCGCTAAAAATAAGAACTAAGCCCTTTCGTCTACTATCTGGTCAGGCTTAAAGTTTTTAGTATCAAAAATAAAATTCGCATCCGGGATATCAGTATTGGGAGTAATGCTTTTTAACTCGTATGTCTGTGTACCGCTGTCTTTCATCAGCATTTTTATTTGTTTGACCTGCTTTTTATTTTTGTCGATGTACAATTTAATGGTATGGTATTTCTTTTTTTCGGGTTTAACAGAAGGAACCAAATTAATCACACTTAAGTTCACTCCATTCACCTTTTCTTCTTTATCGTATTTGTACTTAAAGCCTTTTTCGTAAAGGGTAAATATGTTGGTAATATCTATTCCGTCTTCGTGATTGGGCTCAAAGTTTTTGATGGTTACTTCCTGCGCATCTTTGTTGTGCGTCCATACTGTTTTGCCATCACATACAATGGTATTGCCGGGAATTTCCAATTTGAACTTAGTTCCTTTCAATTGTATTTTCCCGCTTTGTTTATCGGTTTGTTTTTTGTCTTTGTTTACCGATGTAAGCGTGTACTCCGCAGTTATCGTTTTATAAGCTTTTGTTGTTTTGCTAACATCGTCCAAAATTGTTTTTGCTTTTGGATCCTGGTCCTGCCCCCAAACAACCGAGGAAGAGAGTAGTAATAAACAGATTATATTTTTGAGCATATTATTTTTTTAATCAGTTAAACAAGCCTTGTGCCAAAATGAGACGTGTAAAAATACAAAAAGTTTAAATTACAGTTGCATTTTTTAGACCAGTAGCCTTGTGGAGGAAATAAATAAGTATTGGATACGAACTGCCAGGAGACTTTGAATCTTAAACTTTGAATTGAAAAATTATTGTTTGTTTTTGATATCGTTCAATATCTGGTCGAGGTGGGCCAGGTCTTTAATTAATACATCCCTGGCTTTTGAGCCTTCAAAAGGGCCTATTATACCTGCAACTTCAAGCTGATCGACAATGCGTCCGGCTCTGTTGTAACCCAATTTGAGCTTGCGTTGGAGTAATGAGGCAGAGCCTTGCTGATGTTGTACAATAATACGGGCGGCCTCGTCAAACATTTTATCGCGCTCAGCCAGGTCAATGTCTTCTTTACCGGCAGCTGTTTCATCAATGTATTCAGGCAGTAAAAATGCATCCGGGTAAGCCCTTTGTGAGCCAATAAAATCACAAATTTTCTCTACTTCCGGAGTATCAACAAATGCACATTGTATCCTTATAAGCTCATTACCTGTTGATAAAAGCATATCGCCTCGGCCGATCAACTGTTCTGCTCCACCTGCATCTAATATGGTTCGAGAATCGATTTTTGAAGTAACCCTGAAAGCGATACGGGCAGGGAAGTTGGCTTTAATGGTACCTGTAATAATATTTACCGAGGGCCTTTGTGTAGCAATAATGAGGTGTATGCCAATCGCACGGGCCAATTGGGCCAGCCTTGCTATCGGGGTCTCCACTTCTTTACCAGCCGTCATAATTAAATCGGCAAACTCATCAACCACCAATATAATATAAGGTAAAAATTTATGCCCGTCATTTGGGTTTAGCTTGCGGGCAATAAACTTGGTGTTGTATTCTTTTATGTTCCTTACCTGTGCGTCCTGTAACAAAGCATAACGGTTGTCCATTTCAATACACAGGGAATTCAGGGTGTGAATCACCTTTGTATTATCAGTAATGATTGCATCTTCTGAATTGGGCAGCTTGGCGAGGAAGTGACGTTCTATTTTATTGAACAGCGTTAACTCTACTTTTTTAGGGTCGACCAATACAAACTTAATTTGAGCGGGGTGTTTTTTATACAACAAGGAAACTAATATAGCATTTAAACCCACCGATTTTCCTTGTCCCGTAGCGCCTGCCATAAGCAAGTGTGGCATTTTGGCCAGGTCGGCAATAAAGGTTTCGTTGCTGATTGTTTTTCCGAGAGCAATCGGTAAATCAAAAGTGGAATGTTGAAATTTTTCGGAACCTATAATATTGCGCATAGGCACCATTTCGGGGTTTTGATTGGGAACTTCAATACCAATGGTACCTTTTCCGGGAATAGGCGCAATAATACGAATACCAAGGGCTGCTAAGCTCAGGGCAATATCATCTTCGAGGTTTTTAATTTTAGAAATCCGTACACCGGCAGCGGGAACAATTTCGTACAAAGTAACAGTTGGCCCTATCGTTGCTTTTATTTTATCGATTTCAATCCCGTAATTCTTAAGGGTATCAATAATGCGGTTTTTATTGGTGTTCAGCTCTTCCTGGTTGATTTTAGTTTCAACATTGCCGTAGTTTTCAAGCAAGTCGACGTGTGGGAACTTATAAGAGCCTAAATCAAGAGTAGGGTCGTACTCACCGAATTTTTCAACTAAATGTTGTGCTTTGTTTTCGTCTTCAATAATCAGTTCCTCTTCTTTTTTTTCTTCTACAATAAAATCAACTTCCCCCGGCTTTTTATCTATACTCCGTTCTTCTTCCGGGTTGCTTAGTTCCAGTTCAATTTCTTCCTGCACTGCAGAAGGCTCCTCTCCTATGGTTTCGTCAGTCGTTTTTTTTTCCTCCTCTTCTTCTTTCCCGACAATTTTAATGTCCATTAATTCCTGTTCTTCTTCTTCGGTAAGGTTTAAATTGATTTCGGTTATCGTGCTGCTTTTAAATTCATTGCGCAAAGGTTCTTCAATAACTTCTTTAATAGCATCAGGGTTTTCATCTGTAAGGATTTCTTTTTTCTTTTCAAAAGAAAAGTTGAACATAATCACCAGAAAACCGAACATTGAAACCACTAATAAAACCAGGGTTCCTATACCTCCCAACAGGGCATTTAGTTTTTCATTCAGTATATAACCAAAGCCCCCGCCCATAAACAACAACTTATCTGTGAAAAAGAATCCGAACACTAAGGAAAACCAAAAGATAGAAAACAGGGCCACCCTGTTCACTTTTTTAAGGAATTCGAAATCGCGGTTGAACAAACGTTTTAAGCCTGCTAACAAAAACACAGGTACCAATAGGAAGGAGGAAACACCAAACCATTTAAACATAAATAAATGGGAAACAAGGGCACCTATTTTTCCTAACCAGTTTTGCACTTTAACATCTGTGGATAACAATTGGGAAGAGGGGCCCAGTACTTTGTCCTGATCCAGCTGCCAGGTAAAAATAAAGGAAACAAAAGCAATGGAAAGGTACACGGAAAAAAGAATGAACAGCAAGCCCATGGTTTTTTGGGTGCGCTCGTTGCGGTAAAAGGCAATTAGCCTGGCTATCCGTTCGGTAAAATTAAGTTTAGGTTCTACCGGGGCTTTTTCTTTTTTTGTTGAAGAATCGGAAGTTTTTTTAGTTTTGACCTTGGGCTGCTCCTCTATAACATGCTCTTCCACCTGGTTTTTATTTTCAGGAGGGGATAAGGGTATTTTTAACCTGTTGCGTTTTTCTTCAGCCATTTCTGCACACGATTGCTAATGAACAAAAATAGGAGCTAAGTCCCACTATTTTCGGGTAATTGGTTAAGAGTTATAAACTTTTACCTGTTAGAAACGGGCAGTGGAAAAGGCTTTAAAGTAGCCCGGCTAATTTTTTAGTGAGGTTTTTCCTGCTGTATTCATCAATATGAAGGGATTTTACCTTTAAATCCTGTTTCAGGTAAAGCTCGTAATACTGCCTGAGGGTATCTTTTATTTTAGTTAAATCATCCCATTCACAAACGATTCCTGTATTGGTGTATTTTACTATAGCCGCGGCATCCCCGTCGTTGGGGCCCAGGCACAGGATGGGGCGCCCGGAAGCAATGTATTCAAATAATTTTCCGGTCAGCATTTCTTTTGCATTCGGGTAATTGTTGATGGATAAAAGCAAGACCTGTGCAGATTTTTGTAGCTGAATGGCTTCACCGTGTTTAACATAAGCCAGCTTATTGTAATAGGAACTGAGTTGATTGTTTTCAATCTCCTGCTCTATGGAACTATCAATAGTACCAATGAACTTCAATTCTAAGTGTTGTTTTAACCCGGGTATTTCTTCTGTTACTTCACGTATTGCCTTCCATAAAGCCGGGTGGTTCTGTTCCTTTGAAAACAAGCCAATGTATACGAGTGTAAATTTTCTATCCAATATTGTTTCAGGCCGGGTTGTATTGTTATCTGTATCGTACCCGTTTGAAATAACATGAATTTTAGGGCCAATGTCTTTTTCAGCTACAAGGGCAGCCAGGTTTTTCTTTAAATTAGTTCCAACAGTAATAATTTCATCTGCATTTAACAAGACCTCTTTTTCGAGTTTTTTATGTTTCCGAAGAGAAGAGGAGGAGAGTTTCATGGCTTTTAAATAATAAACCCCTGTCCAGGGATCACGGAAATCGGCTATCCATCTGATGTTTAGTTTTTGTTTCAGTTGCAGCCCAATCAGGTGTAAACTGTGTGGTGTGCCTGTGGTAACTATTGCATCAACCGGATTTTTTTTAAGGTAATCGTATAAATAGGTAACCGAAGGTTTTACCCAATAAATGCGCGCGTCTGGAATAAAGAAATTTCCACGTACCCAAACAGCAATGGTGTGCAGCATTTTTTTCAGACCATTTTGTTTTTTTGCACCAACAAAACCATGCCCGAATTTATTTTCTTTTTTTTGCCCTGTAAACTTTTTATAAAAAGTATAGGGTTCCCAAATAGGCTGTTTTAAAATAATGGCTTCTTTGGGCACATCCTTGTTTAAGCTCTCGTCAATAACAGGGTACTCCCCATTTTCGACGGTATACACCACAGGTTGCCATCCGTTTTCGGGCAAATATTTAGCAAACTTCAGCCAGCGCTGAACCCCTGATCCTCCACTGGGTGGCCAATAATAGCTTATGATCAACACTTTTTTCATTTGTGTTTTTTTCCGATAAAAGGAATGTATTGATGAAATTCGGGAACGATTTTTAAACAATAGGTGCTGATCAGGTAAAGGCCACTAATGCAGGCACTGTGAAGAACAATATTTAAGTAAGGGTTTGTTAATTGAGGAAGCAGGTAATTAATACCGAAAGAAATCATTATCAACACAAAAATCAACAAACTTTTTTGATCGAAGGGTTGCATTTTAAACTGGTACCAGATGTAAAAATATTTTAAGAGGTTGTAGATCACCGACGAGATGCCCGTTGCAATTGCTGCTCCCATGATGCCGCATACGGGTATTAAAAATGAATTTAAAATTACGGAAGACACCAGCAGGATAAATACAAAAATGGAACCCCAGTAGTATTTCCCTGAATTAAAAATAATAGGGTAATTTACACCGGTAGCCATATTAATGAATGCACCAAGGCTGATAACGATAGTAACGCCTATACCCGATGTGTAATTATTTGGTAGCAGGCCTAAAACATCTTTTACGTTAATAATTACCAGCACAGTCAGAAGTCCTCCAATCAGCATTAAATACCTGGAAGATTTAAAATATATATCTTTTATTTCTTTCAGGTTGTTGCCTGCGTAGAAGTGCGCTATTTTGGAATGGGCAATTCTTTCGAGTGAATTTAAAGGGGTTTCAATAATGGTGGCTATAAAAGCGGCAATGGAATACACCCCCACATTTTCTTCACCTTTGTAATGGCCGATCATTATCATGTCGATGAATTTCAGACTAACCGAAGTAATGGCTGTAACAGTTAAAACCAACCCGTAACGGATTATTTTTGAAAATCCAATTTCCCTTACACGGCCCCAGTTTATAGATAATCCGGGATGACCATAATACCAAATATAGGCAAAGGTTAAAATGGCCTGAACACCATAAGAAAGAATAAAACTTATAATAAACTGGTGGAAGCTGAGAAGTCCGAAAGCATACAATAAAATTAAAACAATAAAAAGCACCCTGGTGAAAATATCATTTAAAAAGGAAGGTACAGTCGTTTTCAAGAGCCCCCCACAGTAACTATTAAAAGCCAGTATAAGGGTGATGAAAAAAGAAAGTAAAAAAGTATAATAAAAATATTCGCTGAAAATTTTCGAATCTTTTGAATAGTGTAGTATTAAAAAATCCTTAAAAAGATAAAGTAAAGTACAACCGATTATACTTCCTGCCAAAGGAAACAGGAGGATAAAACCAAAATAACCGTTGTGTTTATTTTCAGGGTTCTTAAAATGTGGGAAATAACGAATGGTTATATTGCTAATGCTGATGGAGAATACGGATGAAAACAAACTGGAGAAGGCCAGAAGAAGGCGTGTAAGGCCGATTTCACTTTTAGATAAAAATGCAGGTTGAACAATTAAAAGGCTTATAAAACCTATAACGATACCGGTATAGATGATAATGGTATTTTTTATGCCTTGTCGTTGAACTACTCCCACTTTTTTTACCTAAGTTTTTTCTTTTACGCCTTTTATAAAATCACTTACTAAGTAAGCAATTAATTTCCCGGTTTTATTATCGGCTTTAATGTGTGCAAGCACCGGCGCACCTTCCGCAATATGCAGGTAACAGGCTTTTAATTCCCTGGCGCACTGGTATACGTATTGCCGGGCCTGCAGGGGCGATATACCGCTGGATGTTTTGGCGCTGGAAGGCACATTGGTGATTGCATCCAGGTCCAGTTCAATTCCACAGTAATTGTCTTTACAACAATCAATGCCCTGTTTTATTGCCTGCTGAAATGAGAAAAGTTCCCTTACAAAAATATCTTCGTAGGTGGTATAAGATAAAGCACCCTTGTTTTTAGCGAATTGTTCCAATACATTTTCGGTGTTGTACGATTCATGAATTCCAACAACAGCATACCTGTTCAGTATTTTTTTATCGAAGGCGTAGCTGAACCCATTGCCGCTGTGTCTTCCTTCCAAAGGCCTGAAATCGGTGTGCGGATCGCAATTGATTACATTGATCCCCTGCTTTTTTATTTTTCCGGTTTTTAATAAAGCCGAGCCGGCCCCGTCGATATTGGGATAAGCATTGTTGTGCCCTCCTCCTATAATAATTGGAATTTTATTGCAGCTAATGATCAGCTTAATAACTTCGGACACTCTTTCATCAACAAGTTCAACCAATTTGCGCAGTTGTTCAATGTCTTTTGTATCTTTTGAATGAAGGCCAGCTGCTTTTTCGAATAAATCATTAAAATCTACGTGTCCGAGTACAAGCAGTTCTTCACCTTTAAGGAATTGGTTGCTTTGTAAGTTTAAAATATTTTCCAAAGCAGGTTGCCAGGCCGTGTGAGCGCCACCCCGTCCGTAGTTGGCCCTAACTCCAATATCTTCGGGTAAACCCAATAAAACAAATTTCGCGGTGGAATCTGTTAATTCCTGGTGAATGGAAGAAGGATGTTGAATGGTTTTTACATGCTCACCCAGTTTACTTTCATTTTGTCTTTCGCGGGTGATGAGGCTTATTTTTTCCTTTGAATATATTTTTAAGTGGTTCATCCGGTCTGTGCAAAAAAATCAAAGGCTTTACAAATTCAGTAATAACAGGAAGGTTCTATTCTCTACTTCCTCTCCCTCACACTCTCACTTTCTCACTATTGTTCATTGCTTCCGTAATCAGTTTGTATTTTTGTTTTAACTCGGCAATGCGGTTTTTTTCGGTTTCAATTTTTTGTTCTACTTCGATCATAAAATTGTTTTTGCCTTTTGTATTTTTAAAGAAACCCAGGTTGTTTTCGTAGGTGCGTATACTGTTGTTAATTTCGTCAATTTGTTTGCGTATAAAGTCTTGTTCCTTTCGTAACAAGGTATTGGCATTTTCAGAATTCGCCAGCCGGTCTATTTTATTACTGAATTTCATCTGAATTTTTTCAGCTTTGTTTACATTCAGGTTTTCATACAACTCATCAAGTTTGTTATAGAAAGCTTCGTTCACCCTGTTTTTTTCTTTAAACGGAACCATTCCTGCGGCATTCCATTCTTCCGAATATTTTTTCAACTCCTCCCGGTCAGCCTGGTCGTTGCCACTCAAAGCAAAGGCTTGTATGCGGTTTACAATCTCCTCCTTTACTTTCAGGTTGTTTTCAAATCCTGCATCCTGTGCCTCGTAAAAGGCACGTTTGGCTTCAAAAAATGAGTTACAGGCTTTGCGGAAACGAAAAAATAATTTGTGTTCGTCGTTGCCTGCTGTGGGAAGTTTTTTCCAGCTGTCTTGTAAGCGGACATATTTTTCGCCGGTTTCTTTCCAGTCTTTCGACTCACGTATCTCCTCTGCTTTTTGAATCAGGTCGAGTTTTTTCTTTTTTATCTCCGCGTATTTTTCTTTTATAACGGAATAAAACTCTTTCTTTTTATCAAAAAAAGTATCGCACACTTCCCTGAAATTTTTCCACACCTCGTCACCCGTTTTTGCGTCGGTGCGCCCGGCATTTTTATATTCGTTTTGCAAGGCGATCAACTCTTCCGTTTTTTGTTTCCATACTTCTTCCGTATCCGGATAATTGTCTAAGTACGGCCTGGCTTTTTCAAGCAGGGCTTTTTTAGCAGAGAGGTTGTTTTCTAATTTTTCTTCAATGGCTTTGTAATGGGCTTTAATTTTACTGTATATTGTTTCAAGTGTAGCCCGGTATTCAGCTTTTAAAGCTTCCCATTTATCTTGTGTTACCGGCCCTATTTCTTCCCAGTCGTTGCGATAGGTTTTTAGTAATTGTTCAACATCTTTAATGTTGGTGTTTTCAAGCAGGGTTTTAAACTTAAGCAGTATTTCACTTTTAAGTTCAAAATTACGTTTCAGGTCATGTTCCTGTAAAGCCCTGTAAATATTGAGGTTGTAATAAAACGATTCAACGGCTTTGCTGTATTCGCTTTGCAATTCTTTGTATTTGTGCGGGGATACATTGCCGGTTTCTTTCCATTTGGCCTGTAACTCATTCAGTTTTTTGATAGCCCCGCCAACATTTGCTTCGAGTTTCGAAAGGTCGTTGATGTCTGAAATCAATTGTTGTTTAAGCACAAAGTTTTTTTGTTGTTCATTGGCAACAATCTCATCTTCCTGTTTTTTTAACTTTCTGAATTTATCAAACAGTTCAATTATTTTAGCATCTTCTGCGGTTTTGCTGTAAACAAAGTCGCGTATTTTGCCACCATCGTCAATAAATTCCTGTTTTGCATTTTCCATTTCTTTGGAAAAAGCATTTTCATAATCGCGTTGAAGGTGCTTAACCTGAGGAGCAACAACACTTATACTGGCATTGGCCAATAATTCTTCCAGTTTGGTAATAATCTCTGTCTTCATTTTGTATTTTGTAAACAATGAACAAATATAAAATATTTATACAAGACCCCAATGATATAAATGAGTGAATAATAGCTTTCTCAGGCGTATTCTGGCAGACAAAAAAACAGTAAATCATTGTTTGTACATTGATTTATTTCTGAATTCTATATTTTAATTTTTAATTAATAAATTAGCGGTATATCTACATTAGTCCATGAGGTTAAAAATAAGTTTAAGTTTGTTGCTGCTTTTAAGTGTTGCTGTACTGTATGGGCAAGACTCCCGCCCTGTGCGACCCGCCAAAAACAAGGGGACCAAGCCGGCTATAGACTGGAAAGAAAAACTATACTATGGTGGTAATGTTGGTTTTCAGATGAGTAACTATGGCGGATATTTAGACCTTTCGCCCAATATCGGGTATAAAATAAACAATTATGTATCGGGTGGTGTGCAGTTTATATACACCAATATGTGGACCCGCTATGGAAACTTAACCTATAAATATACCTTTTACGGGGCAGGTGTTTTTGCAAGGGTAAAAACATTTGACTGGTTGTTTTTGCAGGCTGAATACGATTTATTGGATGTTCCGGATAATTTTAGTATTGTAAGCCGTAAAAGGACTTTGGCCGATGTACCCTTAGCCGGATTGGGCCTGCGTAATCAATTGGGCGACAATGCCAGTTATTATTTATTGTTTTTGTACGAATTTGCACCAACTCCCAACTCACCCTACACTTATGGGCCTTTTGCCTCGCCTTTGGTTTACAGGGTTGGATTTAATATTAACTTTTAAACCAGGCTATGGTTTGTTTTAAACCTGTTTCAAAATTTGTTTGCGGGGTATAACCTAATTGCTGAGTAGCCGCATTTATATTGGCTTTTGAGTTTTTCACATCCCCAAACCTCTCTCCGCGGTGTATAGCTTTGGCCCCGGGATTAATTTCTTTGGCAATGCTTTCAAACATACTGTTTACACTCACGCTGTCTCCGCAGGCAATATTGAATACCCTGTTGACGGCTGATTCATTTTCGCATAACATAGCTTTAATGTTGGCTTGTACCGCATTTTCAACAAAAGTAAAATCGCGGCTTTGTTCGCCGGAACCATTGATGTATACGGGCTGATTGTTCATCAGCGATTCAATAAACAAAGGAATTGCTGCAGCATAAGGCCCGTTGGGGTTTTGACGCGGCCCAAAAATATTAAAATACCTTAAGCCGATAATTTGCATATTGTAAGTTGAAGCAAAAATAGCGGCATATTGTTCGTTCACTAATTTACTTACCGCATAAGGCGATAAAGGTTTACCAATTCTCTCTTCCACTTTTGGCGATTCGTTTAAGTCTCCGTAAACAGAAGAAGAGCTGGCGTATACAACACGTTTTACGTTGGAATTGCGGGCTGCAATCAATACATTAATAAAACCGGTAGCATTTACCTGATGGGTGGCCAAAGGGTTTTCGATGCTGCGGGGTACGGAGCCCAAAGCGGCCTGATGACTAATGAAATCAATATCAATACAGGCTTTTTCACAATCTGTGGGATGGCATATATCGCCTTCAATAAACGTAAAATTGGGTAAACCTATAAACGCTTGAATATTGTTGATGTTTCCTGTGGCCAGGTTATCAAGTACTACAACTTTTCCCGCTTTCCATTTTAAAAGGTATTCAACAATATGGGAACCAATAAAACCAGCACCTCCGCTAACTAAAAAAGAATGTTTACTGATGTCGCTCTGATGAAAAGGGGTATCGTACATGCTTGTACTAAGTTAAAAGTAATAAGTTAAAAGTCAAAAGCCAAAAAGCGATTTCGTTTATGTAAAAGCCTTTATGGCTTATTTTTTTATTGTTTATGGCTTTTCCTTTAAGTTAAAAATAAGAAGTCAAAATTTAAAAAACGATTTACGACAAAGTTCTATAGTTTATTCGTTCTCTCGTTCCAGCTAACAATTAAACGATTGAACGGATAAACCAATAAACTAAACTATTCTGGTTTAACTAACGTTGAACATATTGCTCCTGGTAATACTTTTGATAATTGCCTGAAGTTACCGATTGCAGCCATTCTTCATTGGCAAGGTACCAGTCTACTGTTTTACCCAAACCTTCTTCAAATTGTAAGGATGGTTTCCAGCCTAAGTCCTGTTGTAGTTTTGAGGAATCAATTGCATAACGCAAATCGTGGCCGGCACGGTCTTTCACAAACGTAATTAGTTTTTCGTTTGTTCCCGCTGGTCGGTTTAATTTTTGGTCCATGATTTTACACAACAAGCGGATAACATCAATATTGGTCCATTCGTTATGCCCGCCAATGTTATACGTGCTGCCTGTTTTTGCTTTGTGAAAGATAACATCAATAGCACCTGCATGGTCTTCTACAAAAAGCCAGTCGCGGATGTTTTCACCTTTCCCATAAATAGGCAAAGGCTTGTTGTTTTTTATATTGTAAATACAAAGCGGGATTAATTTTTCGGGAAAATGAAAAGGCCCATAATTGTTGGAGCAATTTGAAATAACAGCGGGCAATTTATAGGTATCGTGGTAAGCCCTTACAAAATGATCGGAGCTGGCTTTGGATGCTGAATAAGGACTGTGCGGATCGTAAGCCGTTGTTTCGGTAAACATGCCAGTTTCACCCAATGTTCCGTATACTTCATCAGTACTCACATGGTAAAACAATTTAAAGGCATTGTTTTCAGCTGTATATAATTTCTTGGCCGCGTTCAATAAATTGACGGTGCCAATTACATTGGTGTAAACAAATTCTAATGGATTGGTAATACTACGGTCTACATGGCTTTCGGCAGCGAGGTGAACAACAGCATTAAATTTTTCTGCTTCAAACAAAGCCGATATAAATTCAGCATCTACAATATCGCCTTTCACAAAGCGGTAATTGGCTTTGTTTTCTATGTCGCTTAAATTAGCGAGGTTACCGGCATAAGTTAATTTATCAAGGTTTACAATTTCGTAATTGGGGTATTTGTTCACAAACAACCTCACTACGTGTGAACCTATAAATCCTGCACCTCCTGTAATTAGTATTTTCATTGTTTTGTTTTATAAACTCCAGTAAGTTATGTTTTTCATTTTTCCTCTGTACATTCCTTTTACATCTACCAAAAGGCCTTTGGATGCAAGAATTCCTTTAAAATATTTTTCATCCAATGAGATATATTCTTTGTGATTAACAGCCACAATTACCCCGTCGTAGCCTTTTCCGATTTTGTTTAAACCAAAACCATATTCGTGTTTCAATTCATCAGAGTCCGCATGAGGGTCAACGATGTCTACTTTTACACCGAATGATTTTAATTCTTTCACTATATCAGCCACCTTGCTGTTTCTGATATCGCTGACATCTTCTTTAAAGGTAGCGCCCATAATCAATACTTTTGATTTGGAAATGTTTTTACCGGCGGCAATTATTTTTTTTACACAATTTTTAGCTACATAAAAACCCATGCTGTCGTTTACATACCTTCCGGAATTAATAACACGGGCATGGTAACCCAGGGCCTCGGCTTTGTAGGTTAAATAATAAGGGTCAACACCAATGCAATGTCCACCCACCAAACCAGGGAAGAATTTCAGAAAATTCCATTTGGTACCGGCAGCTTCCAGTACATCAAAAGTATTGATACCCAGACGACTGAAAATAATGGAGAGTTCATTCATTAAAGCAATGTTCACATCGCGTTGTGTGTTCTCTATAATTTTGGCAGCTTCTGCCACCTTTATGCTTGCTGCACGATGGGTTCCTGGTTCAACTATAATTTCATAGGTCTTCGCTATATTGTCCAAACTTTCAGCATCGCAGCCCGATACCACTTTTAAAATTTTAGTGATGGTGTGCTCTTTGTCGCCCGGATTGATCCGTTCAGGAGAATAACCCACTTTAAAATCTTTTTTAAATTTTAATTTGGATTCTCTTTCCAGCACAGGAATACAATCGTCTTCTGTACAGCCGGGGTAAACGGTAGATTCAAATACAACATAATCCCCTTTTTTTAATACTTTACCAACTGTGGTAGAAGCGCCAATCAGGGGTTTTAAATCAGGAAGGTTATGTTCATCAATAGGGGTAGGGACTGCAACAATAAAAAATTTCGCTGCTTTTAAATCTTCTAATTTATGAGTAAAAGTAATGTCACTTTTTTCAAAATCTTTTTTGCTTAATTCATCACTGGGGTCAATTCCCTTTTTCATCAGGGCAACCCTTTTTTCATTGATGTCAAAACCAATAACCGAAACTTTTTTGGCAAAAGCCAAAGCAATGGGCAATCCAACATATCCTAAACCGATTACGGCTATTTTCGCTTCTTTTTTTATTATCTGATTGTAGATACTCATAATATTAAATTCTGTTTATAGTGAGTGAACAAGGTTTGATTTAATGAGGTGTTCCGGGCGCAGGGCATAAATTCTTTCGATCATTTCCACCACCTTTAAACCTTCGAGGGCATTGGTGGTGATTTTTGTTTTTCCTTTCAGGGTATCTACCACATTTTCTATAATGTAATGGTGATTGTTTGCTGAGCCTTTGTAAGCCCCATAATCATTGGCCGGATTGGTGGGCGCCAGGTCAGGAAGGGTGTAATCTTTGATGTGGCAATATTCCACCTTGTCCATGTATTGCCCACCCACCTTTACACTTCCTTTGCTTCCTACAATGGTAAGGCTGCTTTCGAGGTTGGTGTCCCATACTGCGGTAGAATAATTGATACAGCCCATGCCTCCGTTTACAAAATTAAAGTTCACTAAACCGCTGTCTTCAAATGCAGTGGAATGTTGATGGGTAAAATCATTGAACTTGGCCTGAATGTCTTTTATATCGCCAAACAACCAGTACATAATGTCAATGAAGTGCGAAAACTGCGTGAACAAAGTTCCCCCGTCTAAATCAGGAGTTCCTTTCCAGTTGCCTTTTTTATAATAACGGTCGTCGCGGTTCCAGTAACAATTCAATTGAACAATATACGTTTCACCAATAATTTTTTGTTCCACTATTTCTTTTAACCAGGCCGATGGGGGGGAGTACCTGTTTTGCATGACACAAAATAAATTTTTGTGCATGTTCAACGCTTTAAATATGATGGCTTCACAATCGCTTTTACTCAAAGCCATCGGTTTTTCGCATACAATGTGTTTGCCGGCTTCTAATACTTTTAAAGCGTGTGTGGCGTGTAAGCCATTGGGGCTGCATATATTCACCACATCCACTTCGGGATGAGCCGATAATAATTCATCGACTGATTGAAAAAAATCTTCCTTAATATCCTGTAAACCTATCTTTTCTTTTTCCTGTACATCACAAACAGCAATCAATTCAGCGCCTTCATGACGGCGAATCATTTCTGCATGCCTTTTACCAATATGCCCCTGGCCGATTATTGCAAATTTAATTTTTGACATTTAGCTCAATTTCAATTTTCTTAACGCTGTTATTTTCTAATTTGTATTTCTGATTACTTTCGGGGCAAAGGGCTATTCCTTCTTTATCAAATATTAATTTATGACCATACTCACTCATCCAGCCTGTTTGCCTGGCAGGGTTTCCAACAACCAGGGCAAAGCCGGGGACCGTTTTAGTAACCACCGCACCGGCACCAATAAACGCATATTCCCCTATATCATGTCCGCACACAATAGTCGCGTTGGCTCCAATGGAGGCGCCTTTGCCGACATGTGTTTTGGCGTATTGATTTTTACGGTTAACAGCGCTCCGGGGGTTGATAACATTGGTAAACACCATAGACGGGCCTAAAAACACATCGTCATCGCAGGTAACTCCGGTGTAAATGGAAACATTGTTTTGAACCTTTACGTTTTTACCCAAGACCACTTCCGGAGAAATGACCACATTCTGACCTATATTGCAATTTTCCCCAATTATACAATTTGGCATAATATGAGAAAAATGCCATATTTTAGTACCTTTCCCAATAGTGCATCCCTCATCAACAATGGCAGAAGGGTGAGAAAAAAAAGATTCTTTCATATTAAAATTAAACATACAAAGTTAGAAAAGTTAACGAAATCAGGAAATTAAACCAGCAGGATTCTTTTTTAGAATTCCCTTTAAAATGAATACTTTTAAATTTTGCTCAATTTCTATGAATCCAATAAGAAAGAATGTTGCTCTGTTGTTTTTTATAATAAGCACTCCGGTGTTTTGCCAGGTAGACATACCGGTATTTGGCCAACAGCAACTGATAAATGGTTATGTTAATGCAATCAGCGGGGAGTCGCTCCCTTATTTCTCTATTTACCCCGACTATGTAAAAGAGGCTTTGTTAACGAGGTGTACGGATGGGGTTAAAAAAATCGAATGGGAGTCTGCCGGCATTCCTGAAAATACTAAGGGGCCTTATGCCTATTTTAGCTGGATTGCAGCACATTCGACAGGTACAAGCAAAGGAATCAGGAATTTTGATTTGTACATAAATGATGAATTTATACTCACTTTTACCACCTCCCCAAAAAATTACCCGCCCCACTGGAGCTTTACCGGAAAAGACAGCAGTAAATTGGTTTTTGAATTTAAAACAAAGGATGCCGCTAATGATGCGCATGGTATTGCGTATTTGCGTATACCTGTTTCAAAATATAAAAAAGGCAAGCCATTGCGCTTAAAAGTTGTAGGTCAAAACCAAAATAGCAGCGATTGGTACATGACTTTCAAATATTCGTTTGAGGAAAAAATAGACATAGAAGCTTTGCCTTTTATTGTTAAAGGAAAAACAAATAACCAGCAGGCTTTATTGTTTACAGTTTTGCATTTTGGCGGCCCTGAAAAATTAGAGGTTCATGTGAAGGGGGGATTGAACCGGTCTTTTTTGCTTAACAATGGCCTTAATCCCATTGAATTATTAATGGATGCTGTTACAAGCGAAACCACTATTTATATTCAGGCTTCAATAGGTAAGGTATTCACTGTAAATAGAAACATTGTACTTCAACCGGTTCAGCAAAGGGAAATACATTTAATTCACCATTCCCATACTGATATTGGTTATTCAAACATACAGGAGGAGGTAATTGAAATCCATACCAACAATATCCGAAGAGCATTGTATTTAATTGAAAAAACAAAAAATTATCCTACAGGAAGTCGCTTTGTATGGAATGTTGAGTCCTTATGGGCGGTTGAAAATTATTTAGGCCAGGCCAGCGAAAAAGAACGGAAAGACTTTTTTGCAGCTGTAAAAAACAATCAAATCGGCTTATCTGCCCTCTATGCCAATGTATTAACGGGTTTGTGTACGCCCGAAGAAATAAACTGGATCAGTGATTATGCAGCAACACTTAAAGAGCAATACCATTTACCTGTAAAAACAGCCATGATGTCGGACATACCCGGAATAAGCTGGAGCATGGTGAGTGCATTGGCTAAAAAGAACATCCGTTATTTTTCGAACGGGCCCAATTACATGGAAGGCCTTCCGGATGGTGGTGACCGCATAGGTGGCATTTTAAAAGAGCTGGGCGATAAACCTTGCTGGTGGAAATCAGGATCAGGGAAAGACAGCATCTTATTGTGGACAGGGGCCAAAGGTTATTCCTCCTGGCATGGCTTTAGGGAAGGAGGAATGAAGGAAAGGGGTCAAAAAAAGATTGCCGCTTATTTGAATGAACTGGATGCCAAAGCTTATCCCTACAGCATGGTGCAATGGCGGTATAACATAGGTTCCGACAATGGCCCCGTTGATAGTACCATTTGCGATTTTGTAAAAACCTGGAACGAAAAATATGTATCTCCAAAATTATACCTTTCGAATGTAAACGATTTATTTGAAGCATTTGAGAAAAAATACGGAGCTACGATACCGGTGCTTTCCGGTGATTTAACACCTTACTGGGAGGACGGAGCTTACTCAACTGCTTTTGAAGAAACAGAAAACAGGTTGCTTAGCGAAAAAATTACTCAACTTGAAAAAAGTGCAAAACAGAAAAATAAAGCGCTTAACAAAGACTGGTTGTATCAGGCCAAACGAAATGTTGTCCTGTTTCATGAGCATACATGGGGATCCTGGAACAGTATTTCTGAACCCGACAGCCCTTTTACTATACATCAATGGAATTACAAAAAACAATTTCTTGATTCGGGGCAATACTATGCCAATAAAATTGAGCTTGCACTTTTTCCAACAGTTGTTCATCCGGTTTCTATTGAGCTTACAAATACCCTGGACTGGAACAGAAATGGATATGTAGAAAGTGAATGGCCTGCAACATTTACAGGGAATGTGTTGAGGGATGATAAGGGGAATAAAATCACCGTTCAAAAATTGGCCAATAATAAAATGGGCTTTGTGGCGATGAATGTTCCTGCGAATGGCACAATTACCTATGAGTTTACTCCCGAAAAAAACAATGCCCCCCCTTCATTCCAATCTTCTTATACCTACACTACAGATAAGAATACAGGAGCAATAAATCAGTTGAATGTATTGGGAAAAGAATGGGTAAGCGCTACTGCTTATAAAGGATTAAACCAGGCTGTTTATGTAAAGGGTTTAAACCCGGATAGTTTTTTTCTTTCCAGACTAAAAAGTATGGAATGGATTGAGGAGGGGCCTTTTGTGAAAAAACAAAGCATAAGCTGCGAACTTGAAGGGATGAAAGAAATACTATATGAAATAACTCAATTTAAAGACCTTGATTATATACAGGTATCGGTTATTATGGATAAAAAAGCTATTCGTGAAAAAGAAGCGGTTCACATTGCTTTTCCTTTTTCAATCGATCATCCAGTTGTTCGGATTGACTGTGACAATACATTTATAAGTCCTGAAAATGGCCAGATAACAGGGTCGAACAAAGATTTTTTTTCGGTTCAGCGTTGGATAGATATTTCGGGCGATGAAAATGGAGTGACCATTTCTTCTCCGCAGGGAGCCTTGTTTGAAACAGGAAATATGATAGATGAACAAACAACAAATAAAGGTAAAAAACTATGGAAATCGGAAAACAAATCCTCCGCGACGATTTTTTTATATGCCATGAATAACTACTGGCATACCAATTATAAAGCCGATCAGGAGGGGAAAGTAAAATTTGATTGTGTATTGCAATTTCATACAGCATTTGAAATTAAACAGGCACAACAAACCGGAATGGAAACAACACAACCAATGCTTATTCACTTAAAATAAAGGATTGTTTGGGATTACCTTTTGATTTCAAACGAAGAAAAATTTTTAAGATCAGCTTCAACAGCCTGAACCTCTTTCACATCAGCCCTTGGAGGACCCACCTGGCACCAGTCGATTAATTTATTAATGTTTTCTTCATCCCCTTCAACCTCCAGGTATACATCTCCATTGGCCAGGTTGCGTATAAAACCATTTAAGCCTAATTTTAAAGCATGGGCGTGTGTGGTAAAGCGATAGGAAACCCGCTGAACATCCCCTTTTACTGTTATGTTGTAATGCTTAATCATACAGTAAAGTTGTGGTATAGGTTTGTTTGGCACAATGAGAAATGTTTAATAGTTCTTTTGTTCATACGTTTAACAGTTAGCACAAACAATTGAGCGAATAAACAATTGAACTTTTAACTAAACTGCCGGTGTTCTGTTTTAAACAACTCGTCCTGTGTGAGGCTTTTAAAGTATTCGTAAGTGATTTTTAAACCTTCGGCTCTTTTTACTTTTGGTTCCCATCCCAATATTTCCCTGGCTTTCGAAATATCCGGACGGCGTTGTTTAGGATCGTCTTTGGGCAAAGGTTTGGAAATTAATTTTTGGTTGGCTCCGGTTAATTTTAAAATTTCTTCACCGAATTCTTTGATGGTTATTTCGTCGGGGTTACCAATATTTACCGGGTAAATATAATCGCTCATCAGTAAACGGTAAATACCTTCCACTAAATCATCCACATAACAAAAAGAACGCGTTTGAGAACCGTCGCCAAACATGGTTAAATCTTCTCCGCGCAGAGCCTGGCCTATAAATGCAGGCAATACCCGGCCATCGTTCAGGCGCATGCGTGGCCCGTAAGTGTTGAATATGCGGATAATACGTGTCTCTAATCCGTGCGCGTTGTTGTAAGCCATTGTAAGGGCTTCCATAAAACGTTTGGCTTCATCGTAACAACCGCGCGGGCCAACAGGGTTTACATTGCCCCAGTACTCTTCGGTTTGAGGGTGAACCACCGGATCGCCATATACTTCACTTGTTGACGCTACCAATACCCTTGCCTTTTTAACCCTGGCAAGGCCCAATACATTATGCGTTCCAAGCGAAGAAACTTTTAATGTTTGAATAGGAATTTTTAAGTAGTCGATGGGGCTTGCGGGTGAGGCAAAATGTAAAATATAGTGCAAATCACCCGGTACAAAAACAAACTTGGTTACATCGTGGTGATAAAACTCGAAGTTTTTAAGTTTAAATAAATGCTCAATGTTTTTAAGGTCACCGGTAATTAAATTATCCATACCTATTACGTGCATTCCTTCTTTCACAAAACGGTCGCACAAATGCGAACCTAAAAACCCCGCGGCACCTGTAATTAATATTCTTTTTTGCATCTTAATGTATGTTGTATATTGTATGCTGTATATTGTATCAAGTCTGTGTACAGCGTATATTGTAAATTGTATTTTATTGATAGAGAGTTTATGTCAAACTCAACCTGTCTTCTCATCAGCTAATCACCTTACACCAATCTCGTTTTCATTTACCTGTCTCCAATTAGCTAATTAGCTAATTATCACATCCATTTATCGAACAACTTCCCTTCCAATGCTGCAATAATAATATCCCAATTTTTTCATCTGCTCTGTTCCGTATAAATTCCGTCCGTCAAAAACAACTTTGTTTTTTAATGTGGCAGATACCTTTTCAAAATCAGGGGTGCGGAACAAACTCCATTCTGTAGCAATAATTAAAGCATCGGCATTTTGCAGGGTTTCGTATTGATCTTCGGCATAGTTGATTTTAGTACCGAATATAGCCTTCACATTGTTCATGGCCTCAGGGTCATAAGCCGTAACTGTTGCTCCGGCTGCTAATAAATCTTCTATAAGGTACAAGGCCGGTGCTTCCCGTATATCATCTGTGTCTGGCTTAAAGGCCAATCCCCACAAAGCAAAATGTTTGCCTTTTAAATTATTGTTGAAATAAGATTTTATTTTAGGGATAATAATTGTTTTTTGTTTTTCGTTCACCGTCATAACCGATGAAAGGATCTTGAAATCATAATCCACTTCTGAAGCAGACTTCGCCAATGCCTGCACGTCTTTTGGAAAACAACTTCCACCATAACCAATACCGGGGAATAAAAAACGTTTCCCAATCCGGTCATCGCTGCCTATTCCAATTCTTACCATATCCACATCTGCGCCTAATTTTTCGCAGAGGTTGGCTATTTCATTCATGAAAGTAATTTTGGTGGCCAGGAAGGCATTGGCTGCATACTTGGTGAGTTCCGCTGATTTTTCGTCCATAAATACAATGGGGTTGCCCTGACGAACATAAGGCTTGTACAATTCCTCCATGGTTTTTCTGGCCTTTTCTGAACTTGCGCCAATTACAACGCGGTCGGGTTTTAAAAAATCGTCAACAGCAAATCCTTCTCTTAAAAACTCAGGATTGGAAACTACATCAAAGTCTACTTTGGCATGTCTGGCCACTGCTTCACGTACCTTGTCCGCTGTTCCCACTGGCACTGTACTTTTATCCACAATTACTTTGTAGTCTTTTATTATTTTACCCAGGTCATCTGCAACGCCCAGTATATACCTTAAATCAGCACTACCGTCCTCACCGGGAGGGGTTGGTAAGGCTAAGAAGATAATGGTAGCTTTTTCCACGGCTTTATTTAAATCGGTAGTAAAACTTAATCTTCCGGCTTTTATATTTCTATGGAATAAAACATCTAAGTGTGGTTCATAAATAGGAACAACACCCTGTTTCATTTTGTTTACTTTTTCTTCGTTGATGTCAACGCAAATTACATTGTTACCGGTTTCGGCCAGACAAGTGCCTGTTACCAAACCTACATAACCTGTACCTACTACTGCAATATTCATACTTTAGTTCTTAGTTTTTAGTTCAGTGTTCTTAGTTCTTAGTCGCGAGTCTTTTAACTTCTCTCACTCTCTCACTTTCTCACAAATTCCAAAACGGCCTTCGTAATATAAGCCAATATTTCCTCATCCAGTTCGGTATGCATTGGTAAAGAGAGTACGCTTGCACATAACTTTTCGGTTACCGGGAAATCCCCTTCTTCGTACCTTTCACTTTTATAAGCCTTTTGAAGGTGCAAAGGAATGGGGTAATAAATCATGGCCGGAATATCTTTTGAAGCCAGAAACTCCCGGAGCTTAGTCCTGTCAATACCTTCTAACTGAAGGGTGTATTGATGAAAAACATGGTTCGAATTTTTTGAACGGACCGGGGTTTTTATTTTTGAAATACCTGCAAAAACTTTGTCATAATAATCGGCTGCAAAATTTCGGGCCGCGGCATATTCATCTAAGTGTTTTAATTTAATTTTTAAAACAGCAGCCTGAATGGTATCTAAGCGTGAGTTCACACCCAACACATCATGAATATATTGAACGCTTTGCCCGTGGTGCGCAATCATTTTTATTTTTTTTGCCAGCTCTTCATCGTTGGTGTAAATCGCCCCTCCATCACCGTAACAACCGAGATTTTTTGAAGGGAAAAAGGAGGTGCATCCAATCGTTCCAATGGTGCCGGCTTTTTTGCGACTCCCATCTTTAAAAATATAATCCGCACCAATGGCCTGGGCTACATCTTCAATTACATACAACTTGTGTTTTTGAGCCAGCTGCATAATGGCTTCCATATCGGCGCATTGTCCGAATAAATGAACAGGGACAATGGCTTTGGTTTTGGGAGTAATGTTTTTTTCAATAGCCTCCACATTAATGTCAAAGGTATCGGGGTTTACATCCACCAAAACGGGTGTTAAACCTAACAGACCAATCACTTCCGCAGTGGCTACATAAGTAAAGTCGGCTGTAATCACCTCGTCGCCCGGTTTTAAATCCAGGGCCATCATGGCTATTTGCAGGGCATCGGTTCCGTTGGCGCAGGGAATAACATGTTTTACAGCCAGGTATTTTTCCAAATCAGCCTGAAACTCCTTCACCGCAGGGCCGTTAATGAATGCCGTGTTGTCAATGACTTCCTGCATTGCTGCATCTACTTCCGCTTTTATTTTTTGGTATTGACCTTTAAGGTCAACCATTTGTATCTTTTTTGAGACAAGTGTCATACTGAAAAATTGATTGCGAAGATACCAATTTCTATTTATAATGTTTATATTTATCGGCTTAGATACGATAATAGAAATGAAAAAAATCGTTGTTTTTACCTCGGGAGGCGACTCGCCGGGAATGAACGCCTGCATAAGGGCTGTGGTGCGTACCGCCCTTTACCACAAGATGGAAGTAATGGCCATCACGCACGGTTACGAAGGAATGATAAACGATGAGTTTACTCACCTGAACCAAAAATCGGTAGCCAATATTATTCAACGGGGAGGAACCATTTTAAAAACCGCCCGTAGTGCTCGTTTCAGGACTTTAGAAGGAATGCTGAAAGCGAAAGAAAACATTGAGAAGTATGGGATAGAAGGCGCTGTGGTGATTGGCGGGGATGGGAGTTTTACAGGTGCACTGGAATTCAGTAAAATTTGTTCTATTCCCTTTGTAGGCTGTCCGGGTACTATTGACAATGATTTGATTGGAACCGATTTTACAATTGGTTATGATACGGCTATAAATACTGTGATTGATGCTGTGGATAAGATACGGGATACAGCCGAAAGCCACGACAGGGTATTTATTGTAGAAGTGATGGGCCGCGACGCGGGGCTGATAGCTTTAAGAAGTGGAATAGGGGCAGGGGCGGAAGCCATTATGATTCCGGAAAGTAAAAATGACCTGGAAAACCTGTTAAAACGCCTTGAAAAAGGGAGGAAAGATAAAGCCAGCAAAATAATTATTGTGGCCGAAGGGGATGAAAGTGGAGGCGCCTACAATGTTTCGAAAATTGTAAAAGAAAGGTTTCCCGCTTACGATGTAAGGGTGAGTATATTGGGGCATATTCAACGGGGAGGCTCGCCTTCGTGCATGGAGCGTGTGAATGCGAGCAGAATGGGTTACTCGGCTGTTGAAGCTTTAATTGCAGGTCAAAAAAATGTGATGGTGGGAATTGTGGACAAGGAAATTTGTTACACGCCTTTCGAAAAAGCGATTAAGCATATTGATGAGTTGAACCCGGATCTGTTGAAAATGATGGAGATACTCGCGCTATAGAGAGTTAATAGCGAATAGGGATTAGTTAATAGGCTAAAATCACGGTTAGCTATATGACCTTTCCTTATTTGTCCGAAACTACACTATTAACTAATCCCTATTAACTAATCGCTGTTAACTCTAAAATAATAATTGTATTTTCGTTCCCTTAAAAAAATGTTGTTGTGAAGAAGTGGGTTATAAAAGCCATTGTTCAGAAGCTGATTTCTTATTTGCCAAATAGTGACAAAATAAACTATTTGTTTCAAAAGCATGTTACGAAGGGTGTCATCCTGTCGGATGAATATTTTACCGATAGGCTGGGGCATGGGATCAAACACATCAATGCATACAAACAACACAAAAATGCTGTTTTTAACAGCACACTTGAAATAGGAACAGGATGGTACCCCGTGGTTCCCGTGGCTATGTTCCTTGCCGGTGCGAATAAAATTGTGACCATTGACATAACGGAGCTTACGGATACTCAAAAGGTCATCACCACATTAAAAATGTTTATTGATTACCGGAAAGCGAATAAACTTCCCGCTGATATTACAATTATAGAAGAACGTTTCAAAACGATTGAGTCCATTGTAAACAACAGCCAGTCACTTCAGCTAAAAGAACTATTTGCAGAACTCAATATCACTTATTTGAATTGTGATGCCCGCAAACTGCCCTTCGATAAAGAAAGTTTCGATCTCATTCATTCCAACAACACCTTTGAGCACATCTACGAACCTATTCTGGAAGGAATATTAAAAGAGTTTAAACGGGTGTTGTCAGCAAAAGGTTTAATGAGTCACTTTATTGATATGAGCGATCATTTTGCCCATGCAGATCATTCCATTAGCATTTACAATTATTTAAAATATACAGCACAACAATGGAAGCGCATCGACAATGATGTACAACCTCAAAACCGTATGCGTATATGCCAGTACCGCGACCTCTATAAAAAACTTTCTATCA
>JAHEYF010000171.1 GCA_023251755.1 Bacteroidota bacterium
TGTCAATATTCTTCGGTACAGCGGAATCATCTCATAAACAGCCGGTATCTTTAACAACTGAATCTTTTTAACCTTGCAAGGTTAAAAGAAAGAAGAAGCCTGCCTGAAAAATTCATTTTTTTTTCGTAATTTTTTAGCAGCAAAAACTGTATGGAAAACGAATCCGGAGAATCTTCATTAGTAAGGACCAAAAGAAAAGATAAACTTCCGAAGCAACCATTTAACAACATTGCTATTTCCTTATCGGGAGGTGGTTTCAGGGCAACGGCTTTTCATTTAGGGGTACTCGCGTATTTGTCTACTAAAAAGTGGGACAATGTTACTTTGCTGGAACGTACCCGGATTTTATCTACTGTTTCTGCCGGGACTTTTACCGGAATAAAATACGTATCTACCATTAAAAAAGGCGGCACTATTCAGGATTGTTACAAGAGCCTGTATGATTTTATGACGAAGTGCGATTTGGTAGCCGAAGCATTGCAGTACTTATCGGAAGACGAACACTGGCACGAAGGCAGGCAACGCACCCTCATCAATGCCTTTGCTTCTATTTACCACCGCGATTTTGAATCGGAGTATTTTGGTTTGCTATGGGACGAAAGCACATCCATTCACCTGAAAGAAATAAGTTTCAACGCTACCGAATTTAATTTCTCACTTCCTTTTCGTTTTCAAAAATCGGAACGACCGAAACACAAAGGTGGATCAACCCATGAATTTATCGGAAACCGGAAAATACACATCCCGATAGACATCGCAAAAGAAATCCGCTTATCAGACATTATAGCGGCCACTTCCTGTTTTCCCTTTGGTTTTGAACCCATCAATTTCCCGGATGATTTTATACACCACGAAGCCGTAAAGCTGAAAGACAAATCGCTTTTGCCTTACAATGTATACGATGGGGATAAGATAGAGTACCCGATTGGCTTAATGGACGGCGCCATCGACGACAACCAGGGAGTTGATGCAGTGGTAGTAGCCGAAGAGAGGATGAAACAATACCCGGAGGAATTAAAACAATTTTGTTCGGAGGATGAAAAAACAGTGGATCTTTATATTATTTCTGATGTTTCGCCACCAGACATGGAAAGTTATATCCGGAGCAACACCGACCAGATCCCTTTGGTGGGGAAATGGAACTTCGACAGCCTGAAGCGCTATGGTATTTTTAGCGTCTGTCTGGGAGTAGCCTGTATAGCGCTGGCATTCCTCGTTCCAGCAAAAACAGCTGTTATTGGTTTATCTATTTTTGGAACAATAGACATTTTTGTCGCTTTGATCCTCCTTATTTTTTCGATGGGCATTACCGGCTTAACCCGAAAATTTGGTGTACCTGATTTTGTGGTAAGAAGACTGCTGCATTTTGATAAATTAAAATTCGGGACCCTTTACAATATGTTTGTGAACCGGAGAAAGTCTGCCGCTAAACTTATTACCGATGTATTTATCAAACAAATGAAATGGTTCAGTTTTGAAAGGGTGTACGGTGACCCGGCCTGGAAACCAAGATTGGTGCTGAACGCAACACGTAAGCTAACAGCATCGGAAGTGGAAAAAAGAAGGCGAAAATACCCGGACTTAAGTGCTGCACTTAAAGAGCCTGGGGAAAAAATAATGGAGACCGCCGCAAAAGCCATGAGCATGGGAACCACCCTGTGGTTTACAACAGAAGAATTGGGAGGAGACAACAACATGCCGGACACCTTAATTGCCTGTGGTCAGTTTACCATCTGTTTTAATACCCTGGAGTATATTGAACGCCACCTTAAAAATAAAAAATACCAACAGGATTATGATAAATACACTGCAAGAACAAAAAGGGCCATCGACCAGCTGCAGGCCAGCTTAATGGAAGACTGGAAAAAATTTAAGGAAGACCCTTACTGGCAGGTGAAGGAATGGAACGGGGAATAGTTTTGGTACTGTCTGCCTTTAGATAAACAGTAAGCACTACACTTTCTTTTTATTGATCAGCCAGATGCCTGCTAAAATAACAAAGATGGAAAGGAGCTGTACAGCATTGGTTTTTTCCCCGTCAAAAACACCCCACACTATAGCCACTACAGGTATAAGATAGGTACAGGAAGAAGCGAAAACAGCGCCCGATAATTTTATGAGCACATTAAAAAATACAACCGATAAAGCCGTTCCCACTATGGCTAATATTGAAATATAGCCTAAGCTGCTCATAGCTTTTGGGTGTTGCTGAACAACTGTAAAAACATCGGTGGTAAATAAATAAACCAGGGCGGCAGGGCCAATAAAACAGAAGGACCACACGGTGGCTGTAACAGAATTCAGGTCTGATAAAAACCTTCGGATCGTATTTACACTGATGGCATAACACAAAGTGGCCAGTACAACAAGCAGACTATAGGTAAAATTATTTTCTGTCGTAGCACCATCTGCAAACGACAACAAAATTAAAGCCCCGCCAAAGCCGATGAATATACCGGCAATTTGCAAAACCCCCGTTTTGTTTTTAAAAGCCAGCACACCAATAATAACTGTAAACAAAGGAGTGAGTGCATTTAACATGCCTGCAAGGCTGCTGCTGATACCCGTTTCGGCTTTGGTAAATAAAAAGGCGGGGATTAAGTTGCCGAAAACACCCATGCCCACTAAACCCAACCAGTATTTTTTAAGGTTAATTTTATAATATTTTACTAAAAGAGGAAGGAGAACAATGAATGCGATTCCAATCCGCAGAGCAGCCACCTGCCCACTGCTAAAGGCTTCGAGCCCCCGTTTCATTAATATAAAAGAGCTGCCCCATATTAATGACAATACAATCAGTATAAGCCAGGCCAGGCCTTTGTTTTGTTGCATAAGGGTACGAAAGTACAGAATTATAACGAAATTCTACAGGGCATATTTTTTTGATTTTTAATGCAAGCTCCAAAGAAAAAGTTTATTTTTATGTTCTGTGAAAATAAGCAGCCAACTAATTTTCTTTTATTTAATCCTGTACCTGACATCGGCAGGTATAGTGAGTACCTGTATTAAAGTCTGGAAAAACAATACCGTTGAACTTGCAGACATGGACAGTTGTGAAGACGATACAGCGCAGGAAGAAGATGAACTGAAAGAAACCAAATTACACAAGGCATTCAACGATTTTTCTTTAGAACAAGTTATTGCTACAGGTGTTCATTTTTGGTGCATTGATCATCAGACTTGTTTACCTGCTACTTACACCGAGATACTTTCTCCTCCTCCCAGGGTCGGACTATTGGATGCATTATAGTTTTTTCAATATTTTTTCCAACCAAACCGATCTTTTATGTTTAAACATTTCAAAACCGATTTAAAGTCAGGCTTAGTAGTCTTCTTAGTTGCTTTGCCCCTGTGTCTGGGTATTGCTTTTTTGCAAAAAGCCCCTTTGTTTTCCGGCATCATCTCCGGCATCATAGGTGGTATTGTTGTTTCTTCCATTAGTAAATCACGTTTTTCGGTAAGCGGACCCGATGCCGGATTAACAACAGCCGTACTTGCCACTGTGGCCGCTTTGGGAAGTTTCGAAGCATTTTTACTTTGCCTTGTTGTAGCAGGGTGTATCCAGGTAATTTTTGGCCTGGTAAAAGCCGGGATAGTGGGGCATTACATTCCATTTGCAGTAATTAAAGGAGTACTGGCTTCCATCGGCATTATCCTTATTATGAAACAAATCCCCCACTTAGTGGGTTACGATGCCGATGCAGAGGGGGATGAATCATTTCTTCAAACAGACGGACAAAATACACTTTCGGAATTGCTGAACATGGTAAACGACCTGAACCCCGGATCAATTCTTATTGGTGTTCTTTCACTTGGTATTCTGTTGCTCTGGCAAACAAATGTGATTAAGAAGACAGGCATTCACAATTATATCCCGGCGCCTTTAATGGTTGTTGTTATTGGTGCCTGCGCCTTTTTACTTTTAGACCCCTTTCTTCCGCATGCATATTTAAACAAAAGCCACCTCGTTGACCTTCCGGATATACATTCACCTGCCGATATGATCAAAAATATACAAACACCTGATTTTTCGATGTGGAATAAACTCATCCTTTACCAGGAGGCTTTGTTGCTGGCGGTTGTGCTGAGCATTGATACGCTTCTCAACATTGAAGCGATTGACAAATTAGACCCGCAAAATTACATTACTCCAACCAACAGGGAGTTGGTGGCCCAGGGCATTGGAAATATGCTGTGCGGACTGCTGGGAGGGATTCCTCTTTCTTCCGTTATTGTGCGTAGTTCTGCCAATATCAATGCCGGTGCAAAAACAAAATTATCGGCCATCATACACGGTGTGTTGTTTCTGTTAATGGTTTCTTTTATTCCCGCCGTGCTCGAATTAATTCCAAAAGCTGCATTGGCGGCCATCCTTATTTTTACCGGCTTCCGCCTTACTACACCAAAGCTTTACAAAACGGTATACAAACAGGGCTTTGATCAGTTTTTTCCATTTGTTATAACCATACTTGCATTTTTACTGACCGATCTACTGGTCGGGGTTTCCTGTGGGATTGTGACCAGCGTATTTTTTATACTCCGGCAGAACTACCGCAATCCATACAAAATTGTAAAGGATGAAATAGACGGGCAAATGAATTATTTTATTAAGCTCTCGCAAAACGTTACCTTTTTAAACAAAGGAAAACTGATTGAATTACTGCACAGTATACCACAAGGTTCAAAGGTATTTATTGACGGGGGCCGCTCCAATTTTATCGATAAAGATGTACTTGAAGTAATCAGTGAGTTTAAACGTTCATGTCCTTACAACAACATTGAACTTTCGTTAGAAGAAATTGAAGAAGTTGAATTAATATCTTAAAATCAATACTATGGAAGCAAGTTATAAACGATTAATCGATGGCAACAGGAAATACTCCTTAAAGAAAAAATTCGATGACCCCGAATATTTTAAAAAATTATCGCTGGGGCAAAAACCGGAGTATTTATGGATTGGTTGCAGCGACAGCCGGGTTCCGGCCAACGAGGTAACCGGAACCAAATCGGGAGAAATATTTGTACATCGCAATATTGCGAATATTGTAGTGCACACCGATATGAACTTAATGAGTGTGGTGGAATACGCGGTGGAGTTTTTAAAAATAAAGCACATTATTGTATGTGGCCATTATGGCTGCGGAGGTGTAAGGGCCGCTTTCTCGAATAAAACGCACGGCGTGGTAGACAGCTGGCTGCGCAACATTAAGGAAGTCTACCATAAACATTACAAAGAACTGGAAGCAATTGCCGATATAGAACAACGCATCGACCGCTTAACCGAACTCAATGTAATTGAACAGGTGCGCAACCTGGCTAAAACCAAAATAGTTCAACGCGCCTGGCAGGACAGAACGCTTCAGATACACGGCTGGGTGTATGGGATGAACAATGGCCTGATTAAAGAGTTAAATACAATGTACGACGAAGCTTTGGATATTGAACCCATATTCCGGTATGAATTATAAGGTACTACATTTTATTTAAAGCTTTGCATATCGTACAGGCTGCGATAGGCTCCGTTGAGCTGAAGCAATTCGGTATGGGTTCCGCGCTCAATAATTTCACCTTTGTTCATTACAATAATTTCGTCGGCATGCACAATGGTAGACAAACGATGAGCGATAACAATTGAAGTGCGGTTTTGCATCAGGCGGATCAGTGCGTCCTGTACCACGCGCTCGCTTTCAGTGTCGAGGGCAGAAGTGGCCTCATCCAGAATAAGAACGGGCGGGTTTTTTAATATGGCCCTGGCAATGCTGATGCGTTGTCGCTGCCCCCCGCTCATTTTATTACCCCTGTCGCCTATATTGGTATCATAGCCCTGTGGCATGGCCGAAATAAATTCGTGGGCATTGGCAATTTTAGCGGCTTCTATTACCTGTTCGCGGCTAACATTACTAAGCCCGAATGCAATGTTGTTAAATAGGGTATCATTAAACAATACCGACTCCTGTGAAACAACGCCCATTAAACCCCGCAGGCTGTTCAGGCTGAGTTGTTTTACAGGCACACCGTCAATTTGTATTTCTCCTTCACTGGCATCATAAAAACGGGGCAGCATATCGGCGAGGGTTGTTTTGCCTGAACCTGATTGCCCCACCAGGGCAATGGTTTTTCCTTTGTTAATGACTAAGTTGATTTTTTTCAGCACATGCCCTGCATCGCCTTTGGTATAAGCAAAGGAAACATTTTTGTATTCAATTTTCTGAAAAAAGCCTGCTGTGTTTGTTACCCCCGGCTCATCTTTTATACTTACTTCTGCATTTAATATTTTTTCTATGCGTTCTTCTGAGGCAATTCCTTTTTGAATACTGTTGTAGGCAATGGTAATTTGTTTGATGGGTGGGACAATTTGTGAAGCCACTGCGAAATAAACTATAATGGTTGCACCATCCAGGGTGTTGTCTTTTAAAACCATTGTGCCTCCGATAAACAGAATAATCATTAAAATTCCTATTACAACAGTTTCACTTATGGGTGAAGCAAGATCGGTTTTACGATACACGGTGACTGATTGTTTAAAATAATGCTGGTTCATTGCTTCAAACTTTTTCCGGATAAAGCCTTCTGCGGTAAATGCTTTAATAACTTTTAAACCGCCCAGGGTTTCTTCCATCATACTAAATAAAGAACCCAGCACCTCCTTGCTTTGTGCAGAGGAACGCTTAAGGCTTCTTCCAACAATTCCCACAATGATACCTGCTACCGGCAGAAGCAGTATAACATACATGGTTAAATAAGCACTGATACCAATTAAAAGCGAAAATGAAATAATAATTAACAGGGGTTCACGAAAAATAAGTTCCAGGGTTAACATTATGCTCCATTCTATTTCCTGCACATCGGTGGTCATGCGGCTCATGATATCTCCTTTTCGTTCACTACTGTGATACGACAAGGGAAGCTCCAATGATTTATTAAACATTTTGTTTCGTAAATCGCGTGAAACCCCCACACGGATAGGGGCTAAAAAATACATGGCCAGGTACCTGAAAAGGTTTTTGAACAATGTAAGTACAAAAACAGCTACACAAATAAGGACCAGCGCTTTTAATTTCCCGTTTATTATTTGCTCTGCAGCGGTTCCGTTCTGCAAAATAAA
>JAHEYF010000172.1 GCA_023251755.1 Bacteroidota bacterium
GAACAGTGCCCAATGTTACTAATATGATCCAGGAGAAATGACGGAACATGTGTTTAAACCCAATAAATAAGCCCAGCACAATCAAAAACATTTTCCAGCTAATTACCCAGTAAGGAATAGCTGCGCCCAATTCCTGGGCCAGGTATACAACACCGGCGCCTACAATTATTAAACCTCCAAACACCCGCCCCCTGCGTTGCTGGTGTTCCCATTTTCTATACATCTCCGTTTCATTCATGTTATTTTCTGTTCCCTGATTTTCCATTGTTCTTAATTTTTAGTCAAAACTATAGCAATTGCTTCCGCTATACAACAACAAATAGGTTAGCTTACTCCAAAAGTAGGTAAACGGTATCTTCCGGTAGGTGAATGAAGTTCTTTAGTTTAGTTGTTTATTCGTTCAATAGTTTGGAACTCACTTTACGGATAAACCTGCGAATGTATAAACGAATAATTAATGATAATTTTGTTGATTCACATCATCAATAAAAAAAGAAAAAATGATTTTCAGGGAAGCAGGTATTGCAGATATACCACAAATACAGATAGTAAGGCACACGGTGAAAGAAAATGTATTGTCGAACCCGGCCCTGGTTAGTGATAAAGATTGCGAGGAATACATGACCGTACGAGGAAAAGGATGGCTGTGTGAATTGGAACAGCAGGTGCTTGGTTTTGCAATTGTTGATTTAAAAGAGAGAAACATCTGGGCTTTATTTGTAAGGCCTGAGTATGAAAAAATGGGAATTGGAAAAAAGCTGCAAAGCCTAATGCTGGACTGGTATTTTGATCAGACAGAAGAAAAACTTTGGTTGGGAACGAGCCCCAATACAAGGGCAGAGGTTTTTTATGCAAAAACGGGTTGGGCCGCAAGTGGCCTTGTCAACAAGGGCGAGGTGAAGTTTGAAATGACGATTGAAAACTGGAGAAAGAGGAATTTGAGCCGGCTAAAATAAAATTGAGTATTCCCATGGATAGTATTAACTTTGGAGGCCCTATAAATCCTGTAAGGATGGGGTTCAACTAAAAGGATTATGCCGGATACTACAAAACACGTTGCCCTTGCCCTGCAAGGTGGTGGAGCCCACGGGGCCTTTACCTGGGGAGTACTCGACCGGCTATTGGAAGTTCCGGAATTGGTGGCAGATGCCATGTGTGGAACAAGTGCGGGCGCTGTTAATGCGATTACCTGTGCTTACGGACTGCACGTTGGAGGCCCTGCAAAAGCGAAGGAATTACTTGAACTTTTGTGGAGAAAGGTATCTACTTCGGGCGGGTTTTTGTTTAAACCCAGTATGTGGGATAAATATATGAACAACGGGGATATATACAATTCTGCCGGTTATATGATGTTTAACACCATGAGCCAGTTTTTATCGCCCTATAATTTTAACCCTTTCAATTTTAATCCGCTGCGTGAAATACTGCTTGAGTTAATTGATTTTGACGAGCTGAAAAACTACACCAGTAAAAAGCTTTACATCTGCGCTACCAACGTAAAAACCAACAGGGCCAAAATATTCGATAATGCAGAAATTACTGTTGATGCCGTTTTAGCCTCGGCCTGCCTTCCGTTTTTATTTCAGGCAGTAGAAATAAACGGAGAGTATTACTGGGATGGTGGATACATGGGGAACCCGCCTATGTTCCCTTTAATTACCAATACTACAATGAAAGACATTGTACTGATTAAAATTAATTCCATTAACATCAACAGCGTTCCAACCACTGCCCGCGACATTTCTGACCGGGTGAACGAAATTAGTTTTAACAGCAGTTTGATTAACGAGATGAAACTGATCCATTACCGCAATGAATTGCTAAGAAATGGAATATTAAAAACCGACGATAAAATTAACCGCGAAATATTTATCCATACCATTTCAGGTTACGATGTATTGGGCCAGCTGAATTACTCCAGCAAAATGAATACCTCCTGGGAGTTTTTACTCAACCTTAAAAACAAAGGGCGCGAGGTTGCTTCGAAATGGATCGACAATGAGTTCAAACGTGTTGGTACACAATCTACCTTTGATGTGGAAGAACACTTTTTTGGCAAATTTTAATTTCTGCATTCAATGATGTTTCTGCACAAAGCAAAAAACAATCGGGCCCAATTAAATTGTATACACTTACTCGCTTGTTTTTTTCTTATTGCTTTTAATTTAAAGGCTCAAACAGATACCTTGTCGTTGCGCTACGCCGGAGCTGCTTACCCCTATTTCAGGTCTCTTAGCGAAACACGGAACAGCGATACAACATTAGACAACTTTCACAATTCTTTCCCTACAAATAGTTTGGGCAACCTTGGTTTGCCTTCTTATAACTTTCTGCAATCATTCAACGAGGATAAATTAGGCCTGCGTTTTTACCAGCTCCCTTTTCAAAACGATTTATTTAAAACCAGCGATCCGGTTTATTATTTTGCTTCTCCTTTGTATACCAGTGTATATGGCTCGGCGGGGCAGGTAAAAGAACAGGCGCTTAAGCTTATACACTCCCAGCTCATCAATAAAAAAGCAAACATCACCCTTAAATTTAACCGTTATTCGGGTACTGGTTTTTATAGCAAACAATTGTCTTACGTGAACAACCTGCTGTTGTCCTCGCATTACGCAACCAATAACAAACGCTGGGGGTATTTTACCCGCTTTATTTACAACAAGCTGAAGTACCAGGAAAACGGGGGGCTTGTAGCCGACTCATCCATCCAAAAAGATATTTTTATCAATAAACAATTATTGGATGTAAACTTACAAACGGCCCGGCACAACATTCGTACATCCGATGTTTCCTTCACACATTTTTTTCGTTTGAATAAAAGTACAGACAGCAGTCGTAGTTTTAATCATTACATCTATCATACAGCCGGCTACGAAAGTAGTTTTTACCAGTACATTGAACCCACTGTGAACCGTGATTTTTACCAGCATTTTTATTTCGACAGCTTAAAAACAAACGACTCTACCCATCTTACAAAATTCATCAACGAAGCCAGGTATGTGCTGAAATCAAAAAATGAAAGCACTTCCCTGTATGCAGGCTACAAACATGAATTCACCATCCTGCACAGCGAAAAATGGAACCCCTGGTTTAACAACAGCATTGCTTTAGCCGGCGGACACTGGCAAAACAAAAGTGAGTCCTTTGCTTTAAATACCGAAGGTGAATACATCGTTAACGGACTAAATAAGGGTGATTACCGCGCTGATTTAGGAAGTACAATTAATTTTAAATTCAAACACAGTCAAATCCTCAGTCGTATTATTGCTGAGAGCAGAAGCCCTGATCTTTTGTACAAATATTATGAAAGCAATAATTTTTACTGGGCCAATAATTTTAACAAAACACAAAGCATGCAGGCCGAAATAAAATTGAAGCTGCGCGACTGGAAATTGTTTGCTGAGGCCAATATTAAAAACCTGAGCAATGCCATTTATTTTAACAACAATGCCCTGCCCACACAATACACAAAGGGGGTGAATGTTGTGCGTTTTACGTTGGGCAAGGACCTTTGTATTTTAAAAACACTGCACTTTGACAATACACTTAATTACCAAATCATAAGCGATACTACTTTTATTAAATTGCCTTCTCTGTTAAGTTCTCATCAATTGTATTACCAGGGCAATTTGTATAAAAACATGCTGCAATTGCAGGTCGGCTTTCAATGCATGTATTTCAGCTCCTTTACCGGAAACGCCTATATGCCGGCCACCAATGTTTTTTATACGCAAAGCACACAGCAATTGGGCAATTACCCTTTTGTCGATTTTTTTATCAATGCACAAATAAAGCCTGTTCGTTTTTTTATCAAGGTGGCTCATATCAACCAGGGCTTTAGTGGCTACAACTACAGCCTGGTTCCCGGCTATTATCAAACCGACAGGGCCATTAAATTCGGGCTCAACTGGTTGTTCTGGGATTAAGCCCTTAAGCTCCTTATCGCCTCATTATTAGATTTTTATCAGTTGAACAGAGGGGCTTAAAAATTGAAAGAAAGATGTCAGGAATCATAAATTTGATTAATTTCGTTGTCTAAATCAATAAAACAAAACAATGAAAAAATCAGTATTCATCTTAGCTGCTATTGTTGCAGTGGCTTTTTCTTCCTGTAAAAAAGACCGTACCTGTGAGTGTACCACCAGCACTTCTGGATCGTCTTCCAGTACTACTTCAACAAAAACTTTATTAAAAGTAACCAGTGGACAGGCCAAAGCGCAGTGTGTGTCTTCTAAATGGGACGATACTTTTATGGGAGCTACTTACACTACAACAAGAACCTGTACTTTAAAATAATAAACATGAAAAAAGGTTTGTTTATAGCAGCTTTAGCCATGGTATCATTGGCTTCCTGCAAAAAAGACAGGGTATGTGAATGCACTGATAGCAGTGGTACTCAAAAATACACATTGATTGGTGTTACCAGTTCAACAGCAAAAAAGGCCTGCGTTTCTTATTCTGAAAAAACTTCTTCAGGCGGTACTGAAACAACAACCTGTACCTTAAAATAATTTACTGTTTAAATCTAAAAAGGCGTTTGGTTCCATCAAACGCCTTTTTTATTTTCTTTGTATATGTTAAAACAATTGCTGTATTCCATCCTGTCCGTTTTATTGGGAGCTGTTTTTATTTTTTCGGCTTATACAAAATTATACCCCGTTGAACCTTTTGAACTCACCTTTGTTGACCTTGGTATTGCCAGTTGGCGTGTAGCCCCTTTTATGGCCAGGTTTTTAATAGGCCTCGAATTTTTTACCGGGGCACTGTTGCTGTTCAACCTCAATATAAAATTTGCAGGTAAACTCACCATCTTTCTTCTTTCTGTTTTTATTGTATACCTTCTCGCATTAATAGCTTTTACCGGCAATAAAGGCAATTGTGGCTGTTTTGGGAATTACATAGTAATGACACCTTTGCAGGGAATTATTAAAAATATCATCCTGCTGCTTTTCACTTTTCTGTTATTAAAAAATTACGATGGCCCCGATTATAAAAAAATAACAAAACCCCTGTTTTATTTTCTTATCCTTTTTTCATTCGCCCTTCCTCATATTTTAAATTATGTGGATCTGAATTATTCACAGGCCTACCTGAACTCGCCTGAAGACCATTTTAAATTGGAGCTGGATTCCCTGTACAAGGATGCAAAGCTCAATGTTCCTCCCAAAGACCTGTCGAAAGGAAAACGCATCATCGCCTTTATGAGCCTAAGCTGCCCGCATTGCCGCATAGCGGCTTCAAAAATCAGGATTATGCAGGAGCGCAACCCGGCTATACCCATTTATTTTGTGTTGAACGGGGAGGATGAAAAGCTCGCCCCTTTTTTTGAAGAGACCAAATCCAACAAGATCCCCCATTGTATGTTGTTAGGACGAAACTTTGTATTTCTGGCCGGAACCAATATGCCGAGTATATACTTAGTCAACAACAGCGTGGTGGAGTCCAGGATTGATTACATGAGCCTTGACCAGACCGAAATTGAGAAATGGCTGGGGCTTAAAAATTGAGTGCCAATTTGTCATTAATAACCTGCTGGCACAAGCTTTGACTACGGCTTGCACAATTAAACCAATAAACAATAAAACAAAGACGTATGGCAACTACCGGAAAAATTAATGTTCAGACAGAAAACATTTTCCCGATTATTAAAAAATTCCTTTACAGCGACCACGAAATATTTTTACGCGAATTGGTGAGCAACGCTGTGGATGCTACACAAAAACTAAAAACCCTTGCAGCATTGGGCGAATTTAAAGGAGAGCTGGGTGACCTGAAATTGGAAATAGAAGTGGACAAAAAAGCCAAAACCATTGTTATTAAAGACAAAGGCCTTGGTTTAACCAAAGACGAAGTAGAAAAATACATTACACAAATTGCCTTTAGCGGCGCAGAGGAGTTTGTTCAGAAATACAAGGACAAAGCCGAAGCAAATGCCATGATCGGCCATTTCGGCTTAGGTTTTTACAGCGCCTTTATGGTGGCTAAAAAAGTGGAGATCTATTCTTTGTCTTACAAAGACGGAGCTACAGCCGTGCGCTGGGAATGCGACGGAAGCCCTGAATATAAAATTGAGGAAATAAGCAACCGCACCCAACGCGGAACCAATATTGTGCTGCACATTGCCGACGATAGTGAAGAGTTTCTGGAGGACAGCCGTATTGAAACTTTGCTGAAAAAATACTGTAAATTTTTACCCGTTGAAATAAAATTCGGAACCAGAAAAGAATGGAAAAAAGAAGAAGGGCAGGAAAAGGATACAGAAATTGAAGTAGAGAACATCATCAACAACCCCGCACCGGCCTGGACCAAAAAACCGGCTGATTTAAAAGACGAAGATTATAAAAGCTTTTACCGCGAATTGTACCCCATGCAATTCGAAGACCCCTTGTTTCACATTCATTTAAATGTGGATTACCCCTTTAACTTAACCGGTATTTTATATTTCCCCAAGGTATCTAACAAGTTTGAAGTACAAAAAGATAAAATCCAATTGTATTGCAACCAGGTATTTGTTACCGATAACGTTGAAAACATTGTTCCTGATTTCTTAACCCTGTTGCGCGGGGTCATCGATAGCCCGGATATCCCGTTGAACGTATCGCGTAGTTATTTACAGGCCGATTCAAGCGTTAAAAAAATAGCCGCACACGTTACTAAAAAAGTAGCCGACAAATTAGAAGAATTGTTTAAAAAAGACCGTGAAGACTTTGAGAAAAAATGGGACGACATTAAACTGTTTGTGGAATATGGAATGATCAGTGATGAGAAGTTTTATGAAAAAGCAGTGAAGTTTGCTTTGCTCAAAAACACCGACGGCAAACACTTTACTTTTGAAGAATACGAAAGCCATGTTAAACCGGTACAAACCGACAAAGACAAAAAAGTAATATACCTCTACACCAGCAACGTTGAAGAACAGCACGCTTACATCGCTTCGGCTAAGGAACGTGGTTACGATGTACTTGTATTGGACGGGCCTTTTGATGCACACTTCATCAACCACCTTGAAAGTAAATTAAAAGACACTTCGCTGGTGCGTGTTGATTCGGAAACAGTGGACAAGCTGATT
>JAHEYF010000062.1 GCA_023251755.1 Bacteroidota bacterium
AAGAAAGAAATAACTGTCGGAAAATTATCCGAAAATGACAGTTTTTTAAATAAGTGATTGCGGGGATTTTCGAACCGGAATATTTATTTTTTATACAGTTCATTCGGAAGGGCACCGAATTGTTTTCTGTAAGCGTCCGAAAACTTACTTGTACTCAGGTAACCAACCATATCGGCCACATCCGAAATACTATAGCGGCCTGTATGTAAAATTTCATTGGCCTTGTTCATTCTTTGCAGCTGATAATACTGATAAAATGTTTGCCCATGGATCTGCTTAAACAATTGTCTGAATTTGGTGGGGCTCATCAGGGCTGATTTTGCCAATTGGTTGATGGTGGGCGGGGTCTTATCGAACTCGGCTGTTAAGTTGGCCGTTGCGTTCAGTATATTGTTAAAATCGGTATAATGTATTTTTTGCTGTGGTTGATCGCGTGAAATTAATTGTTCGAAAAAAAGATGAACCAGTTTTAAACAGATTGTAAGTAATCTCAATTGCCCGAAAACTTTGTCCTCCCTTGCACGAAACAATTCATTCATCTGTTCTTCGGAATATTTGTTCAAATATTCAAACAAATAAACCGGGTCACTTGTTTGAATTAAAGAGGAAACAATATTATTTTTATCCGCATGCGATAAATCAATTTTATTCAGCAACCAGGCTTTGTTCATGGCTATTTTTATGCCGGCCTGCTGCACACCCACATCTTGTTTGAACGAAACAAAAGCGTTGGAGGAAGTTAAAAATACCCGCTTGGAGGACTTGTTGCTGTTGGGAGATATTTTTTTTCCCTCCTTAACACTCACAGTTGATTCGAGAATAGTTGAACCAATGTTCAGGGTAAGAAAACTGCTGTCTTCACAGGGAATGCGTGTAATAATGTGGGGCTGATAATTAATATCATTAAACAAATACAAAAATAGTCCTGGCTCCAACTCATGGTATTCCATAAAACCTTTTTCATAGTCGCCATCATAAGTCAGGGTAGTACCCGAAATTTCCCCGTTAAAAGCATCCCTTAGTTCTTTAAATTCTTCGGCTGGATGCCCGATATGGAAAAAAAATTCTTTCATTATATTCCAAGTTAAGCAATTTTCCTCAAAAAATTATACAGGCTCAAAAAAGAAAAATCACCCCTTTTGGTTATACAAGAGCTTTGTCAAATCAATCAAAGTAACATTGCAAGATTTTTAGACGAGACGAAATTCGGCCGGGAAGCTGCTAAGAGTAAAAAAATCACCGTGGCTGATAAATAATCCGTAATAATGAAAATTCTACTTCACAATTGTTACAGCAGCCTGCATAACATATTCCTTACCATCAAATCCTGTTGCCCTGAGGGTACAGAAATAAGTTCCCTCTGATACAATTGCGCCATCGGCAAGTTTACCATCCCAGAACTGATCAGGTGCTGTAAGTGTAAACATTAGTTGTCCCCAGCGATTAATGATATCGGCCTGCAGTGCTTTTAATCCTTCTGATTTCACCATGAACAAATCGTTGATCCCATCGTTGTTGGGTGTAAATACATTCGGAATCTCAATTTTCGAAGGGATCTCCGCCACAATTACAGTTGTTAAGGTATCCATACAAGTGCCGTCAACAGCAATCAGCGATACGGTAAATGCTCCTGCAGAGGTATAAATGTTTTGCGGATTGCTTTGTGTGGAAGTATGGGTATCACCGAAGTCCCAGCTATAATTTACAGCGCCGGTGCTGGTGTTACTGAAGTTCACCGTCAATGGAAATAACCCGAATGTAAGATCCGGTGTAAATCCTGCTACAGGATTGGGCTTAATGGTGACGCTCACTTTTACCGAAGCCCCTTCACAACCATTAGCGGTTTGTGTTACCCAGAAGTCAAATACACCTATAGTTGCACCCGATAGCCCGCTATTGAATGAAGTACCTGTTCCCACTTGTGTAGTAAGCCCTGCATCCGGGTACCAGTTAATGGTTCCTGTACCTGTTGCACTGAGTGGCGCAACGGTAGCACCCTGGCAATAATCAGCAGGAGCTAAAACTGTTGGCATTGGAGGTGTAGCAAAGTTTAAAATTGAATCAGGGCCGTAAATGCTTACACAAGCCTTGTTGTCGGTAACGCTAAGTAAATAAAGGCCTGCGGGCTGGTTGCTGAGGTTGATCGTTGTTCCTACAATCGCGTTGGATGAATTACTCCAGGAATAAGTGAAAGGAGAAGTACCGCTCACACTTAATCCGCTTAAGGCCCCGGTTGCAGTGTTGCAGTTGGACGGGGTCATTGTTGCAGTTCCTGTAATCACAGGCAATGGGTTCACCACTATAGCAATTGCAGCAGTATCTTTACAATTATTGGTGTTATTAACGATTACCTGGTAGGTACCTCCGGCTGAAGTAGTATAAGTAGTGCCAGTGGCACCGCTGATGTTGTTTCCATTCAGCTGCCATTGGTACACGCTGATCGTTCCAGAACCAGCGGTTGATGTAGCTGCGGAAAGCGTTACACTGGAACCTGAACACATACCAGCCGGACCTGTAACATTTGCAAGGGGCCTGGCATTTACCACTACAGTGGTTGTGCCCGTGTTGGAGCAGTTGGTAGTAGTATTGGTCACGTTAACGGTATAAGTACCTGCCATTGCTACTGTTGCATTGGCAAGGTTTGGGTTTTGTGCCGTAGCGTTATAAGTATTCGGCCCTGTCCAGCTGTATGTGTTACCGCCAGCAGCACTCAGGCTGAGGGCAGACCCCTCACAGAAAGGGCCGGTGTTGGAAGCCGTCACCGTAGGAAGGGCATTCACCGTTACAGTTGTGGTAGCTGTGTTTGAGCATCCCGCAGTGCTTGTTGCTGTTACAGTATATGTTCCAGCCATAGCAGGGGTAGCTGAGGGACGGTTTGGGTTTTGGGAAATAGAGCTGAATGCGGCAGGACCGGCCCATGAATAGCTGTTTCCACCTGCAGAAGAAAGAGCGATGGTTTGCCCCGCACAATAGGCACCGATATTTGCGGCTGTTGGTGCCGGCAAAGGATTAACGGTAAGTGTATAGGTCTCTACCTGTATAAGGCAACCCGAAGGAGAAGTCACAGTACAGCTATAGGTGGTGGTGGTGCCGGGTGTTGCAGTAATGGATATTCCGTTGCTTGCCCCGGAAATAGATCCTGCGGTAGAAGCCGACCAGGAGAATGTTGATCCGGACTGGTAGCCTGAAACGCTCACCGTTCCCGACTGTCCGGTACATAGCTGGTTTCCTGCTGGGCCGCTGAAGGCAATTACCTGAACGCCGGATTGTGCAGTAATGGTATAATCACAGGCATTACCGGCATAGCCGTCGACCATGATATAATAAGTTGTTCCTACTGCAAGCGGGACATTAGTAGTCATTGTAAACAGGCCGGAAGCGCTGCTTTGACTCACACAGTTCGATACGGAAGCAAAATTAGAGCAGTCAGTTGTTGAGTAGATCTGCATCTGTATGCCCGACGTGGGATAAGCACAGTTGAAAGAGTTCACATCAAAAGTGGCAGAAGTGGAATCGGCAATGAACGACATCCAGGAGTTGTTCTGTATCCCACCACAGAAAATTCCACTGAGTGTGGTTTCGCTATCAGGTGTATACCAGCCATTGGTGTTTCCGCAATAACCATTCAGGTCACAAATCGGAGTAGCAGTTGAACAGGCATCACTCGCCGGAAGGTTTCCGTTACAATTGGTTGGTTGACAGCCGATCAGCGCATACCATCCGCTGTCAGTGCCTGAAGTGTCTGAAGTAAATACAAATGTTAAGCAGGAACCACTTGAGGTATAATTAAAAGGATTGGAATAATTACCGGTGAGGGTGGCAAGAAGAGGTGATGCAACAGAGCTCCCGTCGTAAATCCTTAAAAAGTCACGACCACTCTCTGTAAAGGAATATAAAAAACTGACCCTTATTGCTTGTCCCGAGGGGTTACAGAAAGTAACCTTGTAGTTCTCGTTGTTGCAATAGTTTCCGGAACAGTTTTCCGAGTCGTAAAAAACCCCCCGGCAAGTCTGCACAGTTTGGTTGTTGTATGTATCAATCGGATAGTCCTGCCCGAAAGAAACAATAGAAAGACTGAAGAAGATCAAAAAAAGTAAACCCTTTTTCATGTTTTAATAATTTAAAATAATTAATATTTAGATCCGGGAAAGAAAAACAAAGGCTTATTGTTCCGATTCAATTTTTTTGTTTTGTTGTTTCACTTCATCCCACGATAACAGGACAACTAAAAACTTACAGGTTTTGTCTGCAACTACAATAGTCACTCTTTCTTTTTCTTTTCGTTGTTTGTTATAGTCGTACACGTCAAATTCATCCACAGGAATTTTTGAGCAGTCAGTATTGTACGAGTTTTTCGGATCGGGGAGGTAAGATTGCGTATACATAAAGTTGACCTGTTTCTTTTTAAGGGTGGGCATCACCCGGATGTCTTCAGTCGTGTAGTGTTTTCTGGCCCTTAAGTCGAGTTCAATGTTATCGGAAACAGTTGGCATATCGGTTGTAGTAACTGCCCTTACAGGTTTTTTTCGCTCCTCTGTTTGTGCCTGTAGCTCTGAACAAAAGAGACACAATAAAATTGCAAGGAGGATAAAATAAGAGGATTTTTTTACTGTAAATGAATTTGAATGAATGTGTGTCATGGGAGGTGTTTATTTGGTTCATGCAAGTACCGATTTATTTCAGTCTCATTCTGCCCGGATATGACATGAAAAAATCCCAAAATATCATATAAAGAAAATTGTTTTAAACTTGAATCAGGATAATGTACCTTAAGAGACTGTTAGGAATTTATTTCTAACAGTCTCCAAGAAAAGTATTTTAGGAGATGGAAAATATTCTTATCAGAGGAACGTTGTGATGAGTGCTGGTAGCATAAAAAAGAAGGACGAACTACTAGCCATTCTACTCAATACTGCCCGGGAACCTGATGAGGGCTAGTACTGAGTACTTGTTAATTGTTATCAAAGCTTAATACAGGTTGTATTAATCATTCGTTATGACTAAGCCTAATTTGAATAAAAAAATCGTACAAGATAAATATGCTAAGATCAACCAATGCGATAAAATGAATCAGCAGCTTTATAATTGCAATGCAGAAAAATTTTCGGCCGAAAAACAAAGAAGCCATTTTACAGATGAGTACCTGAAAGAAAACAAAAAATAAATTTATTCCAGTATTATTTTTCTATCAATGTTTGAAGTCCCATCACTTATTCTCAAAAAATAAAATCCTTTTTCATAAGCCGATAAGTTAAGTTCAATGTTGGTGTTTTGAATGTTCTTTTCGCTTTTCTGAAATACTTCCTGGCCAAGAGAATTAAAAACAGTAAACATTAAATCTTGTGTCGAATTCAATTCAAGTTTGATTGTAATGGTATTATGTGCGGGTACCGGAAAGATACTGATCCCGTTTTCCAATGTATTATCTGTAATACCTGTAGTTGCACACAGTCCGTGCGTACCAAGTAATTTGCGATGAGTTCCATTGGCCATAGCGGTTTGAATCCTTGTTCTTTGATCGGGTGAAAACATATACATACATGGATCATCGGTATAGTCCATAAAATTCATCGTCATTTCACCTGTTGTATTCCCTGAGCAGGTACCAGTCTTGTGAGGATGAGTTGGGCAACCAAAGTTAGAAGATTGAGCTGGAGGAGTATCGGTGCAATAATCAGTAGCACAAGTTCCATCACCCCAGATGTGACGTAATCCAAGCCAGTGTCCTATTTCATGTGTTGCGGTTCTGCCTTTGTTATAAGTTGGATCAAGGGTTCCGGTATTTCCAAAGGATTTGGTCCAGCACCAGAAACCATCAGTAGTAGCAGTACCTGTACCTGATAATCCGGTGAGGGTACTTCCTGCAGGGAAAGTAGCATAACCCAATAAACCTGTTTGGGAACTGCGGTCGCAGATCCATATGTTCATGTATTTGGTTGGATCCCAAATGGTGTTGGGTTTTACAGTACCATCCATAAATGTTCTGAAATTAGTTGTTGTAGTAAAGGAAGTGGGGTTCGACCAGCTTTTCGTTACATAACTGATCCTGTCTATTCCGGGTTCGGTCATTGTGCTGCCTTGCGGATTTTTTGTTGCCATACAAAACTGTACGTTGGTATTGGAGATCAGGGTTGAAAACGCAGAAGGAACATTTCCAACATTTAAACCAGTTCCTGAGTAATCCTGGTTGAGTACTGTAATTTGTGAATTGACCTGCACCTGGCTGATATTAGGAAAAGTTCCTACTGCCTGGCCCCCATGTATAAGGTGAATTACAACTGGAATCACATAACTTGCCTGAGTTTTATTTGCCGATTGTTGTTTAAAAATTTCTACTTGTTCATTGAACCAGGCATCCCATTCAGCTTGGGGAGTTTCAGTTCCACAAGTGCGATGCGTAATGCCTGATTGACTTGTTTCTTCAGTATTGATTTGTTGTGCCCTGCTTATATTACTAACTAAAAAGAATAGCAGGAAAATTAGGGAGGATTGTTTTTTCATGTGGGTGTATTTAGATTGTTGATGTATATGTTGCAGGTTTCTGTATTAAAAATTAATGGATGGTTGCAAGTTTCAAATTTCTCAGCGTTTCATGCTACATGAATATATCGTGAAAAAAAGTCAAAATGTTAAATGAAGGAAATAAAATAAAAACATTATAGACTCCTCTCCCGGTTGAAAAAATACAGAAAATGAGAAACAAAATCTGATTAAAAAATGCAGGGCTTTCTTGTTTTGTTCAACCCGGTTTTCGTCATTCCTGCAAGGTTAATATTGAGATGAGGTGCATTAAATAGTTAAAGAAGAATGGCCAATCCACCAGCCATTCTTCTTATTTGAACTACTAAACTATCCATCACCAAAACAAAGGTAAGCAGGTACACGAAGTAAGGATGCATCCCATGTGTCAGAAAAAAATCCGAATTTGACAAATTCAAGTGGTCCTGGAATTGATCAATGCTCGGTGTTATTTTTTATGTAGACAGGTATGTAATGTCTGTTTTATTTTTAAACAACAGGATTTATTTCAATAAATGTTATTTAGGGGTGTTTTTTTGACACAATGAATGTTTAAAAAAAATGGCATTACACTATCTTTGAAAATTAACGAGGGTTCTTATTTCAAATCCGAATATATATTGCTCTATGTCCAGAATTAGTCGTTATAATATGGATCAGAAGATATTGAATACACATTTACAGGGACGATGAACAATAGAAAGGTGGTAATGTATAATCATAATTTAAAAGCAAGCATGAGGCATTTAATTAAAATTTATTTTTTTATTGGGGTAACATTTACAGGTAATTTTTTACCTGCACAGGTTAAAGTAATAGACAACAAGGAACCCATTAATACTACAGATGAACAAGGCAGGAAGCAGGGGAAATGGATTGTGTTTGGAACATCAAAACCTGATTCCTGTTACCAGCCTACTTCAAAGGTAGAAGAAGGTTTGTACCAGGAAAACAGAAAAACAGGAATTTGGGAACTTTATTATTGCAGCGGAATGACCAAAGGCAAAACCACATTTAGAAACGGACGCCCCGATGGATATACTGTTATGTACCATGAAAATGGCAAAGTTTCGGAAGAAGGTACCTGGAAAATAAACAAATGGGTAGGCAATTATAAACTTTACTACAACAATGGCCAGGTGCAAGGGGAATTTCGCTATAGTCTTGTAGGAAAACGCGAAGGCCCCCAGAAATACTATTACGATAATGGACAGGTGATGACTGAAGGCAGCTGGGCCAATGGCAAAGAAGCAGGTATAGTTAAAGAATATTATGAAACCGGAGAAGTTAAGGCGGAAAAGATATACAATAATGGTCAGGTAGATGTAGCTTCGATAAAATCTTTTGAACCTAAAAAACCTATCGATTCCCGTTCGGACAAATATGTAGCCAGCACTAAAAAAGTGCTTATTACGAAGGAAGAAAATACACAGGCCACTACTACTACAAAAGGGCCAACCATCCTTAACGGATACTACGTACTTTACAATAAAAGTAAACAAAAAACCAAAGAAGGAACCTTCACCAACAACCGTTTAATTGACGGGAAAAATTACATTTATAACGACAATGGGGGGTTATTAAAGGTGGAAATATACAGAGAAGGGGTTTATCAGGGAGATGGTGTAGTGGAAGAGTAACTATTATAAATAAAAAAATATTTTTGTTGTTTATGCCAAAATTATTTTCTTTCCACCAACAATTCACCACTTGCATAAACACTACAAAAGTCGCTAAAGAGATAAATACAAGTAGTATACTTTAGCCTGGCTCATCCGGTGTACGTCAAGTTCCAAAGGTGAGTGATCATTCCATAACTTATTACTCTTGCAATACACCACTATTGCTGCCATAACCAAAAGGGAAAATAAAAGAACCGCTAAGTGAATTTTGAGTCCTAATTTTATAATTATAGTGTCCCGCATAAATTATTTAATTTTTTATTTCTATTGTAATTCTCAATTGTAGTGTAATGTCATTTTTTTCAACACTTATTACATCAAAAAAACACCCCCAAATAACATTTGCATTGCTATTGTCCCCATCCCTTAAATAATCCTAAACAACAAAATATTTTAAAGTATAAATCGCCTCCCCGAACTTGTCAGCCGGAATTGCTTTCCTTTTATTCTTTTTAAGGGGCAAGTCGAAAAATGTTTCGGGCGAATTAGCTGATAATTTGTTTTTCACATTCTTTCTTGTTTTTTTATTGCCCATAGAAACGGACTCTATACTTCCAAAAAAAACATAATGTAAATTCATTTTAAACGGATTAAGATGTAGATAATTAATATAAAAACTGCAATTAAGAAATGTAGCACAGGCATTTTACCCAATGGTTTGTTATTAATTTTAACAAAAAAAATTAATATTGTCCACCTACAACTTAATTACAGCTTTTTCACTAATAAAACCTATGGACAAAGAAAAGCCATGCTTCGTTTTTATGAAAGCAAAATATGACTGAAAAACCTCCGAAAATGATTGTATTATTTTTTATGCAAGCTATTCGGTACCTTGCCTAATGACCTTTATAAAAGATGATTTATACCCTTACACAACATCCACCTCCCTTTCACTTCATAGCGGCAACAATCTGTCACTTTAGGATAATTTTACGACAGCTAATTTTTCTTTAAAAACAGGATATAACTTTATTTTGCTTCAGGTTTTAGAGTGAATGTCCAAGAGCTGTTAATTGAGTTGTAATTCTGTGTTTCTCGCTTTTTTGGTTAGAAGGCGCTGCAAACCGATTATGTAAAATGCAAGGTGGAGCATTTCCTTAATAACAGTTCTTGGCATTGCTTAAAAGTAGTTTGATTTCGTTCTTTACCAACAAATCAATATCCATAAATTCTACACGTGTTAGTCTGGAATTTCTTTAAAGTAACCGGCGGGCCTAAAAGCATTCAGAATCAAAAAGTTTTTTCCGGCAAAAGCGTCTGCTGAGTCTTCCGAAAAACAACATAACGATATTTTGTTGACTACACAATATGAACCGTTAACCTGGATACATTCTGACCATTTACTCGTTGAAAATCCATTCAACAAAGGTAAATCATTTTTAGAAGCTGAAAGCGACATGCAATGAACTACCCAGCCGCTGAGCAGCGTGGTATCAAAGTGAAAAATTACTTATTTAGCTCGCAGCAAGCTGCGGGGAATTAAATCCAGATCTTCTCGTCCGCCGAAGCGAACGCGCGGGCGGATTAAAGTGCATAGTTTTAACTATTTTTGAAACCAATAAACAGATAAATCTTTGTCGCTACTAAAGCGAATGAAACACCTGTGTTTTCTGGAAACAGGTGTGATACTTGTCGCAAACGGCAAACAAGGCCCTTGTTTTATTATTAAGTCTGCAATACATTTATTCCTTTATTTAAAAACAAATCAACATGAAGGAAAATGAATACACCCGACAATGCCCCAATTGCAGCAAGGAATTTGTTGCACAAAGGGCCGACCAATTATTTTGTAGCAGCAAGTGCCGTTATGATTTTCACAACCGCAGGGCCAGGGGCAAACGAATAAAAGTCACCCTGATAGACCGCATTCTGCATCGGAACAGAGAAGTGCTGCTGGAGTTTTTTATTAAAACAAAGCCTCCAAAGGTATCACACCAGGAGCTCTTAAATGCAGGCTTCGATTTTGGCTTCCACACCCATTCATCAATGGTTAAAGACAGCCAGCAGAAATGCTATTACATATATGAATATGGCATACTGAAAGAAGCAGATGGTAAATTTAAAATTCTACAAGATGAAAAATTACAGGGCGCATAATATTGATACAATTGATTTTACAGCAGCAGAGTCATACAACCAAGCGCAGGTAGCAATACCGCAGGTGAATGAAGTGTTATCCAACAAGCTTATAGAGGCGGGTTCAAACAAAATACCTTATGTATTATTGACCCTTAGCTTAGTGGCTTTAAGCGGGGCAATTATATATTACCAGCGCAGGTTGAATGAACAGGAAGAAGAATTGCAAAAGCTCAAAAGGAGCTTGATTCACTAAACGAAAAGAATATTGGACTATCGAGAATATTTAAATTATTCTGATAGAAATATATTTTTTAAAATTAAAACGTGTTAATACGTTTCAACAAGTGTTTACTCTCAGAGGCCAAAATAGAGCAAAATAAATGGGGTAAATTAATCCGTGTTAATTCGTTTTGTGATTCTTCCATGATTTTTTTTAATGTGTTAATACGTTTCAATATGAGTTTACATTTACAGGCAAGTCCTAACAATACAAATTAACCCGTGTCAATTTGTGTTGTAAAACATCCGTGAATAAGCAAATATCCGATTAAATATTTCAATATGGGTTAATTCGTTTTGAAGAATGTTGATACTCGTAATGCGCGGTTTTATATGGTCCCTGTCCATTTTCCACTTACTATTCTGAAATCCAAAAAATTATTCCATCAATAAATGGCAACAGTCCTGCTGAGCTAAAATAGTTTTCAACTCCCATATAGATTGCTCCCCGACATTCCGATACGTCATTAATTGCCCGACAGAATATTTTAGAACATCGCTTAGTGTGGTACAATACAAAGAGATCAGTACATTGTAAAATCGTGTAGAAAAATTATGCTTGTGAAGCGGGGCAATTAAAAAAACGGTATAGGTGGTCAAGGATGGATAAATAAAAATATGCGGGATGAGGCCTGCGCACCATAATTTATATTGACGGTGATTGAACTGGATTTTTAAAGTAAGGTATTGGATGAGTTTGATTAATTCATCTGGGCTCATGTTTAATTGAGCGGCCAATAAATTTTCGTCGGAATTGCTAAAATACTGCTGAAGCAGCTGGGCTTCTTTCAGGCTGAGAAAACATTGATCGCCTTTTTGCCATTCCTTTAACAGGAAGGAAATTTGAGAAATGATTTCCGGCACATTGTTCTGCGCACATATTGCTGTTACACTGTTTTTCATGAGAGTGGTTATTAGGATTTGATTCCTGGCCTGACTCACAAAAAAAAAGTAGACGCAATAAATTATGCAGAACTGTTGCAAAAGTAATTTTTTTTCAATAAAAAGGAAAGGCGGGTGTTTATTTTTTATTCGGAGTGGTGACCTTACCGTAATTTTCAATTTTCTCTTTGCAGATTTCTTCGGTAAGGTTTTTTAAGAGCTGGACTCGTTCGCTTAAATAGTCCAGTTCTTCTTTGGTAATTACATAACTCATGTCGTAACGAGCATCGATATAGGCTTTTTTAAGCAAAGTGAAACGGTATTTCTCTTCTTCGTTGGTACAAGGGAATACTTTTATAAAACGTATATCCATACCGCACACGTTCTTTCCTAAATCTTCTATATTATGGGACTTTGGTTTATAGCCGGTAAATACTAATTGTACTGTATTGTAATATCGTTCGACTGACTGATGAAGAAGGAAGGCTGCATTTTTATAGCTTTCTCTTGAATAAGCATTCGTAAAATCTATATAAAATTCATTCGCACTATCAAACCAATTTTTAAAATCCCGTTCTGCATTGGCTTTAATCTCTGCCAGATTCAGCTTGCGTTTATTGGCTAAATTGAAATTACCGGAATTAAACAATAAAATCCCTTCGCTTCGTATCTCATTAAAAAAATAATTCCCTTCGCTCAATTGTTTATTCACAAAATCCACCCCGTGAAATATCATGCTGGTAGGTGTACTCAGATTCAAGGCTTTAACACAGGCATTAATACCGAATTTATACGTTTCGTTATTGGCTTTTAAATTGGCATCGAATACAATCAACAGGTCATAGTCGGATCGGTATTCATAAATGATCCCATTTTCTTCGTACAGGTCAATCACGTAATTTCCCCGTGCAAAGCTGCCGAACAATACAATCATCTCCACATCCTGAAAAGCAGCATTAAGAGCCTGTACTATCGCTTGTAGCTCGGCTTGTTTTGGGGCCGGAAGATGTTCGATGCTGCTGTTCATTCTTGAACGAAGATAAGAAATTATTTGTTTTTTAATTGCGGTTAAAATAGGGCAAATCTTTCTTAAAACTCATTAAAAACCTTCTATAACCCAACTTAAACCATGTAATAAATTACTTCATAAAAAATACGGACTGTTTAATTCTATTTAAGTCTGTTAGGTGATGAAATTGATTTTTTTAGTAAAATTTAAAATTATTATTGCCGCCCAACAAGGGCTGTAAATCCTGTATTTACTATATTTATTTGCAAATTTGCCGCTCCAGGCAAAAAAGCGCCATTTTAATTATTTGAAAATTGTCTACCTTTGGCTCATAAACTTTATTGCGATGGAAAGCGAAAAAATTAAAGGCCCTACCAAAGAAGAACTTCAGGAGGTTGCAAAAGAATCAAAAGAAGCAGCAAAAGCACAAAGGGAGCATGATTATGCAGAAGTAAAGCCTTATATAAAAGCAGGGCTTGCCCTTGGAGCGGGATTGCTGCTTGTCTGGGGATCACAATATGTTTTTTATGCATTGGCAGGGGCCATCAGGGGATTTAAAGACCTGAAAAGAAGTTTAAAAGAATAAACAGGAAAAACCAAACGCTTAAACAGCCGGGCAAAAGAAGGTTTAAAAACATTCTTCCGGTGCAGCATAAGCGGGACGCCATTGCCCTTTTGATTGTTTTCAAAAACAATAGCCGGGCAAACAGGGTTTAAATACCCTGAAACGGGTTCAGGTTTTTTCAGGGCAAGCTCTTTTGTATCAGTATTCAGTCGGGCATTTAAAAATGTTCAGGGATATGGAGGAATACATTGGAGTTGGATAGTCCGATTTAATATCTAACGTAGAACTTATCTATTAAAAAAATCTATTCTGGATTTGTTCTATTAACCTATTCAGAAACCATGTTAACGGATGAAAAACCGCTGTTTACCCTCAGTATAGGGGAGTATATAGCCATGACCGAAAAATTGATTAACAAAGCCCTTGAATCAAAGGAGCAGGAGAAAAAAGCAAAAGAAAACGAAAAGGAGAACAACGAACATTTAACGATTAGCCAGCTGTCGGAATTTCTGCACTGTTCTAAAGTAAGCATACATAAATACAAAAAGAAAGGTATGCCTTTTTACAGGGTAGGGAAAAAACTGTTGTTTAAGAAAATAGAAATCTTAAATTTTATGAGGTCAATGAAAAGTAAAAGGGTGATTGAGGTTTAAACAAACAACATGTAAAAGATAACAAAACAAGCATGGCAGGTTATGGATAGATCTGTCATGCTTTCTTGTTTTTTTACCACCGACAAAAAAGTATACCCATCTAAGATGATTTCGAGTGTATTTTCGAGTGTATTAAAATAAAAATCGCCTTGCATCTATCTGATTACAAGGCGACTAAACTACTTTTCAAGTAGCCCGTACGGGAATCGAACCCGTGTTTCATCCGTGAAAGGGACGTGTCCTAACCCCTAGACGAACGGGCCATTTTACGCCATAACCTCTTTAATAAAGTTATTTTGTTAATGGGAGTGCAAATTTAATATCTTTTTTTGATCCGGCAAAAAAAATTAAAAGTTTATTTCCTCACCACTGCTACTATCGTTCAACGACCTGAACCCAAGACGTTTACCCGTCTTTAATTTATCGCTTTGTATCCTTTCCTGTATTTCATTTACCGAAATCTCTCTCACCGCATCAGATGGAGGTGTATACAAATCAAAATTAAGGGCGTAAATGGTTAAATCGTTTACAATTTCTTTCAGGTTATCAGAAGTGATGGGCGTAGGAGAAAAAGAAGTATGCTTGTATCCCAATGGGGGCTTGGCTTCTACAAAAAACCGACATTCCCGGTTAATAAATATCCTTCCGATTAAATAACCCAAATCACTAAAACGGTTGAACTTAAAACTATCGGCCAGAAAATTATATACATAAATAATTCCGCAGTACGAATTGTAAATATTTTCTTTAACATACCCTGTTTTAAACATTACATGCGACTTGTCAAATTCAAAGACATTGGTGTGCATATAAAACACCAGCACATCACCGGCCACTTTGAACTCAATTTCAAAATCACCGGTAAACCTGCAATCCACACTTACCCGTTTATCTATGCCGGACACTTCCTGCCTGAGGTCGTCCGAAATGTCTTTTACTACTTTTTTTAAATCCTCAAAAACATTGTGTGTGTGTTTATACACATCCTGTTTCATTACCGACTTTTCTTTCAGTAATTTCAATATCTGTTCGCGTGCCGGCATACTCATATTTTGTTTTTTATTGTACCTTGTATATTGTACACTGTATTAAGTCTTTGTGTATATACCCTTACTCTAAACTTTGAACTCTAAACTCTGAACTAAGAACTAATAAGCAATCGCAAACATAACCCTTTCTGCAGAAGCTTTCCCACTGTAAATACATTTCCCTTCTTCTTGCGGGTTGTTCAACGGAATGCAACGTATGGTCGCTTTTGTTTCTTCTTTTATTTTTTGTTCTGTTTCCGGTGTACCGTCCCAATGGGCAGAAACAAAACCACCTTTTTCAAGCGCCTGTTTAAACTCTTCGTAAGTATTCACAATATGCGTAGATTCTTCGCGGCGTTTAAGTGCCCGGTTGTATAAATTCTGTTGAATGTCCACCAACAGTTCCTCTATTTTTTGTTCGATATTTTCCAGGGGAACTGTTTCTTTGCTCAAGGTATCCCTGCGGGCAAGTTCAACAGTTCCGTTTTCCAAATCACGCTCGCCAATGGCCATACGCATAGGAATTCCTTTTAATTCGTATTCCGCAAATTTCCAACCCGGACGATGTGTATCGCGCTTATCGTATTTTGCAGAGATTCCTCTTTGTTTCAATTTTTTCACCAATGGATCTACAATTTCTGAAATTTTATCCAAACCATCAACTCCTTTGTAAATTGGAACGATGACCACCTGCACAGGCGCCAGTTTTGGAGGGATCACCAGGCCGTTGTCATCGCTGTGGCTCATCACCAATGCGCCCATCAGACGGGTTGAAACGCCCCAGGAGGTGGCCCATACATAATCTAATTTTCCTTCTTTATTCGTGAATTTTACATCAAAAGCTTTGGCAAAATTTTGCCCCAAAAAATGGGATGTTCCAGCCTGCAGGGCTTTTCCATCCTGCAACATGGCTTCTATGCAATAAGTATCCAATGCACCTGCAAAACGTTCATTCGCAGTTTTTACTCCTTTTAATACCGGTACCGCCAGCCAGTTTTCCGCAAAGTCGGCGTACACTTCCAGCATTTGTTTGGTTTCGACTATAGCCTCTTCAGCAGTCGCATGCGCGGTATGTCCTTCCTGCCAAAGGAACTCTGTCGTTCGTAAAAACAAACGGGTGCGCATTTCCCAACGCACTACATTGGCCCATTGGTTTACCAGTATTGGTAAATCGCGGTACGATTGAATCCAACCCCTGTAGGTGTTCCAGATGATGGTTTCGGAAGTCGGCCTTACAATAAGTTCTTCCTCTAATTTTGCATCCGGGTCTACCACTATACCGTTTTCGGAGTTTTTCAACCTGTAATGTGTTACCACCGCGCATTCTTTCGCAAAGCCTTCTACGTGGTTGGCTTCTTTACTAAAAAAAGACTTGGGGATAAACAAAGGGAAATAGGCATTTACATGGCCTGTGTCCTTAAACATGGTGTCCAATGCCTGTTGCATTTTTTCCCATATTGCATAGCCGTGTGGTTTTATAACCATGCAGCCTTTTACAGCGCTGTGCTCTGCCAGGTCGGCTTTCACTACTAATTCGTTGTACCATTTGCTAAAATCATCTGCCCTTGTTCCCAGTTCCTTACTCATAAATAGAATATAAATTATTTAGTGTTTTTGGGTTAAATTTTGTACTTTTACACTACATTCCCCGCAACAAAAATAAAATAATTCGTTGATTATTTACAAAAATCCCAACACATGAAACGTTATTTGTTGCTTATTAATTTATTCGCACTGCTTCTTTCAGGTTGCAGCAGTATAAAAAAACTTGAAACCAACGACGATGATGTATACCTTGACCCTCAACGGGACAAAAATACATTTTATCCAAAACCCGCAGAGCCGGCTCAGGTTGCAGATAACAGCGCTACCAACAGCAGAATTGCAGCTACAGAAGCAGACAAAAACAACCCCAACTACAAGGATAAAGATTTCAGCTACGATGATTATTACGACAACGAATACGCCGCACGCTTAAAACGTTTTCAGAATCCAATGTACGGCGTTGGTTATTACGATAATTATTATACAAACTCTTATTTCTACAACCAGAACCCCTATCACTATGGTGTAAGCATATACAACGGGTACAACTGGTGGGGACAATCGTACAACAATTACAGTTATGTGCAGAATTACAACTGGGGTGGTTGGTACGGCAATGGTTCGTATAACAATTGCAATTACAACCCTTATAATTATGCTTATTCAAACTGGGCTTATTCGCCTTACAATAATTATTACAACCCATATAGCTTCGGGAATTACAACAACCCTTATTACAGTCCCTACAATAATTTTTACGGCTACAACAATTATTACTCGCCGGGTTATACCAACAGTTACGACCACACCAGCAATACCTATTACGGACCCCGCATGAACCATACCGCTTCAAACAGTACACATGTTATTAACCCGACTGCGTCTAAATTAGATGTCAAGCCCAACAACCCGGACATTACAAACAACACTGCCGGTGCTGACCCCACCAATGTTGAACGTTTTCATCAGATCAGTATGCCAGAAGAAGTTAAAACACAGGCCATCGTAAAAGGAAATACCCAGCATGCAAACAATACAGGTGCTGGTTCAAATCCAGGGCAGACTACTATTAACAGCCACCAGCATGCCGGTCAACCGCAAAAAGAAGAATTGAATATGAACAGCACACCTCAGCATACAGAACATCACACGGAGCCCAAAAAGTCTGCCTGGTGGAATAGCAATGGTTCTTCAACAAGCCCTTCTTCGGGTTCAAGCAACAATGCGACTGAACATAACACAGAGGTAAAACCATCAAGGGACTACAACTCAAATACTGAAAGTACGCCTGTTCGAAACAACAGCACTTCATTTGAAAAACCCCAACCGGCTACCGCGCCACAGCACAACAACACAAGTGGCAATGGTTCTTTAAGGCCACGCTAAAACAACACAAAGCTATTCAGTAGGGTATGAAACATTTTTTTTTGAGCCTTGTGTTTATTCTTCATTCGGTCTGTTCATTTTCTCAAAATGATATTGATGTAATGCGGTATTCACAAAGCACCATTGGTGGCGATGCCCGTTTTATGGGAATGGGCGGCAGCTTTGGAGCCTTAGGAGCCAATATATCCTGTATAAATTACAACCCTGCCGGAATAGCCGTATACCGTAAAGGGGCCGCTGATATTACGGGTTCCATTCGCTTTGGAACTGTAAATGCAACTCATTACGGCAACCAGTCTTCCGATTATATAGCCAATATTTATTTACCGGCTATGGGTTTTGTAACGGCCTGGGAAGTAAACAATCCTTATACTACCGAAAGCGCTAAAAAACATCACCAGGACTGGAGCAGAAGGCATTCCATCGGAATATCAATCAATAAAATTGCCAACTTCAACTACAACACCAGCATTGAAGCCAATGTGTACAACACCAGTATTGTAAATGATTTTGTGCGTGTTGCAGAAGGTAAAACCAACAATCAGCTCAATACATTTTATGAAGGACAAGCCTGGCAGACTTATTTAATTAACGAGTACCCCAACAGCACAACCAGCTATTGGGGAATGATTGATCCGAATACACGCCTTAAACAAAGCAAAACTATTCAGACCACCGGGGCTATGAATGAAATTTCCCTGGCTTATGGATATGCAATCGACAATAAATTGTACTTAGGTGCTTCGCTAGGCATCCCAAGGATTAAATTCAGTTCCGACAGCAAACACAGTGAAGAAGATGTTCACGACAGCATTAGCTGGTTCAAGTCTATGTATTACGAAGAAATAGTTCAAACAACGGGGATTGGTATCAACCTTAAACTTGGAGCCATATACAGGGTCAATCCTTTTGTACGGGTCGGTTTTTCTGTACACACACCTACACGTATTTCCCTCAGCGACTCCTACATCAATTCCATGAGCGCCACTTATGATAAAGATACAAGTACCCCGGCCCCCATAAGGGCACAAACATTCACTTTTGCCGATACCGGTAAATACAATTATACTATTCAAACCCCGATGCGATCAACAGCCAGCCTTGCATTATTGGCCGGCAAATACATGGCCTTTAATGTGGATTGTGAAGTTGTGAATTATGCGACGGGGATGTTGCCCTCCCCTTCGGTATTTAATGCTGTAAACAATGAGATCCGCAAAAAATACAGCACTACCGGTAACCTGCGACTGGGAACAGAAATAAATATTCAACCTGTTGTTATACGCCTTGGCTATGCCATGTACGGAAGCCCATTTGGAAATATGTTCGCTGGAAATTTTGTGCGCACGACCTTTTCGGGAGGCATTGGTTTTAAACGAAGCGAAGATGTATACATTGATTTTGCCATAGCCACAACAAGCTATAAAGAAGACTATTACCTGTATGATCCTTCGTTAATTAATGCCACCCAACTCAACTACAAAAATACAAGCGTGTTGGTTACCCTTGGAAAAAAATTCTAATTCTCTTTAATGCGGGGCTTTGCAGTCACTATGGTTGTGGCCTATTTCAAAGCGATAGGTTAAATTGATGGCACAGGAATATTTATCTTTTAACTGAAGTCCATTGTAATACTGGTAAATGGGCAATTCGTAAAAAACTGAGGCCATCCAGTTTTTACTCAAACTATACGAAACCTGAGGAGACAAAACAAACCTGAAGCCTCCTGAATTAGGTGATTTAGGCACCAATTGTTCATAATCATAAGAATGCTGTCTGATTTCGTTTCTTAATTGTAGCATTGTCGTAAGCTTTGAAAATGTTTTGCTGATAAACAAAGCGTTTAAATAAGTATTACCTTCCTGAAAAGATTTTTGATTTTGTCCGTTTACAATTTTAGAATTTTTTCCATTCAGGTTGATTGTACTTATCAAAAACACCCTGAAATTTTTCTCTTTCAACTCTTTGTACAAATAGGAACGAAAAACAAAACCATAAGCCCCATTACTGGGCTGAACATCCTGGGGCAATTCAACACCATCTTTTACCTGCGGTGTAAACGAACAGGGTATCCTTGCCCCTGCCCCCACAGTAAATTCTGTTCTTGCAGCAGTATCTTTATAAATATTCAAACGTCCCAATACATTAACCGACGAAAGCCCTTGTCCTGTGTATGTATATTTGAATGCGCCATTGCCCAGTTCAATATTTTGTGTGCGGTTCAAATAATAACCTATTTCTGTTTCTAAGGTAAATCGTTTATGCAGGCCATAAGCCAATTGCAGGCCTGTATAATTGTTGTTCGCATTTTTTATGAATTTAAAATCAGACGCATGGTCTTCCTGCTGATAGCCTTCCGAATAACTATACTTAATATATGAATTAACCTGCATGGTGTGCTCAGGCAGTGTCCCTAAATTTGTATTTCCTCCAATGGGGCTGCAGCCCGGACAACACTGCGAAAACAGGGATTGGCAATGCGCTATAAAGAAAAAGAAAATTACTTTTTTCATCGCTCCGTTTTCTGTTTGCAAAACATTTATTGTTTCACAAATACATTTACTGATTTTGACTCTGTATTGTCGTTCGCATCCTTAACAGTGCACGTAATAACATGGTTGCCTACACAACAGGTACTGGCACCAAATAAAACATTGTTGCCATTACCAAATACATCGCCCGCAGTTACCGACCAGGAATAAGTCACCGAGCCGCTCACCGTGGCGATAATATTGGTAACATTTCCCTGCTTTAAAGAATCTGTATTGGATGAGAGACTATTGAACGTAAATAGTTTATCCCCGCTTTTTTTGGACTCCTTTTTTTTACATGAAAAAAAAGCAATACTAAACAACAGAAAGACAGGTAAAGCATATTTCATTTTGCTGAAGTATTAATTGTTAAAAAACTTCACCCCCCTGCACAAGAAGGCATTCCGATTAAAATTAGTTAGGACTAATGAACAAAAAAACAAACATATTTCAAAATTATGTATACTAAATTGGTTGGATTATGGCTATTTTGATACATTTGGACTGTTGCTAAGTTAGAAGTCAAAAGTTAAAAACCATGCTTCGACAAGCTCAGTAACCAGGAGCCAAAAGAATGATCACGCTTACGGATAAGTCCGCTGAAGTATAATTATAGTTTTCATGAAAAAAAATTTTAAAAGATTTCGCTGTTTATTTTTTATCTGCTATCTGCTTTCGCAATTTTCTTTTGCCTCCCGGCACCCTGCTCCTATTCCCAATTTTACTGTATCAGGCTTGTGCTACGGCGACACTACCTATTTCACCAACACTTCTCTTTTGGGCGTTTATTACACCTGGTCCATTGTTCCGGCTTCGGATACCAGCATACATTTATTCACTTCCCAGCAACTTAATATCTCCTGCCTCTTCCCTGCTCCCGGCGTATACCAGGTAACACTTACAGCTGATAACGGTCATATTATTCAAATAGTCCGCAACATTACCATTGATACGGTTACCCGTGCCGGGTTTGAATTTTCTGGCTGCCAGAGTCAGTTTATTAACCTTTCCACCTGTGCCACTTCCTTTTTATGGGATTTTGGAGATGGATCTGTTTCTACCCTTGCCTCACCAATCCATAATTATATAAACGGGGGCAATTACCCTGTTAAGTTAACGGCTACACAAGGAACTATATCCGATACCATTACCCAGCTTATCAATGTCCCTTTCAGCGGCTTAACTGCCGACTATAAATATATAGTACTTAACGACACTGTATATTTTAATGCGATAGACACTGTCTTCGGTTTTGCCATTCAATACCACTGGAGTTTTGGAGATGGTGCCACCGATGATGAGCTTAGTCTTTTCGGCCACAAAACCAAACATCATTATGCCCAAAGTTTCGAGGACACGAGTTACACTGTTTTTTTACTTGTAAAAACCACCTGCTACCAGGCCTATTCGCAAACAGAAATACTTATCCCTTCTTCAAAAAACTATACAGGTGTATGTATTTATCCCAACCCCATAACTGAAGGCATCCTGCATGTAAGGACAGAATGGAAAGATGAATTAAATGAAGTTACACTGTTCAATACCATTGGACAAAGTATCCCCATTGAACCAATAGCTTCTTCAAAAGGATTTAACCTTGATGTGAATTCTATCCCAAAAGGAATATACATTTTACAATTGCAATTCGGGAAAGATGTTGTGAGAAGAAAAATAATTATTGATTAGCTTATAGTACCTAAAAAAGGATTCAGCATACTAACAACCCAGTTCTTGTATTGTTATTTCTTATTAAACCGTATCCTGAATTCTCCTTTGACTTTTCTTCTTTTATTTCTTACTATAGAAGGGTACCGTTAATTTAATACTTATGTTGCGGCCCATGCTGTATATACCACTGCGGCCGCTTCCGTTAACAGGGTAATTATCAAAATACTTCAGGCGGCTCATATTGTTCTGATAAGCAAGATCACCTAAATTCGTAGCCAGCGCACTTAAAGTAAAAAGTGTTTCTCCTTTTCTGTTTACAACATCTGCCCCCATTCCCGCATCCAGCAATATGTACGAAGGGGTGCTGGTTTCGGTGCCGTAAGCCAGAAAGGCCCTGTTCTGTGCGGCATAATACTGAACACCACATTTAATAAAAGCACGTTTAAAACAGGCCAGTCCTTTCTTAAACTCCGCTCTGATTTCCGAATTGCTGTGAAAGGGTGGTATATAAGGTAAGTAGCGGGTGCTATCGCTTACCTGTACTGCCTTACTTCCCTGGTTTAAAGCATACACCATTGAAACCGTATTTTCGATGTGCAACCAGTCGAAAGGATGTGGATGAATGTCTATGCGTATTTCACCACCATACAAACGCGCCTGTGTTTGCCTGAATTTAAACACCGGGTAAGGGGCGCCTGCCTGATACACCAAGGAATCGCCTCCTGTTACCGCATGCAGCTTTTCATTAAAAATATAATTGCTGATGTTGTTGTTAAAAACTTCTGCACTGGCCGAAATATGTTCGTTTTCATAAAAGAGCCCTGCATCTTCCTGTAAACTGAATTCAGGTTTAAAGCTGGCATCGCCCAATTGTTCAAAACCGGTTCCGGGGTGAATTCCCTTTGCCGATATTTCGGATATGTTCGGTGCCCTGAACCCCCTGGCCACATTCAGCTTCAGCAATAAACCTTCAGTGATGTTATAACTTGCGCCTGCACTGCCCGAAAATCCCGAAAAAACATGCCTGTACTCACTAAATACATGAGTGGCCCCCAGGGTATCGGCACCGGAAACAATTTTATCAAAACCGCTGACCGGATCGCTTGTAGTATATAATGAGCTGTTGTGAAACATCCTCGTATCGTATCGTGCACCTACGGAGAGCTCCCATTTTTCCATCATCTTTCTGATATAAACAAAGGGGGCCATATCCAATAAACTATAAGCCGGAATCACAAACTCGGTGGCCGCGTCGGTGTTGTTGAACTGAACCATTCCATTGGCACCAATAGTGGCTTCCCATCCATTTTTTTCGGGCAAATAATATTTAACATCATAAGTTAAAGTGTTGAGTTTTAAAAAAAGCCCGGGTACAGCCGGTGCCTGCGGATGCGCGTACTCCCGCCGTATACTTTGCTGATAACTAAAGCGGGCACTTATTTTACTTTTTCCAAAATAAAAATTATTGGAAGAAAACAGGCGGTAATGCTGAACGCGCTGGTGGATGGGGTTAATATGATAAGAACGAAGTTCAGCGTCACTCACAATGGGGCGAAAAGTGTCTGCCTCCGTAATTTGCTTCACAAATTTGCGGGTAAGAGAATCTCTATAGCCATCCGGTATTTCCTGCTGGTTGTCAAACAAGGTAAAATCAAGGTGTGAGTAGCCCCAGCTGCGGTTTATACCAATGTAAGCATTAACATCCTTTTCATTAAAAGCGGTGTTGTAGACTCTTCCATCGTATTTATTTTGATAATTGGTAGCCTGCTTGTACGAAGCCCGTGTACCCCAGATCATTCCTTTAAGATGGCCCGCACAATTGGCCGAAGCGGCATATAAACCATTGTTGCTTTGGTAATTGGTCGTTGCACTTCCCTTTACAGTGCCCTCAGGTAATGGATTGGCAGGTAACAGATTCACTACGCCGGCCAGCGCATCGCTGCCGTATATAAGGCTGGCCGGTCCTTTTACCACCTCCACCCGGTCAATTAAATACTGGTCTGTTTCAATACCGTGCTCATCGCCCCATTGCTGCCCTTCCTGGCGGATACCATCATACAGGGTTAAAATACGGTTAAAGCCCAATCCCCTTATCACCGGTTTCGATACATTTGGCCCGCTTGAGATTGCACTGAGCCCGGGTACTTTTACCATCGCGTCAATTATATTGGTAGCCGTATTTTGTGTAAGGTACTTTTGATCTATGGTTGTCATAGGAACCGGGCTGCGTTTCACTTCCGTGGCCATTGAGGTACCGGTTATTACTACTTCGTGTGTTTCAACCACCGACTCCTCTATGTAAATATCCAGCGTGTCCTGAACTGAAAGGTCGATTGTTTTAACAAAGGTTTTATAGCCCAGTAACCTCACCTGAACAAGGGTTTTTATTTTGGGGAGGTTCTGCAGTTGATAAGATCCGTCGGCTTTTGAAAGCGTTCCGGTTTTTAAATCAGGAAAATAAACAGAAACACCCGGAAGCGCTTCGTTGCCAGGCTTGCTGCGAACAATACCCTGCAGGGCAAATTGTGCGTTTACATCACAAGCTGTATAAAACAGCATTAAAAATAAAATTTTTCGCATACCGGAAAAAAATTAATTCATCTTTTCAGTTTTTCATTTCACCGGGTCGTAACCACTGCCTCCCCAGGGGTGGCAACGGCAGATGCGTTTAAAACCTATCCAGCTTCCTTTTACAGCACCGTATTTTTGAATGGCTTCGATGGTGTAATGGGAACATGTGGGCGTATACCTGCACGAAGGCATGAGGTATGGCGAAATGGCATACTGATAGATTTTAACTAAGGCAATAGGAATAATCTTCAAGACTGAAAGGGTTTAACAAAAATAAAAATGGCAGATTGGTGGTACCGGATGGTGTTAAACCCTGGGAGGAGCGCGGAGTTGCGAAAAAATTACTTTTTTAGCAGATGGATTTTTTTCATTGTAATTATCAGATACTTTATCGGAAGATTTAAAAGGATTGCAATTGAGAATAAACTTAAAGATAGTGAAGTAAACAGGGGTTTCAAATTTTTCGAGTTCGCAGCCCTGGGTATTTTTATCGTCTCTTACTTCAGTACCTTCACCTTTAGCCGATCCTGAATCGCCAATAATATGGGTGTGATTAAACAACTGGTGAAAATATACTTTGGGCAATGCCACAAAGCAAACCACCAGCAGCATAAATACACTTAAAATTAGTTTGGCCCTTTTTTGTTTCACGCAGTAAAAGTAATTGAATTTTTATCACAAATCCAAATTTTAACATTTTAAGGCATTGAATGTCGCTAATTGGCGTTAAAATCATTGATCTGACTGAGATCTCAAAACAAAAACGAATGATTTTTAATTGTTTATTACCACTTTTTTTATTGACAGAATAGTATGGGAACCTTTTGAAATAACTACAGAATACAATCCTTTTTCCAGCCTCCCTACATCAATGGTCTCTTTGTTACCGCTCATTTTTTTCATCTTCACCAATTTACCCTGCATGTTCAAAATACTTATTTCAAGGTCCTTCTCTTTTAAATCACTTAGCTCAACTGTTAATAGTTCGCTGGCAGGGTTTGGGTAAACAGAACAGCCTATATTACTCTCATTTACAGCGTCAATTCCTATCGCAGAGGGATTAATAGTGATTTTTTTGTAATAGGTCTGGTCTCCACCATCATTCTGGTTGTCGTTATTGGCCGCAAGAAAACAGGCGTAAAACGAAATTTTCCCCTGGTTGTATGGCGGCGCCACCCATTTATAAGACCATTGTCCAAGGTTGGGAGTTGTTGGATAACTGCCCGCGGAGCGGTGCATGATATAAATTCTGTCCTGGTAAGAGCCCCAGGTGGGTTGCTGAACGCGGGTTTTGTTTGTATCAATAGGAATAATGGTCCCTGTATATAAATTATCGCTGTCTTTTAAAGATACAATCTGAAATCCGAAACGGTTTAATGTGGGGTGAGCAATACCTGGTGTAATGGTATAAGTTTGTCCGGGAACATACGTTGTACCACCACTAAAAAGTATAGAGGGGGTTCCGGGCCCGCTGTTATCCGGTATACCACCACTGTGGCAGGAATTGGCCCCTTCTGTACCACTACAGGTTTTTTCGCCGGGGGCTTTGGTATTGTATGGTGGGCCTCCATCGCTTTTTTGCACGTGGTTATCGTTTCCAATAAAAGCGAGGCAAAAAATTACCGTAAATATAAATCCACTTATTCCAATTAATTTTTTTGTCATACTAAATAAATTAATCAGTAATAATTATTTTTTTGTAGCTGCGCTTACCATTCAGGTTAAAACGTATAAAATAAACCCCTCCTTCGTAAGGCCTGGTAAAGTTTAAAGGCAATTGATACACGCCTTTATTTTGAATGGCGGCATAAAGTTCTTCCACCATTTTTCCATGTAAATCAAGCAGGTCTATTTTAATAGTACTGGTTTCGGCAATACTATAGTTTACATTAATCTTATCTTTTGTTGGGTTTGGAAAAGCAAGTAGGGAAAAATCGGAGTCTTTTACCTGCTGAGCAATTGAGTTAATTTTTAATGAAGAGGTATAGCAGTAATCCCCTAAGTCATTCCCATCATTGTTCGCAGCAATACCAGCAGCATAAAAAGTAATAGTGCCTTCATCCGTTTGTGGGGCTGTCCAGTCAAAGGTCCATACATCCTTTCCAACACTGGTTGCACTGGTACTTTTAAACGTATAAGTAATGTATTTTCTATCCGATAAAATTCCATAGCCCGGAGTCACCTGGTTTCTGGAGCCATCGCTTGGAGTAAATGTACCTGCATTTGAATTATCCTTGTCTTTAAGTGCTACCATTTGAAAACCAAATCTAAGTAAGGATGCCTGGTTAACTTCTACAGTAATAGTATATGTTTTACCAGGGGTGTATGAGTTAATACCGTTTTCGAAATGAATGGAAACGTTCCCATTACCACTGTTCACTATATACGATTGGTGACATCCACTGGTGGTACAATCCACCTCACCTGGCGCACCGGTGGTAGAGGAAGGTGCGCTGTTGCTGTTAACATGCATAGCAGCACAAAGTATAAGTATGGGAGAAAGAAGGAATAATTTTTTTATCATGCAAAAAACATTACTCAAATATAAGTTAAAAATTGAATTTTCAGCATTTTAAAAATCCAAACCATCCTGGTTGCCTGTGTTTTGCCCGTCGCGTTTCTGGCCCTTGCGTTTAAAAATTGAGGAATCTAATTTCCCGAACATATAGGTTACATTCAGCCTTACAAAGCGGGCTTCGCGACGGCGCGATAAATCCTGCATATAATACGGTGTATCGTAATGCGAACCCATTCGTTTGGTATTGAACATATCGCTCAGCGTTAAGTTAAGTATCCATTTTTTATTGATCATCTTGTTGAGTGTAACATCGGCAAAATACATTTTTAGTGTTGTTCCCTGCGGAATAATTTTTGGGGCTTCATAACTTCCATTCAACTGAAGTGTGAAGTCTTTCGGAAATTTATAACTTAAATTCGCCTTCCCAAACCAGCTGTACCCACTATTGGAAGCGTTGTTGCCGATTGTTCCGGAAGTAATGTTGGTGTAAAACACATTGGCGTTCACCACCACATCAAGGTTTTTAAACAGGGTCAGCTTTATGGTATTGTCCCAGCCATTGGTAAAACTACTTTTTCCGTTCACAAATGTATTTACCAGCACTAATGAATCTGCCGCTGATGGATAACTTACATTGGTTATGGGGCTTTCGGTGTATTTGTAATAAACTGAGGACAGGAAATTAATTTTTCCGTAGATGATGTTGTAATTGGCTTCGGCTATATTGGTAAATTCAGGGGTAAGCTGGGGATTGCCTATGCGGTAATTTTGTTTATCGGCAAACATAATAAAAGGCATGAGCTGAAAAAAGTTGGGTCGGTTTATTTTACGCGAAAAGTTCAGCTGTACTTCCTGGTTGTGTACAAACTTTTTAGAAAAATAAAGGGCCGGAAAAATTGATTTTAATACATTGTTTGCAGAAGTCGGATAACTGTAAGAAAAACTTTGCTTTTTATCTGTAATATCCCCTTTGTAATACGATTGCTCGAAACGCAGGCCGCTTTGGTAATTTATACCCAACAGCTTACTGCTGTAATTTACATAAGCCGCGTTCACCATTTCGTTAATCAGGTAATTGTTCGACAGGATGGAATCTTTCTGATAAGCCTGGTCTGAATAATTGTAATTGGAAGTTGTAGAAAGATTTGAAGTGTTTTTGTAATAGCTTCTGATACCGGTTTCAAATTTTGAATTTTCATTCAGCGGGTTTACATAATCCAATTGAAAGGTATACATATCGGAACCGCTACCGCCAATGTTCTTTTGTTTGGTTGGACTAAATGGCGCAACAATACCTCCGTTTAAATAACTATTGGTGCTAAAGTCGTTGTTGAATTCCGATATAGAATGGTTTTGGTTC
>JAHEYF010000063.1 GCA_023251755.1 Bacteroidota bacterium
TCGGTATTATTGCTTTGATTCTGGTTAACAAAATTTTGCAATATGTTTGAATTACCAATTAAACCCGGATTACTTCGCAGCAGGCGGTAAACCTGGTGTCGGTTAAGTGTACTGGTGGTAGTATTTTTTTCCTCAGCAGTCGCGCAACTTTTGAAACTTATTTAAACTGGGATGCCTGGGCAAAGGGGCTTCAATCTAAATTGAAGGAACTCTCAATCCTTTGACCTTCTGAGGATGCATTTTCCAAGTAGTTTCAAGCTCCCGCTTATTCCCAGCGGATAGAATTTTTTTAATCCGGATTTAAAAAACCTGAAATAAGCATAAACTCCTAAATTGGTATACCCGCATGAATCGGCCCAATGCCGGGCTATAACAAAATTAAATGCTTTTTGATCAAAACTTTTTAATTGATTGTTTTGCTGAATAAGATTTACCAGCCATTTATCAATCTGGTTGAGTTGTTCTTTTGAAGTAATAAATATGTTTCCTGCAACAAGGTTGTGAATACTAAGTTCATTTTCACTAAAAACAAATCCCATTTCTTTCAGGTATCTGCTGCGCAGGGAATCTGCAAGTTCTTTCTGATGAGCGTTGTGCAGCTTTGAAATCTGGGTATCGTGTGAACGGTAGCGGAATAAAAATTCCGGGACATTAGATAATTGAGCAACTTTACTGATCCTCAACCACAATTCATAATCTTCTAAATTGGTATAAGCAGGGTCGTATTTAAAATTATACTTATCTAAAACACTTTTTCGGATAATTGTTGCCGGATGGCACAAACAGGTGTTGAACAACAAGGTGCTTTTTAAAATTTCCGGATCAGTCTGCCCTTTCACTTCAACACCATTTTCCATTGTAAAGGCATAGTACCAACTTCCAGCTACCGCAATTTCGGGATGCCGTTGCATGAAGTCCACCTGTTTTTCTATGCGCCGGTACAGGCTCATATCATCTGCATCCATGCGTACAATAAATTCACCGGTGCACAAGTCAATGCCTCTGTTCAGGGTCGCAATCAGGCCCAAATTTTTTTCATTGAAATAATACCTGATTCTTTTGTCTTCAAACGAAGAAATAATAGCTTCGGTCGTATCTGTTGAACCATCGTTAATAATGATTAGTTCAAAGTTGCTGTACGATTGTTCGAGCAGGCTGTGAATAGCTTCACCAATATACAATTCGGAATTGTATGCAGGCAATACTACAGAAACTAAAGCTTGTTTTCCCATGGCATCAGCGTTCGGCTATATAAGTGTTGATCTTGTCAAAAAAGAAAGCATAGTTTTCCCTGGCGATGGCATAATTTTTTTTCACGGCTTCCATTCTGCTTGTATAATCCTCCGGGCTTAATGAATGGAGGATTTCAGCAAGTTCCTCTTTCGTATCAAATTGAATAATCCCATGCTTATCGAAATGTTCACCAATATTGGGGCAGCCCCAATACACAGGAATGGTATACGTCATGAAACAATCAATTATTTTTTCAGTTATATAATTTTCGTAACGGCTGTTTTCAATTGCGATGTGAAACATGGCCTTTTCAAACAGGGGTATCTTTGTAGCGATCCGTTCTTTTGGAAAATTTAAGCGGAAGGGATGCTCTTTTTCCAATAAGGGAAGAATGGAATGGCGCAAGACATGACCGGGCAATTCTTTTTTAGCGCTGTGAATAAAACTTAATTCAAATTCGTTTTTTAGTTTAAAGCAGTTGTGGTATTCATCTTTCATTCCGATTTGTTGTCCCTGCACATTGGTGAGTACCCAGGAAGAACCAAAATAAAAGGCTTCTGCATTGGGGCATTTTTCCACCACCTCCTTGTCAAATGAATATACTTTGGTAAAAGAAGAAGCATGGTCCAACACCTGTTGTTTGATGTTGTTCAGGTCTGGTGTTTCACATCCGTGTATGAGCAGCAAATTATCGTAAGATTGCCGGTCTTTTTTCAGGGCCTTAGAGAAGTATGAAGCAGGGGGGTCAATAATAAGTTTCAACCTGCAGTCACCCGTAATAAAGTTGTGCGAAGGGATTCCAAAAGGTGAATAGGTATCCGTTACATTTTTCTTTTTCTTCCAAAAAAACATATTCTTCAAATTTACAGTTTAATCCATCCTGTAGGATAAATATCCGGATTTTCTACAGACCTAAACCATTTTTGTGGGGCTACAACAAGTTTAGCCTTGTTGTTGTTTAACCAGGCCCCCCACCAGCTAAAGCTGCTGTTGGCAATAATGTTGTGTTTGCAATGGCTCATCAATCGCATATCTTCCCAACTGTTTTTTCCGCTGTTGTGTTCAATATAGGTATGCGGAAGTTCCCATTGCAGGTTTTCTCTGCACCAGGGTATGTCATCTGAAAAAATAAACAGCTCAACAGGCCCGCACTTCTCCTGCAAGAGGTTCACGGCTTTTTGATAATAGTCCACCGAACAGGTTCCAAGGTAATTGTTGACCTGTTTATTGTTTACATAATCGGCCCGGCGCACATGCAGGCTTACAGCATTGACCTGTGTAATTTTCCGGATTAATTCTTCATTCGCACCGGTTGCAGGGTTTCTAAATATAAACTCTTTCCGGATGCTATCTTCTACAGGTTTGAAGTAGTGTTCGCTTTGCCAGAAACCATCAAGATAAGTATCGGCGGGGTAAGTGCTAAACTTTTTGTGGTAGGCGTTTCCGCTTTCGGCTATGTATAATTTAGTAAACAGGCCCGGTAATTTACGGGCCACTGTTCGGGAAATTCTGGAACTTGATTTTTTAAGGAAAGGGCTTGTTTCTGCTCCGGTAGCGAATACCGGCTCTAATTTAAAAATGTTCAGTTCAAATTCACGTTTTGTAAAAGCCCCCTGTGGATCAGTATTCAAATGACTGGCATCTAATTTTAACAGGGTCTTGTGACGCTCTGCCAGGCAATACCCTGCCGCATATTGAAATAGCTGGTTGCCCAGCCCGCCTATTAATTTAACAATAACCATGTTTAATATTTTTCTAAGCGGAACAATTGATTGTTAAACCTGCTCCCATAAAACCAATTCCTGAATTTTTTATACAAGCGTTTCTTATTTTGTTGTGCAAATACAACTGTAAAAAAATCAATCAGTACCGGCGGAACTTCACATACCTGTCTTATATCCGAGATGTTTTTAATTTCAAAGCGGGTAAAGAGCTCGTCAAAAAACAGGGTATACTTATTTTTGTTTGCCACTGTATGGATTAGTTTTTCAAAAACAAGCAGATGTTCCTTAATTTGAATTTGCTTATTGTGTACCACACTTTGGGTAACCTGCCCCGGCGCCCCATCGGCTGTACAAACTAAGGCTTCATTGCACATTACGATGCCTGGTTTTTGTTTTAAAGCCCGGATGTAAAAATCAATATCCGGGAACCAGGTTAATCGCTTATCATACCTGAAGTTAAATTCATTTCTATAAATCGTTACGCTGGGTGCGCCTATCATGTTCCTGAAAAAAAGAAATTCGGGCTCTCTTTTAATGCGTTGCAATTGTTTTGGCGAACACCGGTGTATTCTTTTTTTATTGTCGCGTAAATTCCAGACCATTGTAGCACAAAAAGCAAACGAGGAGGCCGGGTTATCGTCCAATGCTTTTACTAATTTAGACAGGCTGTCTTTGTGTGTAAAAAAATCATCGTGGTGAAGCAATTTAATGTATTCGCCGGAAGCTTTGCCAACGGCACAATTCCAGTTTTCGGGCGAGCCAAGGGAAACGGGGTTCTTGTAATAACGAAGCTGATCGTTTAATTTTTTGCTCTTCAAAAATTCCAGTACAGAATTGTCCGGTGTATCATCGGTAATTACAATTTCATAATCTGTATAGTCCTGTATTAGTATAGAATCAATGCACTTACCGAGTAATTCGGTTTGTTTATAAGCGGGTATGCATATAGATACTTTGGGCATGGTTTTATTTGCTTGTTCTCAAAAGCCCTCTTCTTAAATAAGGGGCAACAAAATCTTCATAAAAAAACAACATATACCCTTTTGAAGGGGATACAGTAAAATTACAGCTCCGTAAAAGTTTTCCAAACACCTGTTCATCCTGCTGCCTGTGATAGGTACACAAGGCCAGTTGCAGGTGATCTTTACCGGATAACAATTGTTGGGCACCTTCCAGGAGATCACTTTCTGCACCGTCCACATCTACTTTCAAAAAGTCAACTTTTTTTTTGTCTTTAAAATACGCATCAATGGAAACATGTTGCTGATCGTTTTTATTGGAAACAAATTTATTGATGATGGTTACTTTTCCGGCCCAGGGCTTATAAGTTTCCTGCAATGCTTCTATCCATTCCTCATCTGTTTCAAACAGGTACAGGTGTTTGATTTTTTCTATCAGCGACAAAGCAAAGATCCCTTCTGCGGCACCTACGTCTACAACCACTGAATTGTCCTCAATATTAAAATCACTGGTTAAATACCTGTGAGGGGAATCCATGTGCTGTTCGCACATTAAAAAGGAATAGCTGTCCTGAATTCTATTGGCGGGCCAGCTTCTTTTAAAGTAAATTTTTTTCCCTTCGTGCAATACATATTTTAAACCCGACTCACCGGTGCCCACATCAACTGACCGGGGATTGTATTTCTTTTGAAAATCATAAGGGAAAACATGAAGAGGGTTTTTTCGCAGATAACTCAATACCTCTTCAATTTCGGGTGTTAACTGATTTTTTGGAAGCGTGTCATAATACCTTAGTATTTCCTGTTTTTGTTTTTCCAGCTTCCCCGCCTTTCTTGCTTCCAGTATTTTATAGCGTAAGCTTTCAGGAAGAAGGGTTCTGTATATTTTGGCAACAAGGTTGAGCATTGTTTTAGTTGGTTGTTTTATCAAGGTTCGTCCAGTAGGAAGAGCTTTTTGTTACACTGTTCCTGTAATACAATTCCTCTTCTGAAGGTAGGCTGGAATTTTCGTACCAGGGCAAATGCTGCGCACCGTACTTTCCAGCTATTCTGTATGCAGGGCATTCTTCAGCATTGCCTTTGGCTAATGGTTTATACAGGGCAAAGGTAGTGTCTACCACAGCGTCGTATATAGTGGCATTTATTTTTTTATTCCAATGGGTGCTTTCCCATTCAATCACTTTTTGTTTTAAGGCATACACCTCAGGCAGGTCATCAATGCTGAGGGCAAGGCCTAATTTTTCGATTGCAGGAAAACTTTTCAGTTGAAGCAACATCTCCTTTAAAAAATCTTCCCCGCAGGATTCCAGTGGCAAAACATCAGGATCGGTGTAGACATAATACCCAAACTTAAACTGTTTATACACCTGAGATTTCCACAGGGCCATGTACCCTTTGTTTTCATTTAAGCGGATGACTTTGTGTTTTGTATGCGAGTAAAATTCAAGCAAAGGAGGGTAGGTGGAATTGTTATCGAGGATGTAAAGATTGGTATAACCCCATTTCTCCAATCGTTCAATCAATAATTGAGTATAGCTTAAGCGGTTAAAATTGTTGATGATGATGGGAATTTGTTTGTAGTTCGATTCGTTGTACCTGTTTTCCACAAAGTAGCGGACAGCTTTTTTATACCTGTTTTTAAGTGCATGGTACAAAGGGCGGAATGTATTTTTTAAAAGCGTTGTTAAAGTCATCAGCGTTTAAAAGGCTTAAGAATTTTTTTTACCAGTTTTCCTGCTTTTAACTCTCCTGATCTCAACACCCGGGTATACTCTTCAAAGCTTTTCACCACGGCGGGTGTAAAATTCAGCTCCCAGCTTTTTTTTCTTTCCTGTTGGTGTTTTTCTTCATTTGCAGGATCAGAGCTGATACCCGCCGTATTGAAAACCGAAACAAGCCCCGGGATGTGCCGGTAACTTGCATTCATCACCAAAACTGCTCTTAAAAAAAACTCAAAATCGCTGGTTATTTTCAGGTCTTCCCGGTAACCCTGCATACTTAAATATAAATCCCTTGAAACAAAGGTACAGGGGTGGGCGAGGGAGGAAACCATAAAATAATACACCGTCAAATCATCCGGCATATCAAGGCGCTCTTGTTTGTTTCCATCGTCCGTAAGCAAATCACCATAAATAAGCTGATGGCTGTGGAGCTGAGGAAGAAATGTTTCAATTACATTTTTATTTTCCAATACATCTCCCGAATTAAGTACCAGCAGATAGTCGCCGCCTGCTTTGCGGGAACCTTTATTTTGAGCATTAAAAATTCCGCCATCTTTTTCTGAAACCCAGTAGTTTATTTTATCCTCGTATTTTTTAATTACATCAAGGCTTCCATCTATTGAACCCCCGTCAATAACAATGTACTCAAAGCCGGTATGGGATTGCCCGAGCACACTGGCCATGGTTTTTTCAAGGCCGGTTTTGTTGTTGTAGTTGATGGTTATGATAGAAAGTTTAGTCATGCTCAAAAATTATTCATGATTTCTACCACTTGCGCTATATCTTTTTTTGTATGGAAATAAGATATGGGTAAACTGAGTGTTGTATTGTGTATTTCCTCTGCAATGGGGGTATCTTGTCTATCAAGAATACCTTTCATAGCGACTTGTTTATTAGGTGCAACGGGGTAATGAACTTCAGTTTTTATTCCTTTCGTTAATAAATATTCTTTTAACAAATCCCGTTTGGGATGGCGTATGTTATAGATGTGGTATACATCATAATAATCAGGGTGCACCAGGGGTTTAACAAAATCCTGTTTCAATTCTTGCTGGTAAATAGCAGCAAGGCTGCGTTTATGCTCATTTATTTTATCGAGGTGCTTTAACTTTACAGATAAGAAAGCGGCCTGAATTTCATCTAAACGGGAGTTGAACCCTACAATTTCGTTGTAATATTTTACCTGCGATCCATAATTTCTGAGCGTACTTATTTTTTGCGATAGATCTTCATCGTTGCAGGTCACTGCGCCTGCATCAGCCAGGGCACCGAGGTTTTTTGTGGGATAAAAACTATGCGCCCCAAAATCACCAAAATTTCCGGCACATACACCTTTGTAACGTGCGCCATGAGCCTGCGCGCAATCTTCAATTATTTTTAGTTTATGCTTTTGTGCAATGGCCTTTATTTTATCCATTTCGCATACCCTTCCATAAAGATGAACCACCATAATGGCCCTGGTTTTTGAGGTAATTTTTTCTTCTATTTTTTGCGGGTCTATATTGTAGCTTGCACTATCCGGCTCAACTAAAACAGGCTGTAAACCATTGTGAACAATAGATAAAATAGTTGCAATATAAGTGTTTGAAGGGACGATTACTTCAGTTCCTTTTTCAAATTCAAATGCCCTGAGGGACAGTATCAGTGCATCGAGGCCATTGGCCACACCAACACAATGTTTAGTATCGCAATAGGTGGCGTATTCTTTTTCAAATTGCTTTACTTTAGTTCCAAGTATATACCAACCACTTTCAAGTGTTTCGCTAAACACTTTTTTGTAGTCTTTAAAAAAAGATTGGTTTAGTTTACCAAGGCTTTCGTATTCAATCATTACTTATAAGGTTCAAATATATAATCTTTCTCATCAAAATTTTCGGAGGCCAATACCATAAGGATTGCATCGGGGCTAAAGTTAAACATGGTATGCCAGTCCTTAGGTTCAATGATAAGGCATTTGTTGGGTTGATTCAATTCAAATGTGTCTTCGTTTGTTCCGTTGTTGTTGTATATGGTACATGAACCCTTGATGCAAAAAGCAGCTTGTATGGTTTTGTGATGACGGTGCCCGCCACGTTTCGAGTCGTCAACACCATAGATGTAAAAAATACGTTTAATGTCAAAAGGGATTACTTTCTCAATTACAGTGAGGTTTCCCCTTTTATCGGTAAAGGTTTTCAGGTCAATAATGTGTGCCATTCAATTTTATATAATTTCCTTGATCTTAAAATAATGATGGTGCTTTTTTCGTAAGCCGGTTTTTTTACCATTTATGTTTTGCAACGATTGCCTAATATCGTAAATATAGAAGCGAAGCAAAGATAAAAAATTTAAAGGTTTTTCGGGGGAGGCTGTATTGGCTCCGTTGGCGTCAAAAGTATGTTTGGTTTGACTGTGTATATTTTCCGAAGTGCTGATTAATTCATTCACATAAGGTTTAAAAAATACATCCAGGGCAGAAGGGTTCATCTTATAGGTTTGTCCGGTAAGTGAAACAATGTTATCTGAAAATAATTTCAGGCCATGAAAGTGAAAAAACACTACTTCAAAATTTTTGCCGGTACTGATCTCAGTACCGTATATTTTTTTCTCTTTTTTAGAAAAGTTATATTGCTGCATATTCCAGGGGGCGAGGCCTCCACCCAGGTGTTGCAATTCATGAACCCCTTCAAATTGCTGAGTCCAGCTGTCTAAGTATTTCTGATCTCCGAATTTCCCATCCTCCACACGCCCGTAACACCAGTCGATACAGGCATTTCTCCACCAACGCAATACTTTCATGCCCTCGTCTGTATTTTTAAAGCACATAAACTGCACACAGTATTTTCCGCTTACAGCCGATTGGTCATAGGCAGCCGTATACCTGTGTTCGGTAATTAACACCGATTTATTTCCCATTTCCTCAATAAGTACCGATGGATTGGAATAAAAATACATATCAGCATCAATGTATGTACAATTGCTCAACCTGAATTTTTCGATGGAATATAAAATTGTGGAAGAGGAACAGGTCCAGCAATATTCCCCGGCTGTACGTGTTGGTTTAATACGGAGCAGTTGTTCGTCTTCAAATTCTTTTAAGGAAATAACCGTAAGGTGTTTGAAATTTTGAGAATTAAGATAAGAATAGGTTGTATCATCAAAAGCATAAACGTACAAGTGAAAACGGGGGCAGCAACATACCAGGGAATGGTAAAGAGCCAATCCTCTGGAGAGGTAGGCAGAGTTAAATAAAGTGCAAAAATTTAAACTTACCATTTATTGAGGTAATAGATTAACCTGTTTCTGATTTTGGTTTTTATGCTACTTTTTGGGGCAACAGTAATTTGCTTATTGGAAAAATCTTTCATCCTCCTCAACAAGTCATTTTGATCAGAAGTTTCTCGCACATTATTTATTAACTCCAATGCAAAACCATGTTGCTTTTTTAAGGTACAAAAAACCCATCCAAGCAAAACGTCCCTTAAAGTATGTTTCCCGGAAAACGTATTAAAATAAGTTATTTCGCCCCAACAGGATGAAACAGGTATATTTATACGGCTTTGTGGGGTGATATTCAGTTGTTCAAGTACTGTTTTTGAAATCCTTTTTGTGCCCTGAACATTCAATTCAGAAACCCAAAAAGGCATTTTATCCATGTACGATAAAACATTCCATAGTTTATCTTCTCCTTTATAAGCATCAATAATTCCCGGCTCGAATTCGGCTACCATTATTTTTTTTTGCCATTCAAGAGGAAGGGAAGTAAACAAACGAAGGTCTGTTCCCTGCGAATCGGTTTTAAACCAATCAATTGTTTCCAGGTTTAATTGGTTGAGGCAATTAAAAAGAGTTGTATTGGGCAGGTCAATGTGTTTTACAACATCGAATAGTTTATGGAACTCCCAGTGCTGAAGCGAAGTATTAAGGGGTTCAAGCGTACTTGAACAGAAAGGCGACTGAGTAAGGTAAAAGGATATTTTTGGTTCTATTTTATCAGAAACTATTTTGTTTATCAGGTGTAGTTTTTTAAATCCTGAAGAATCATTTTTATCCGAAAATTCTCTGTCATCGGCATCAAAAGCCACGCAAATGCAATGTTTTGCAATGGGTTTCCAATCGGCATGAATTTCCCCTGAAGCACCTATATCAAGAAGAACAACAGGTTTTTTTGTAAAAAGATCCAGGTTTAATATTTCATCTAACAACCGGTTAATTTCCATTGTGTTTTTTTTTAAATAATAACGCTTCAAAATACGCATGTTTAGTTCCTATTATTAAGGTTGCATCGGCGTATGGTTTAAACGTTTGAATTAATTCATATCCTTTTATCGCTTCTATTACGTTTTTTTTATTCAATAACCAACAAGGATAAGAGGCTTCATAAATTTCTTTTGGAACAATTTGCAAGGTTAGCCTGTCCCTGTCGTCATCAATAAAAATAGTTCTGTCAATCAGGATGTAAGGAATGGAATATCCTGTCATTTCTTTGAGCATATCGTATGGTTTCTCAAGGTAAGGAAGCACACTTGATAATAACAATATTTCAATTTTTGCGGAACGTAGACATTCTTCACAGCTATAATAAAAGCGCAGGTGTTCATCCGCGAATTCACTTTTTCCACAGTCAACAAAATGCTTCTGTTCCACAACATTCCACTCAGTGTTTTTTGCTTTATTCAACAGGGAACGATGTTGAAAATACACACTTCCAAGCGATCCGCCAAAATCCAAAACGCGAAGTTGACCCTTGTTTTCTTCTGCAATTTCATTAAGGATATTTACAAATTCAGGGACATATTCCAATTGGTCAAATGTAACGGAATCGCGTTCAAACGCAGCCTCACCTCTTATTACCTTAAGGGTCGCCTCTTTTACTTTATTTAAAATAAGCCCGGTATCATATCCGGTGCATTTTTTTTGAGCCTCTTTCCAGGAGGTATAATCGCCAAACCAGCCATAAACAGGGTGTTTACGGGTGCTTAAGCTTCGGTAGATTTTTTTGAAAAAATCCGGAGTGATATATTTAATGAATTGTTTCAATTTTTTATCGGCAATTGGTACAGGTGATTAAAAAAGCCCAGTGGTGAAATCCATTCCTCGTATAATTTCCTGTTTTGGAACTGTAAGTTGATAAAGTCCTTTTCACTAATGCGCTGATGAAACGCTACAATTTTATCGTTCAGTTTTCCGACTTCTTTTTCTTCCACCAAAACCACGTGTTTTTTCCAGTCAATCAGTTCTTCATAAGGTAATACACAATCGGTATTGATAAATACGGGTATCCTTCCGCAACTCAGTACTTCATATAGCCGGTATGAAAAATTACCGGCTCCTCTCACCACTAATGCATAAGGGCAACGAAGCATGTTTTCAGCGTATTCTTTCTTGGCTTTGTTTTTATCTTCCATTCCCTCGGCCCAAAATCCATTGCGAATAATAAAGTCTGTTTTTATCCTTTCATCTGCGGCTAAGGCCCTTACAGATTTGCCCCGCAAGACCTGACCAATTTTATAAATGTCTTTTTCTTTTCCTTTGAACGTATTTTTTATTTTACTAAAAATACTTAAGCGGGTTTGTGTGAGTGAATCAATGTACCCGCAATATGAAATTTCGGGACGAGGCGCTTTAGGTAAATGTGAAAAAGCGCCCTTTGCATATTTCTTAATAAAATCAACACTCCATCCGGGGAATGCGTATTCATTGTTTTTTTTGGAACTTTTAAAAAATGAAGTCCTTAAAATTATACTCGAGGGCAGGTTAATCGCAGAGGTGAAATCCGAATTATAAAATACCAGCAGTTTTTTGTTGGCAGCTAATGCTTCTGTTGCCGCTTTGTTTGCATAATTAATACTTTCCTGGTCGGTGGCGTATTCAAATGGCAAAACGGCCACGTCACAATTTTCAAGTTGATTAATTAACTCGATGCTTTGTTTTCCTTTTGCAAGATATTCTTCAAACCGGCCGGTATCTGGGTCGTTAGGGGCTAATGGAACTTCGCCCCAAAAGGGGTAAAGAAGGATAACCCACTTTTTATCGGGTGGTAACCATTTTTGGGACGTATATAACTTTAGTGTTCTCAAAGACTATTTTAATATTGCCCTGAGTTTATTTTTTAATTTGCCGATCAGCGATCCTTTCTCTGTACCCATTATTTCCCGAAAGTAATCAGCAATTATTTTTTTAGCCTTTGTGTTTTCTTTTAATTCGATAGAACCAAGTGAAACCGGTTTTTCTGTTAAACTCACTTCCCATTTATTCGTTACCCCGCTATGTGTACCCGAACCATCATTACCAATATTTTGAATCAGCGACTGACCGGGATAAATTGTTAATTTATTTTTAAGGTAAGCCGAGGCATACCAGAGTATTGCCCATGAATTATTTTTCCCTGCGATCTGGTCCCTTAACATTTGTGTATAAGGGTAGGAGCCATAAAAGTCAAAATCATTTTCCAGTTTGTTTTTTTCTATTTCGGTCAATAAATTTTTTCCGTCTTTTTCTAATAAATCCCATCCACGTTTCCAGGTGGCCCATCCCCAGCAATCGGCCCCTTTTAAAAAATAGGTAGCCGGTAGTTCTTGCCGCACGGGGTAAATATACCCGGTAGCGCTAATGACCCTGTCTTCATTTTCATACAAGGTAAGGGCATCATTCATAAATTGTAAAAAATATGCGGAGCTCACTAAATCATCTTCTAATACAATTACTTTACCGAATTTTTCAACTATTTCCGAAACTCCATCAATTACGGATTTTGCCAATCCTTTGTTTACTGGTGATTCGACGATAGTTACTTTTTTGCACCATTGTTCTTCCCGGGCAATTTTTTTTACCTGCTCTATTTTTTCCGTTTGATCGATGGAGAAATTATTTTTTGGACCATCAATAAAAATGAAAAGATCAGATAAATGAGCAAGGGTATTGTTTTTTAAACTCATCAGCGTAGCCCTTAGGTGCTTGGGCCGGTTAAAGGCAAACAAAACAATTGGAGCAGGTTCTCCTTTTGTTTCAATAGTACTGGCGTTTAAATTAACCATGTCAATTAAAATTATTCATCCATTAACGTGGTTTTACCTGCGCCGGATTCCCAAATGCTATGTGGTTTTCGGGTACTGGTTTAGTGACCAAAGCGCACAATGCAACAATTGAATTGTTCCCCAGCTGACTTCCTTTCAGGAGTACCGCGCGCTTGCCCAGCCAACAGTCATTTCCTATTTTAACAGGTGCAGTAACCGGCTTTTCATATTCAGTACCAATACTTGGAAAATCTTTCATGGTCATTTTCCTTCTTACTTCCGGCGGGTACATTACATGCGTGTTGGTATCAAAAATAATGCATTCATAAGAGATCATATTGAAATCCCCAATGTTGATTTCTTCATCACATCTAATTTCTGTGTTTTCGTTAATACAATTGTAATTTCCAATACTACACTTGCCACCAAACCGAATACAGAATTCAGCCTTAATATGGTTGTTGTTACCAATGATAAGTTGCCCTCCGCTAATGTCTATCCTTGGTGAAAGTGCATTGTTCCCCTGGCTAAGGATTGTGCCCTCTTTTATAATTAATTCCCCACTGTTGACGTTAATAATGTATCCGGATATTTTAACCCCCTTTTCAATAGTTAACTTAGCATTTTTTCCAATCTTTAGTATAGAGTTTTCTATTATACTACCATCGGCCTGATTGAACTCGCCGGCATTTGAAAAAGCCGGATCAGGCTTAGGATAAAGTATTTTTTTAACTATTTTTTTTAATTTATTAATCATTGTAAATAGATCTTCTGATAAAAAACATATTCTTTATTTTAAACATCCATCCTCAGTGTTGTGGCTAACAGAAAAAAATGGTTTATTTATTTTAAGCTGAAAGAATGATTAACATAAAAATTTCCCTGGCTGTCTTCCGGTAGTTTACCGGTATTAAAGAAGTCTCCTGCTTCTACACTAATAACAGAAGCTTCCTGTATCCAATCTGCTATTTCCCCATTCAGGGAACAAAATAAGGTAATGGTATAATCACCACGTTTAAGCGACAACCTTGGTATTTCCACTTCTATGGTTCCATTATTGACTCCAATTTTTTCAAAAATCTGATCAGTTACATCATTGCTCAACTGAGTGATCCGTTGTCCAAACTCATCATCTATACCTAATGAAACCCTTAAATAAGACAAATCAAAACTTGCATCCGTTTTTATTCCTAATTCTATTTTGAGGTATCCACCACACTGGGCATTTTGGACGGTAAAATTATTTTTATCTTTTAAAGTAAGGGAAGTAAATCGAACAGCTCCATTCCCCATACGATCGGTACGGTTGGTAAGGTCAATAAGTTTTGATGCAGCAGAAGAGCGTAGGTATACAGGAATAACCTCATCAGTTTTCCCCTGTTGTACCATTTCACCGTTTTTCAAATAGATGCATTTGTCGCACAGGTTTTGGATAGCAGCCATGTTGTGGCTAACAAATAAAATGGTTCTGCCACTTCCTGAAACTTCACGCATTTTACCCAGGCATTTTTTTTGAAAGGCGGAATCGCCAACGGCCAGTACTTCATCTACGATCATTATTTCGGGCTCAAGATGCGCAGCTACGGCAAAAGCCAGGCGTACGTACATGCCCGATGAGTAACGTTTAACGGGGGTGTCTAAAAACTTTTCCACTTCGGCAAAAGCAACAATTTCATCAAACTTGCGTTTGATTTCGCCTCTGTCCATACCTAAAATAGAACCGTTTAAAAAAATATTTTCGCGGCCGCTCAGTTCCGGATGAAAGCCGGTTCCTACTTCGAGTAAACTCGCTACCCGGCCTGTTATTTCTATTCTTCCGGTAGTTGGGGCCACAATGCGTGAAAGGATTTTTAACAGGGTTGATTTTCCTGCTCCGTTCCGCCCGATGATTCCAACCCGATCGCCCTGCCCGATATTAAAATTAATATGGTTCAATGCCCAGAATTCTTCCTGTGATTTACGCTGTAAAAAAACGGAGGGTTTGCTAAAAGCCGATTTAATCCCTTTTGTTATCGAATCACGAAGTGTGGAATACGATTGAGAGGATTCGTGTTTCAGAATGTATTTTTTGCTGATATTTTCAACCTTTATTACGGGCTCCATGAAGTCCAAAGATACTGATTTTATGGAGTTAAAAGCTCAGGTGTTCAACAGTTTATTTGTTTAATTGTTAAGGTTGTTCTAATGGAAAAACGGATAAACATATAAGCGGCCCAGGAGGTGAGGGCAATGTCATTTAGTTAAGGTTCAAATAGCGACTCCGAAGGAGTCGAAGGTTTATAGATTGATTCATTTCATTAGCACGCGACCCCAACGGGGTCGAAGAATTAATATTTAATCAACCCATATAAATACACTGCGCAGAAGGGAATAAAATGAATTTTTTGTTATGCATTTATTATTCGACCCCGCCGGGGTCGTGTGCCCATACATATCGATGTTCTATAAACCTGCGACTCCTTCGGAGCACAACTGTTCGAAACCTTTTAACAAGCCGCTCCTACGGAGCTTGAAAGGCAATAATTCATTTTTTTCTACCAACAGTTCGCCCCTCCGGGGCTTTCAAAACAGCATTTACCCGCTCCGTTAGGAGCATACTGTTTGTAGAAAAGTCGATTCATATAGAATTAAACTCCGTAGGAGTGACCTGTATATAAGTGTTTTTATTGTTTCGAACAGTCATGCTCCTTCGGAGTCGGAACCTGACTGTTGAGTGAAGTCGAAGCATGGCTCCTTAACTAAATGACATTGGGGGTGAGGGGTACTTATTTCTTCCACATCATTACAAAGTCGTTCATATAATAGTTGTTTCCGATTTCAAAATCGGCTACTTCAATAATTTTAAAGCTGTTTTTAAAATAAAAATTAACCGACTTGTAATTTTGCCTGTTCACTGTAAGCTGCACTGTGTTTGGGTCGTTCATTTCATTGAAGATCAAACGGAACACTTCGGTACCAAGGCCTTTGTTTTGAAGGGTATTGAGGATATAAAATTTATGCAGCTGGAAATTTTTTGCATTGTCGGAACTGATGGATATAAAACCAATATCTACCCCGTCATTTTTTACCAGGTAAAAAGTATGGTTCTTTTCCTGCATCTGCTCTGTAAGGCTTTGCTCAGAATACATTTTAGCCAGCATATAATCCACCTGCTCCTGGCCAATCATTTCAACATAGTGTTTGTTCCAGATTTCGAAAGCAAGAGAAAAAATAGCAGGGATGTCCTGTACGGATGCTTTATGCAGTTTGACGCTCATAGTTGAATAGTTTAGAGTCTGTAGTTTAGAGCATTTTATCAGTTGATCATCTAAGCCCTATTACGATTTCATTTACCTGTCTCCTTTTTTGGCTTTTGGCTTATAACTTTTGGCTTTTATCATCACATCAGCTAATCATCAGCACCTATCACGTTTCATTTACCTACCTCTCCAATCAGCTAATCAGCATATCATCACATCAGCTAATCAATCAGCGAACCAATTAATTAACCTGCGTCTAAGTTTAGAGGCGTAGTTCTGGTATTGCCAGTCGACATAATTCTGGGTAGCGTTGATGCATTTGGCAAACTGACGAACGCGGTATTTCATTTCTTCGGTCAGCAAATTATACAATTCAAAAGCTTCTTCCGAACCGGAGGCATTGTCTCTTATACGGCTGAAATGATCATCGAGGGAAGCTTCCAGAATAAGTTGCGGGCGCATTCCTTTTTTCAGGTATTCGAGGTATTTTTCGCGTACAATAAAGGCTTCCATGGAGGAATTCAAAAAACGTTGTTTAACGTCTTCCGGCATTTCATAATCATTTTCTAATTCATAATCCCACTCGTCTTTGTACCGGCTTTCGAGGTACAAATGCGGGGCAATAAATACGTGTTTCCAGTCGATGGGCAATTGCCACAAGCCAAAGCGACGGGAATTGTTGCCAAGGTCAACTATTTTAAAATTTTTCTTGGTGGGCAATACCCGCGATCCCCTTCCAATCATTTGATGGTAAAGGGTTAATGATTTTGTGGCCCTGTTCAGGATAATGGTTTCAACGGAAGGCTCATCAAAACCTGTGGTAAGAATACTAACGGAGGTAAGTATTCCATCTGGGGTTTTACGGAACCAGTCCAATACGTCTGAACGCTCTTTATCGGTAAAGGTACTATCGAGGTGCCTTACCGGGTAGTTTTTCTTTTTAAACATTTCACACACAGCACGACTCGATAAAATTCCGCTGTTGAAGATCAGTGTTTTTGTTCCCATCCCCACTTCTTCATAAGCATCCACTAATTTACTCTGCATAATGGAACTGCTGTACAACAATTCTGAAGAACCTACTGTAAACTCGCCATTGGAGCCTATTTTGAGGGAACTTAAATTAACATCGTAACTGTAAGTGGTGGCTTCACAAAGGTAGCCTGCGTCAATGAGGGAGCCAATAGACTGCCCGATGATAATATCATGATAGGTATCGCGGAGGGGCAGTTTTTTATTGCTGCTTAAGGGAGTGGCCGTTACGCCAAGTATATTGATGTCGTTGAAATGGTGAAATATCTTCCTGAATGAATTGTAATGCGCTTCATCTACAATAACAAGTCCTATTCCTTCTAAAAATTTATCGTTTTCCTGGAGCCTGTTGTTTAATGTTTCAACCAAAGCTGTATAACATTTGTAATCGTGTTCGGTCGGCAATGCTTTTACTGAGCTGTTGATAACGGTGTTCAGGATTCCCTTTTCTAACAGTACATCTGAGGTTTGTTTTGAAAGCTCAATGCGGTGGGTTAAAATAAGTACTTTCTTTTTATAAGTCTCAATGAATTTACGTGTTATTTCGGCGAAGATAATTGTTTTACCGCCGCCTGTTGGAAGTTGAAACAGTAAGTTACCATTGGGAGGAAGGTTAACTAATTTATTAAAAATATTGTTTACAGCTTCTTCCTGATAGGGGTATAACTTTCGGGGTTCAGTTACTGCTTGTTCTTCGTGCATAAATTTTAAAAAAGGCAATTTGCAAAAGTAAGCTTAAATTGCTTAAGATGTAAATTATTTTCCCGGCTTTGCAAAAAATAAAAAAAGCCCCAGCAGACTGAGGCAGCTTTTATTTTATAAAAAAAAAATTGATGTAAATCATTTTTTAGAATCGGCAATAAACTGTGCTAATCCTGAATCGGTTAGGGGGTGTTTTAACAAAGCGGTGATTGCACTTAATGGACAGGTGGCTATATCGGCACCGATTTTTGCACATTCAATAATGTGCATAGGGTGGCGGATAGACGCGGCCAGTATTTCGGTTTCAATTCCATAGTTGTCAAATATCAAACGCATTTCTTCAATCAAACGCAAACCGTCTGTACTAACATCATCTAAGCGGCCAATAAACGGCGACACAAAAGAAGCTCCTGCTTTTGCAGCCAACAAGGCCTGTCCTGGAGAAAAGATCAGGGTACAATTGGTACGAATGCCTTTTTTTGAAAAGTATTTTATTGCTTTTAAGCCGTCTTTTATCATAGGGATTTTCACCACTATTTGCGGATGAAGTTTGGCAAACTCATCGCCTTCACGTATCATTCCTTCGTAATCGGTTGAAAGCACCTCGGCACTTACATCTCCGTCAACTATATTGCAAATATCGAGGTAATGTTTTTTTACGGCCTCATCTCCTTTAATGCCTTCCTTGGCCATTAGCGAAGGGTTGGTTGTTACACCGTCCAATACACCAAGGTCTTGAGCTTCCTTAATCTGAGCCAGGTTAGCTGTGTCAATAAAAAACTTCATAAATAAATCGGATTAAATTAAATTTTCCCAAAAGTAAAGTGTTTATGCGAGAAAGAGGAGTTAAGTAATTAACAAGATATTAGTATTGAGATGTTAGTATTGAGATATTAGTATTGCGATGTTAGATTTGAGAAGGAAGATTCTCAGACTTTCCTTAACAAATCTCAATACTAATATCTCATATCTAACATCTACTCAGAGACAGAAGATTTTCAGACTTTCCTTAATCCAATCTCAAATCTCAATACTAATATCTCATATCTAACATCTACTCAGAGACAGAAGATTTTCAGACTTTCCTTAACAAATCTCAATACTAATATCTCATATCTAACATCTACTCAGAGACAGAAGATTTTCAGACTTTCCTTAATCCAATCTCAAATCTCAATACTAATATCTCATATCTACTCAGTAATATGCCCGTTCTTATACCTTTCGGTCTTTGTAAGACTTCCGGCTTCGTTGTAATACATCCATTCCCCTTCTTTGGCGTAGTCGTTCATGTCCATCATAAACACCATGTTCCCTTCTTCCTTTACTTTGCCGCTGGGGTAAAATTCTTTTTTAATAAATTGTTTTCTTTTTTTGTCTGTAATTTCAAAAACAACTTCGGGAACACCGTTTTCATAAAATGAATTTCTTTTGAATAAGTACTTCATGTCTTTTTCATTCTCCTCTAAAAACTCAATGTTTCCGTTTTGAAAATAATCGGTTTGTTTTTGAGCGGCATGGTTGTAGTAAAACACTTCCGATTTTATTTTACCGTCCTGGTAATAAATTTGTATTTCGGCGCGTTTAAGGTCAATCACCCTGAAATTACGTTCTATCTGGCCATTGGGGTAATAATTTTTAAATACTTTTAATTGCCCGTCTACATAAAAGCCTTTGTGTAAAAGACTGCCGTCCATATAAAAATCTTCTACCCAACCCTGAATGTTGTAGCCCTTTTTATCATAGCGCATAGAGTCTCCGCCAAGTGCAAAAATCAGGGGGTCGTAAACATCAATTCCGTATTGGGGGTCTATTACATCCTGGGGCTTAAATCGTTTAAGCTGAGGGACCTGATCGGTAAAGTCTTGTGAAAATGTGAGCTGGCTGATGAGTACAAAAAATAACAGGATGGTTCTGAAAAACATAATAAAAATTGCTTTTTAACGAAATTACATAATTATATGTCCCTAACCAAATATACAGATTTGTTAAGCCAAAAGTAAAAAGCCAAAAGCCAAAAAGGGATTTCGGTAACGAATAAACCCTCTTTACCCCTCTCCCTCTCTCCCTCTCTTACTCTCACTCTCTCACTAATGAATTCCATTGGCCGCCATGTACCTTTCGGCATCCAGTGCGCCCATACAACCGCTACCGGCTGCTGTTACAGCCTGACGGTACACTTTGTCCGAACAATCGCCAACAGCGAATACACCGTTGATGTTTGTTTTACTGGTACCGGGTATGTTATTGATATATCCTTGCTCATCCATGTCTAACCAATCCTTAAAAATCTGGGTATTGGGTTGGTGTCCGATAGCCACAAAAAAGCCTGTAATGGCTACCTGGCGCTCTTCCCCGGTTTGAATGTTTTTTATAATGGCTCCGTTCACACCTTTCAGGTCCTCACCCAATACTTCTTTGGTTTCTGAGTTCCATAATACTTCAATGTTTGGAGTGGTTTCCACCCTGTGCTGCATCGCTTTTGAAGCGCGCATTTCACCGCGGCGAACAACCATGTATACCTTGCGGCAAAGTTTGGCTAAGTAAGTAGCTTCTTCGGCAGCGGTATCACCGGCACCTACGATCACCACATCCTGTCCGCGGTAAAAAAAACCGTCGCACACCGCGCAGGCTGAAACACCACCTATCTGACGGAATTTTTGTTCGGATGCAAGTCCCAGCCATTTGGCAGAAGCACCTGTTGCAATAATAACCGTATCTGCGTGCAGTTCCAGTGTTTCATCAATCCATACTTTGTGTACAGGCCCTGTAAAATCAACTTTGGTAGCATGGCCATAACGAATGCTTGTTCCAAAACGTTCGGCCTGTGCTTTAAAATCTTCCATCATTTCGGGGCCCTGAATCCCTTTGGGGTAACCCGGGTAATTTTCTACTTCGGTGGTGGTGGTAAGTTGTCCGCCCGGCTCATGCCCCATGTACATCACCGGTTTTAAGTCGGCTCTGGCTGCGTATATTGCAGCGGTATATCCTGCAGGCCCTGATCCTACTACAAGGCATTTTATTCTTTCAATAGTTCCCATAAATGTTATCGCTATATTTTTTGTAGCTGCAAATTTAGGGTTTTGAAAGCAACGGCTTCACGCTGTGAATTTCTTTTTACAACAATTATTAGTATTCATTAAACAAGTTCATTCGTTTATTCGTTCATAAGTTCATTCGTTGGTGCTTACGAATGAATGAGTATACTGACAGAACGAATAAACTTTTAAACGGGTAAACTGTAGAACGATTATGAATTCGATCAACTGCCAGATATACGTCGTGAGTTGTTTCTTTTTGTTTTTAAAAACCTGTACATTACATGAAGATGTGTTAAGCAGTGTAAATTAACAAGTATATTTTTTGTTAGCTTTAAATATAAATGTTCCCCCTGAAAAATTAACTGTTTTATTTTATGGAAAAAGAAAACGGAACCGTAGAAACATCAAGTAAAAACCTGAGGATCATTAGTGAAATTGGCCGGGAAATTACGTCTACCCTTGACCTTGAAAAAATACTGATTAAAATTTACAACCGGGTCAACGAATTGTTGGACGCCTGGAGTTTTGGTATTGGTTTGTATTGCCCCGAAAAGGAATGTATAGAATATAAATTAGCGGTTGAAAACGGGGTTCAATACGAGGCTTATACCCGTGATATGAAGGATAAGAATCAGTTTCCGGTGTGGTGCATCGAAAACAAACAACCTGTTTTTTTGAATGATGTTTATAGTGAATACGGTAAATATATTAAAAGCTTCGGCGACGATGAGCGGGGGATCAAGCTGAAGGACGGAACTGATGCGCAACGTGCAGCTTCGATGATTTACCTGCCCATGATGATTAAAGACAAAGTAATCGGGATTCTGGCTGTGCAAAGTATAAGGAAAAATGCCTACACCGAAAACGATATTGAACTACTGAGCAACATCGCTTCTTATGCGGCCATAGCACTTGAAAACTCAAGACTTTACCACAATGTGGAGCAGGAAATAAAGGTGAGGACCAAACAGGTGGTGGAGCAAAAGGAAGAACTTGAAAAGAATGTACACAATGTAAAAACCCTGAGTAAAATTGGGCGGGAAATTACATCGACTTTGGATCTTGAAAAAGTTCTTTTTACCATCTATCAGCATGTAAACCAATTGATGGACGCCAATATTTTTGGTATTGGTTTATACAACCACGAAAAATTACAGATTGAATACAAATTAGCCATTGCCCATAAAGTAAAGTACAAACCCTATTACAGGGATGCTTCCGATAAAAATCAATTTCCGGTCTGGTGTATTGAAAACAAAAAATCCCTGTTGATTAACAATGTGTATGAAGAGTATTCCAATTACATTTCATCCTACACAAGCTCCTACAACGAGCTGGAAGACGGAACTATTGCAGATGAAGTTTTTTCGCTGATTTATTTGCCTATACTGATTAAAGACAATGTGGTGGGCATTATGAGCGTACAAAGTTCAGTTAAAAATGCATACAAACAACACCATGTTGAAATTTTGGAAAGCATTGCTTCTTATGCGGCCATTGCCCTGCACAATGCACAGCTGTACGAACACATGGAAGAAGATGTGAAGACCCGTACACTTGAAGTAACGCATCAGAAAGAAGAAATTGAAAAGACCTATCAGAACATTAAGGCCCTGAGTGAGATCGGTCAAAAAATTACGGCCACTTTATCGGTAGCCGAAATTATTGAAAAGGTGTATGAAAATGTAAACTCCTTAATGGACGCTTCGGTGTTTGCCATTGGTTTGCTGAACATAAAAACAAATACCATTGATTTTCACAACCCCATTGAGAAGGGCATAAAAATGCCTTTTTTTCCGCTGCCCCTGAGCAATACCAATACATTTCCGGTGTATTGTTTAACCCACAGCGAAAAAATGTTTGTTAGTGATATCCAGGAAGGTTTTATGAAATATTTTGGAGAGAAAAAAGTTACCGCAATATCCGGTGAAGCTTCCCAATCGTTGATATACCTGCCCCTTATTGCAAAAGGAAAAACAATAGGCGTTATCACTGTTCAAAGCTTCAGAAAACAGGCTTATTCGCAGTTCCATTTTAATATACTGCAAAACCTCGCTATTTATTCTTCTATTGCCATCGAAAATGCCAGGTTGTACCAAAACATGGAAGATGAAGTGAAAGACCGTACAAAAGAAGTGGTGTACCAGAAAGAGGAATTGGAGAAAAATTTTCAAAACGTTAAAACCCTGAATAAAATTGGGAGGGAGATCACTTCAACTTTAGACCTTGAAAAAGTATTGTTTACCATTCACGAGCAGGTGAACAAATTAATGGACGCTTCGAGTTTTGGTATTGGCTTGTATTACCCCGAAAAACAACGCATTGAGTATAAATTAGCCATCGCCAACAATATAAAATTCAAACCCTATTTCAGGAATACAAGCGACAAAAACCAGTTTCCGGTGTGGTGTATCGAAAATAAAAAGAACATCCTCATCAACGATATTTATGAAGAGTATTCCCAATACATTACTTCTTATACAAGACCCGAATATGAACTGGAAGACGGAACCAAGGAAGAAGAAATCCTGTCGCTCATCTATTCACCGGTCATCATTAAAAACGAAGTACTGGGGATTATCAGTGTACAGAGTATCCGTAAAAATGCCTACACCCCTTACCATGTAGAGATCCTGGAAACCATTGCTTCTTATGCGGCCATTGCCCTTCACAATGCAAGGTTGTACGAACACATGGAAGATGAAGTGAAAAGCCGGACCAGGGAAGTTATATCGCAAAAGGAAGAAATAGAAAAAACTTACGACAACAACCGTTTGTTAAGTGAAATAGGCCAGCAAATAACATCGAGTCTTAATTTTGAGGAAATATTTTCAAAACTCTATCATTATGTAGGTAAGCTGATGGATGTGGGTTGTTTTGGTGTGCGCATTTACCATCCCGACCAAAATGAAGTGGAATACAAATACGAAATCGAAAAAGGGATCAGGGACCAGCAATCGGTATTTGTATCGATGGACGATATCGATAATTATTCGGTTTGGTGCATACGCAACCGCAAGGAAATATTTATCAACGACAACCTGGCCGAATATAAAAAGTACACCAACCAGATTAAAATTGTATTGGGCGAAATGACCCATTCGCTTATTTTTTACCCGATTATTATTGGCGAAAAAATTATAGGGGTGATCACTATTCAGAGTTTTGAAAAAAATGCCTACACCCAATACCACCTTGATATATTAAAAACACTGGCTTCGTATGCAGCCATTGCCCTCGAAAATGCGAATCTTTACGAGAACCTGGAAGAAAAAGTAAAAGAACGGACCAAAGAAGTTGTTCAGCAAAAAGAAGAAATCGACCATGCTTTTCAAAACATTAAACTGCTGAGTGAAATAGGGCAGCAGATTACTTCGTCCTTAAACATCGAAACTATTTTTGACAACCTGCATAAAAACATCAATGAGTTTATGGATGCGGCGGCTTTTGGTATCCGTATTTACCACCCCGAAAAAAACACCATTGAATACAAATATGAAATTGAAAACAATAAAAGGGGGCCTGTTATTGAAGTGTCGATGGAAGACGACAACAACTACTCGGTATGGTGTATACGCAACAAAAAAGAAATTTTCATCAACGACAACACCAATGAGTTTCATCATTATATAAAATCAACGTATGCGGCTTATGGGGAAATACCTGTTTCTTTAATTTTTTACCCTTTATTGGTCAACGAAAAAATTCTGGGCGTGGTAACGGTTCAAAGTTTTAAAAAAGGTGCTTATTCGCCTTACCATTTGAATATCATTAAAACACTGGCCTCTTATACAGCTATTGCCCTCGACAATGCAAGGGCTTACCAGGATTTAAACACGGCCCTCATCCGTTTGCAATCTACCCCGCAATTGGTACAGGCCGAAAAAATGGCTTCGCTGGGGCAACTTACAGCCGGTATCGCACATGAAATAAACAACCCGGTGAATTTTATTTCGGCCAATATCAATCCTTTAAAACGTGACCTGGACGATGTACTCAATCTTTTAACAAAGTACGCGACCATTAAAAATGAAAACGATTTTAAAGACCAGTATGAAACCCTTGAAAGATTGAAAAAAGAAATAGACCTGGAATACCTGATAGACGAGATAAAAAGTTTGTTAACCGGTATTGAAGAAGGGACCAAAAGAACCACAGAAATTGTAAAAGGCCTGCGTAATTTTTCGAGGTTGGATGAAAACGCGAAAAAGAAAGCCAGTATTCATGAAGGTTTGGACAATACACTGACCCTGCTTAAAAACAAATACAAAGACAGGATTGAGGTGTTTAAAACTTATGGTGATATACCGGATATTGAGTGTTACCCGGGGCAGCTCAACCAGGTGTTTATGAATATATTGTCGAATAGTATACAGGCCATTGAAGGCAAAGGGGCTGTATGGATAAGCACCATGATGCTTGATAAGGATAACATTCTGATTAAAATAAAAGACAGCGGGGTAGGGATGAGCGAAGAAGTCAAAAATAAAATATTTGACCCCTTTTTTACCACCAAAGATGTTGGTGTAGGAACCGGGCTGGGGCTTTCCATTACTTACGGAATTATTGAAAAACACCAGGGGAAAATTGAAGTGAACACGCAGGTGGGCAAAGGGGCCGAATTTGTGATTACACTTCCGGTAAATGCAGGGTAGTTTTTCACAGGATAAAATATTATATTCGTATTGGAATTGGTAGCAGGTAGTAAGTAATAAGTAGCAAGTAGCAGGTAGTAAGTACGGCCTAACCTGATACCTGATACCAACTACCTGATACCAAATAAACATAGTAGTATATGGATATGCCGAAGGCAAACATTTTGTATGTAGACGATGAAGCCCATAATTTAATTTCGTTTAAGGCGGCATTCAGACGGGACTATAACATATACACAGCCAACAATGCCGAAGAAGGGATGAAAATCCTTCAGGATAGCCCGATTGAAATTATTATCACCGATCAGAAAATGCCGGGCACTACCGGCGTTGAATTCCTGGAACAGATCGTTGAACTGTACCCGCATACCATACGTATGATATTAACCGGTTTCAGCGATATTGAAGCCATTATACAAGCCATTAATTCGGGAGGTATATACCGTTATATTACAAAACCATGGGATGAAAACGAGCTGAAAATGACCTTTAGCGGGGCTTATAAACTATACCTGGCCGAAGAGAACAACAGGCTCCTGTTTCAACAATTGCAGGAAAAAGTATACCAGCAGGAACATATTATTGAAGAACGAACCAAAGACATTCATCAGCAAAAACATTTTCTGGAACTTCAAAACCAGCTTATTTCACGCAAAAACAAAGACTTATTAGACAGTATCAAATATGCGAAACGAATTCAGGAAGCGATTCTGCCTTCAGAAATGTTTATGAAAGCCCTTCTTCCTGAATCTTTTGTTTATTATGCACCCAAAGACATTGTAAGCGGCGATTTTTACTGGCTCGAAAAACAGGAAGATGATGTGTTGCTGGCCGTGGTAGACTGTACAGGGCATGGTGTTCCCGGGGCTTTTATGTCTATACTGGGTTATAATTTATTGAATGAATCGATGCGGCTCAATTCGCCCGGACTTATTTTAAATGCTGTAAACAAAGGACTTTACAAAGCCCTTCACAACAAAGAAGAAGAAAAATACATCAAAGACGGGATGGAAATCTCCTTGTTGAAAATAAACCTTAAATCCAATTTACTTGAATTTGCCGGTGCCAATACCCGCTTGTACATTGTAAGAAACAATGATTTTATTGAAATAGAAGGCGATAAAGAACCCCTGGGTGCCTTTTATGGAAATGTGGAAAAATTCTATAGCAACATTTCGTTTCAATTGGAAAAGGGCGATATGATTTATGCCTTTACCGATGGTTATGTAGATCAGTTTGGAGGAAAGGACAACAAAAAGTTTCTGAGCAAACGTTTTAAAGACATGTTGCTGAACAACTACAACAAACCTATGCCCGAGCAGCATAAAACAATGGAACGTACCATTATAGACTGGCGTGGCGATAACGACCAGGTAGATGATATTTTAGTGTTCGGCCTGCGGGTTTAAAAGTAGTTTTATACCTCACACCGATAGTTCTTGTATCAATATCTTTTTTCATTCTCGCTTTCTTACGTACATTCTCACATTCTTACTTTCTTACCTTCTCACTTTTAACTTTTGACTTTAAAATTTTAACTTAGCAGCCGCTTGAACACAACACTACTTATACTTACACAATATTTTCCTCCGGAAGTCGGCGCCCCGCAAAACCGCTTGTTTGAATTGGCTGTGCGTTTGCAAAAAATGGGAATTGAAGTTACAGTTTTAACAGCCATGCCCAATTACCCCAAAATGCAGGTACATCAGGAGTATAAAGGCAAGCTGTATGCGTATGAAGAAATGCAGGGTTTAAAAGTTCACCGTTCCTGGATTTATGTTTCTTCTTCCAAATCAATTTTATCCCGCTTAAGTAATTACTTTTCTTTTGTGTTGAGCTCGGCCTGGTACGGCACCTTTAAAGTAAAAGGCAGGTACGATTATTTGCTGTGCGAATCCCCCCCTTTGTTTCTGGGCTTGTCGGCTTTGTGGTTAAAGAACAGAAAAAAATCGAAACTTATTTTTAATGTATCCGACCCGTGGCCGGAAACTGCTGAAAAATTGGGCATAGTCAACAACCGCTGGTTGTTGGACATCTCTTATAAATTAGAACAGCACCTCTATAAAAAATCAACTTTAATTACAGGGCAAACACAGGGGATCTGTAAAAATATAGCGGATCGTTTTCCTGCGAAAAAAACATACTGGTTGCCCAACGGGGTGGATTTGAATTATTACAACAGTACTACCGTTCACAGCAGCTGGCGCAAAGACAATGGTTTTACCGAAAAAGATTTCCTTTTGCTGTATGCCGGTATTATAGGTTATGCGCAGGGTTTGGAAGTGATACTGTACGCTGCCAGTAAAACAAAACAGCTATCGCACATTAAATATGTTTTAGTAGGTAGTGGCCCTGAAAAAGAAAAACTACTAAGTTTAAAGAACAGTTTACATTTAGACAATGTGTTGTTTTTTGAAGGTGTAGATAAAAAAAGTATGCCCGGAATTGTTGCGGCAATTGATGTGGCTATCATTCCTTTAAAGCGGCTGGACATTTTTAAAGGGGCTATTCCTTCAAAAATATTTGAGAACCTGGCCATGAAAAAACCAATCCTGCTTGGTGTGGAAGGCGAAGCCGAACAATTATTTATACAGGAAGGGAAATGCGGCTGGGCTTTTGAACCCGAAAACCCTGATCAATTAGCCGAAAAAGTAATGCACCTCGACCTGCATAAAAACCTGTTACCCCAATACGGTGAAAACGCCTTGAGCTATGTGAAAAAGAATTTCAACAGAGACACTATAGCGGAGAGGTTTTATAAAGAACTCTTTAATTTAAGCCAAAAGTAATAAGCCAAAAGCCAAAAATGAACCTCCTAATTTAAAAGCTTCAAGACAAGATAATGTCTCACTACTCACTACTCATATCTCAAATCTAAGTCTGTATCACCCCCACATTGTAACGTTTGGTAACAGGGGCATGGTTGGCCATTTCAATTCCCATCGATATC
>JAHEYF010000173.1 GCA_023251755.1 Bacteroidota bacterium
GTAAATCCTATTGCTGGTTAGATGCACTCCTGCAGAGCTAACTTCCTCTTCAGATCTACGGAACGAGTATAAAAATAATTTTACAAAAAAACACCAACTATTTTTTGCACCATTACCTTTATCGTTACTACAACCGAACGAATAAACTATTAAACGATTGAACTAAAAAAACTAATAAAGATCCTGTGTTTCCATCAAGTCCTGCACATCACTCACACCGAGGTTTTTAATCTTTTTCTTTTTAGGAAGGATGGGGATATTGCCGTTTCCAGGATCTGAATTATTATCCCCGGCATCTATGGTATTGTTTAAATCAAAGGCTTCGTATAAGTTTTTATTGTTGTACACCTTTTTAGCCCGGCCAAACCTAAATGTCATGCCGGTGTATATAAACCCACCGGGTACCAATTGTTCTTCAAAAAAAGGATTGAGCACTCCTTTGTTTTTATCATTAAAAGAAAAAGAAGACATCCCTATAAAGCGCCTGCCCACAGTACCGGCACTTAAATTAATAGAGAAATTTTTGCAGGGGAAATATTCAAATTTTAAACCTGCTAACATTTCATAACGGCCAAACAGAAATTTTTTATCGTTGCCAAAATACAGGGAATCAACATTTGACATGGTGTACAAACCTCCCATCGGCTTAGTAAACACAGCCCCTCTGAATTTATTGCCTATAGGGAAACTCAGCGTAACATTGCGTGGAAACTGAACACTGAGGTATGTTTTATCCAAACGCCCTACCCTGAAACCCAGATAAGGCAATCGAAAACGGTTTCCATACAAAAAAGTCTTGGCGTAGCCTATCCTGAAACTAAACTTATCGTTCACAATCCTGTCGTAAACAAGGGTTGTTACCGTACGTGGTACTAATTTACTTTGATAAGTAGCATCCTGCGCTGTCCAGATTGCACAATCAACAAACCAGATTCCTTTCCCTCCCGTATTGTATATTCCCCGCACACCAAGGCTGCCTTTAAAAAAAGTATGATCGGGTATTCCCGAAAAATGAGGCGTGGCAATTAAATAACTGCCCGTGGCCATCAGGTGCAGATTTGCAGGTGGAATTGTATCTCCCTTTACATAATCCTTTGTATAAAAAGGTATAAAAAAACCACCGCTCTTTTGTAAAAACTGGTAAGATTTTAATTTATCGTTCCAGTAAAAATTCTTATTCTTTGGATTTACGCTTTCAAGTTGCACCTCTTTGGTTGAATAATAATCGAAATAAAAGGTGGGCATAAAATAATGCTTCGGTTCCTTTATACGGACCTTTTTCAGTGTATCTCCGCTACTTTGCCCGGCAAGTGAATACGACAACATACACAGCAATACAAATTGCGCGACAAGCCTGTTTAAGCGAAGAAATAAACAGCAATATGATTTAATTCTGGGGATCAATGTAAGTGCAAATTTAATAAAACTAATCAACGGCGCCTTTTCCCTGTAACTGATGCAGCAGTTCCTTTTTAAAATCTTCCTCTGCCCTGCGCAACTGCGCAACCTTTTTAAGTGGAAGTACTTTTTTAATTCTTTCGTAATACTCTTTAAAATACTCGGCTTCTTTTTGTTTCAGGTTTATTTCTGCGTTTATGTAGGCCTCTGCCTCCTTATCCGTTTTAAAATCGAAGTCGGTGTTTTTATTGTATTGCTGTTTAAAGCTTTTACGCAGTGTTTCTAATTTATCTAAGTACTCGTTGTAGACAGGCCAAAAAACCTGTGCTTCCTTGCTTGTAAGGTCAAGGCGCTGCGTAATAAAAGCAATACGCAGGGCTTCTATTTTTTCCTTCTTGCCTCCACCGCCTCCCTGGGCCCGGGCTTCCCTATAGCCCAGCAACAGGACAAAGGCAAAGAGTATAATTTTTATGTAATTTTTCGTTTTCAAACTAATTCATTTAAAGTTCATCAATTAAATTATTTGCGTCAACATTCTCCATAAGGTAATCTTCCTGTTCTTTCCTCAGCTCTTTAGCCTGCTGATGGGTGTTTAATGAATCAGACAAAGCCCTTACATCTATTAACTCTATTAAAGTTTCTTCATCCATGTTTTTAATCTCAGCGCTGTTTACGATTTCATTTTTCTCTAAGCAGGCTAATGTAGTGCAGGTACCAGTATTCCCCGTGTCTGCCCTGTTAAAATACATGATTGAAAAACCAAGCAGCGCCACCGCTCCAAAAGCATAAGCTGTTTTCCGGGTAAAAAACAATTCCAACAACCGCTCAACAAGCCCTGGTGCCTGGGGGGCAAACAACCTGTCCTGAATTGCACTTGTAAGCGTATCAAAATATGCCTCCTCCACATCAAAGGGGTTTACCTTTTCAATGGCGGCAAGCCTTCCATATTCTTTTAGTTCTTCGGCAAGCGCTATTTTATATTGCAGACTTTGAGCCAGCTTTTCAAAATAACCTGCCTCAACTTCAACAGGGTAACCTGGTTTTACCGAAGCCAGGCCAGGGTAAGCCGCAAGTTCTGTTTTGTGTTCGAGCGTTAAAAAATAATTATCAGGAACAACAAAAGGATGTATTTTAGGAAGAGCTGCCAGCAGTTTAAACTCAGCCAATTCATTTTCTGATCCCAGTTTTTTAAACAAGCGGGATGAAAACGAATTGAAGTAATCCTCAGGAAAATCAAAGCCTTCGGGCTTCCTGAACCTTCCCGGGTTTTCTTCCCCGTCTTTGTTTATGTTAGTGTCTTCTGACATTTGTTTATTGGACGCTGTTTCTACTGAAAAGTTTAATCACAAGCATTTTAAATTCTAAACCATTCTATTTACCTAAACTAAGAACTGAGAACTAAGAACAATGAACTACCAAATACTCCTCCACCTTTTTTGCTGCATGATGATAAGACGCTTTTAAGGCCCCCACCGAAGTTTCAAGTATTTCACTCATTTCCTCGTAGGGTGTTTCATCATAATACCGCATATTGAACACTATTCTTTGTTTTTCGGGCAGGGTTAAAATGGCCTTTTGCAACTTCATCTGGATCTCATCGCCCTTAAAGTAAGTATCACTCTCAAGTGATTTACTCAACTGATACTCAATTGGATGAATAGAAAATGTTTTTGATCTGCTTTTTTGCCGCAGGAAGCCCAGCGCCTCATTCGTTGCAATTCTATACAACCAGGTATAGAGTTGCGATTCTTCCTTAAAATTATCCAGGCCCTTCCAGGTTTTTATAAAAGTATTTTGAAGCACATCATCCGTATCATCGTGATCGATCACTATTTTACGGATGTGCCAGTACAGTTTTTTCTGGTATTTGTTAACGATCAGCGAAAACGCATAATTTCTGGAACTTTCGTTCCTGAACTGTTGTAATAACTCCTCATCGGAATAATGCTCCATAAATTTCGTTTCCTGTCTCAAATATACCGGTTTGATGCAAATTATACTTAAAAGTTTAACCGATTATTTGTTCTTTTGTTTAATAGTTTATTCGTTCTTTTGTTAAATAGTTTAATAGTTTATTTGTTCGATAGTTGGGGTCTCCTTAACATATTGAATTCCGGAACTATTGAACGAATAAACTATCAAACGAATAAACTGTTTAAATGTCGAAACTTCCGGCTAACCTGGGCCAGCAATTGGAGCAGCGAAAAAGCAAAGGCCTGTACAGGCAATTGCCTTCCGACAACAGCTTAATTGATTTTTGCAGCAACGATTATTTAGGTTTTGCTACTTCTGCGAAGCTAAAAGAGATTGTAAACGGCCACAGTACAACTACAAAATCGGGTTCTACCGGTTCCCGTTTAATTACCGGAAACACAGCTTACACCGAGGAGCTGGAGAAAAAAACAGCCCTTTACCACAAGGCCGAAGCCGCTTTAATCTTTAATTCGGGTTATGATGCCAATATTGGATTGATCTCCTGTATAGCCCAGAAACAGGATTTAATTTTATTGGATGAGCTGTCACACGCCTCTATTTATGATGGAATCCGTTTAAGTTTTGCCAGGCATTATAAATTCAGGCACAACGACATTGAACACCTGCGCCAGCTTATTGATAAAACCCCCGAAGCAAGAAACATTTTTATTGTAGTAGAATCCGTTTACTCCATGGACGGCGATTGCGCGCCCTTAAAAGAAATAAGCACCTTGTTAAAACACAATGTATTTTTAATTGTAGACGAAGCCCATGCCACAGGTGTATTTGGTGAAGGCGGAAGGGGCCTCTGCAATGAAACGGCTATTGAAAACAATTGTTTTGCCCGTATAATTACTTACGGCAAGGCAATGGGTTCGCACGGTGCCGCTATTGTTGGAAGTGCCGATTTAAGAAACTACCTCATCAATTACGCCCGCTCATTTATTTACACCACCGCCCTGCCCCTTAAAAGCCTCTATGCTATTGAGGCCGCTTATGACTTGTTAGCTTCTTCAAACGCTCAAAACGAATTGCAAAAAAAAATAAACCTGTTTAAACACTTAACCAGGGGCTTGAACGGATTAATTGAAAGCAGCAGCGCTATACAATGTTTAATTACAGAAGGAAACAAAGCCACCGAAGAAAAAGCCATGGCTCTGCAAAAGCAGGGTTTTCATATTAAAGCGATTAAAAGTCCAACCGTACCCGAGGGCAAAGAACGCATACGGATTTGCCTGCACAATTACAATACGGATGAAGAGATAAAAAGGCTGGCGGAGAGTTTAGTGAGTATTGAGATGTGAGATATTAGTATTGAGATTGGAGTAGCGAGATGTAACACTTCAGATATAAGATTCTCATTCGCACACCTGTCTCAAATCTAACTACTATTTATTTTTTAATTTAATGTTGTACCGTATACATTCCCAGTATTCCTCGGTATAACTCACAAAAATTTCTTCCCCGGCTTTTATGTCTTTTGTAGCAATAATAAAACATTTTTTTCCCTCCACCTCGTACTCACTATTGTTGGTAAGGCCGGGTATTTTGCTTAAGCCTTCGGCATCATTGGCATAACGGGCTTTGTACTGGGGCGTGTTAAAAGCATCTAAACAATAATTGTTGTTAAAGTGAAACAGGTACCCGTCTTCATCTTTTGCAACCCGTCTCTCATACTCTTTCCAGTTGATCACTTCGCCTCTGTATTCAATAACCTTGCTGCCTTTCTTAATTGGTTTTGTAGTAAACAAGCCTTTTCCTGCATTCGGCAGGCGCGATTTTTTTACAATTAATGCCATAGGGCTGCAAAAGTAACATTTATTTTATAGTAAGTATATTTGTTAAAACATTTTTATATGCATAAGAAATGCTTTCTTTACCTCAGCTTTACACTTATCTTTGCCTCTATTTCCAATCATTTAAACGCCCAGGAAAAAGAATACCCCGATGGGCATGGCAAAACAGTAAAACTGCCCTTTGGTGATATTTCCTTTGCTGATTCTGTTATCAGTTATACCCCCGGAAAACCAGCTCCAATACCCGAAAACGCAAACCCTAAAGACGCTATTGGTTTACCAGACTTTAACCAGGACTATGTAAAAGGTTTTGTTTCCCTCGGAACCGGTGGTGAATTGGTTGTACAATTTAAAAACAACGCCTTAATTAATATCAGCGGTCCCGATTTATACGTGTTTGAAATGGGGAAATATGTAGAAGAAACGTATTTGTATGTTTCCAAAGACAATAAAAAATGGGTCAGTGTGGGCAAAATACAGGGCGGTAATGCCCTGGTAGACATCGGTGATTCAACCAAACCCGGCGAGTTGTTCCGCTACGTTAAATTAATAGATGCTAAAACAGCCGTAAAAAAAGGCGATAACATGTGGCCGGGGGCAGACATCGATGCCATTGCAGCCATTGGTTCAGCCAAACAATTTTCGCTTAACGCCTTGTATCTATTTAACACAAGCGAGGCCATACTAAAACCAGCAGCAAAAAAAGAACTCGATCAAATAGCACTTGAACTGGAGGCCCACCCTGGTTTTGATATAGTAATTGATGGCCACACCGACAGCACCGGAAAAAAAACAGTCAACGAAAAACTATCCAAAGACAGGGCACTCGCCGTAAAAACATACCTATCGGGCAAACTCAAAAACAACAAAACCCTTATTACCTGCAACGGCTATGCCGACCAGTTTCCGGTGGCAGACAACAAAAGTCCCGAAGGCCGTGAAAAAAACAGAAGGGTGGAGATCTACTTTATTCCCCTTAACAAACAGTAGTGATTTCGTTCTTTTTAGTTCAATTGTTTATTCGTTCTTTCGTTCAGCTGTTCGTGAACTATTGAACGAATAAACGAATAAACGATTCAACCAACTTAAGAATTGATAAAGATTTCTTTCAAAATTCATTGGTAATATTGTTTTAAAAATATATTATGAAAAAAATAACGAATTCAATTGCCTGCTTATTACTCCTAAGCAGTCTGCAGCTGGTAAAAGCCCAAACAGCTTACAAAAGCATTAACAAAATAAAACTCGAAGGCGACGGGGGCTGGGATTTTCTTTCCGCAGATGAATCTGCCGCCCGTTTATATGTTTCCCACTCTTCCAAAGTGCAGGTAGTAGACTTAAAAACAGGAAACCTTGTTGGTACCATTCCCGATACCAAAGGTGTACACGGTATAACTATTGCACAAGACCTGAACAAGGGTTTTATCAGCAACGGCAAAGATTCTTCGGTAACCGTATTCGACATCACTACACTTGCTACACTTGCCAAAGTACAAGTCACAGGTAAAAAACCTGATGCTATCCTGTACGATAAGTTTTCGCACAAAGTATTTGTATTTAATGCCGGAAGCAACAATGCCACCGTGCTGGATGCCAAAACAAATGCCATTGTTGCAAGCATTGCATTTGAAGGAAACCCCGAAGTTGCTGTTAGCGATGAAAAGGGAAAAGTATATGTAAACATCGAAAGTACAGCCACCGTAGATGTTATTAACGCATCTACTTTAAAAACTGAAGCCAGCTGGAAACTCGACAAAGGCGAAGAACCAACCGGGCTTGCCCTTGACATCAAACACCAGCGTTTATTTAGCGTTTGTGCCAATAAATTAATGGTGA
>JAHEYF010000064.1 GCA_023251755.1 Bacteroidota bacterium
TGTGAAAGAATTAGAAGAGTTCAGTGATGTAACAGTGGACGAAAATCAAAGTTTGTTTCTTATCTCCGGCCCCTGTGTGATTGAAGAAGAAAGCATCATGATGAAAACAGCCGAAAAGCTAAAAGAAGTTTCGGAGCGTTTAAACATCAAAATTATTTACAAGTCTTCATTTCAAAAAGACAACCGCAGCAGTTTAAAATATTACGACGGGCCGGGTCTTGCAAAGGGTGTTGCCCTGCTGGCGAAAGTAAAAGAACAGTTCGGTTTCCCGGTATTAACGGATATTCATTATCCGGAACAGGCTGCTGCTGCCGGAGAAGTATGTGATGTATTACAGATTCCTGCTTATCTCTGTATGCAGTCTACCTTATTGGTGGCAGCTGCAAAAACAGGCAAAGTCATCAACATCAAACACGGGCAGTTTCTTGCTCCGGACAACATGAAACACCCCGCACAAAAATGTGTGGATGCCGGCAACGATAATATTATTTTAACCGAGCGTGGTTATACCTTTGGTTACAACGATTTAATTGTTGACCCCCGCAGTTTTTATCACCTGAACAACATTGGTTACCCTGTGGTATTTGATGTGACTCATTGTGTGCGTAAATACGGCATACCAAGTTCAGATGCCAAAGGCGGGGCAAGGGAATTTTTACCGGTGCTTTCGAGGGCAGGTGTGGCAAGCGGTGTAGACGGTGTGTTTATTGAAACACATCCCGAACCAGAAAAAGCCTTGTGCGATGCAGCTTCGCAATTGTGTGTGTATGACCTGGAAGAATTTTTAAAACCATTGATTGAGTTGCACAATGTAGAAGTCAAATACAGGGAGAAAATTCTAAGCACTAATATCTAAATTCTAAACGGCTTCACTTGGAAAAATTAGAATTTAGATATTAGAATTTAGTATTTAATCAGGAATTAGAATTTAGAAATTTAAGATTTAGAATTTATATCATCATGGAATTATACTTAGACTCAGCGAACTTAAAAGAAATTGAAGAAGGTTTTAAATTGGGATTTTTAACCGGATTGACAACCACACCAACCTTCATGCAACGCGAAGGGATTACGGATATCGACGGGACTATTGTTAAACTATCGAAGATGGTTCCCGTGTTGCAAATTGAAGCCCTGGGCGATAGTGCCGAAGAAATTTTAAAAGAAGCCCAACGCCAGTTGGCTTTAGGCTTAGACCCGGCCAAAACAGTTTTTAAAATTCCGGTTTCCTTAGAAGGTGTTCGGGCCTGCAAAATGCTGCGCAACGAAGGTTTGTTGGTGAACGTGCATTTGGTGTATACCCTGCAACAGGCTTATATGGCCATGCAGGCAGGTGCTTCTTATGTGTGTCCTTTGGTGGGGCGTTTGCAGGACCAGGGCCACGATGCTTTAACCCTGGTTGAACAATGTGTGGATGCGGTGGACTATTATGGATACGATACAAAAATCATGTTCTCTTCTGTAAGGAATGTAGAGCATGTGCGCAATGCTATTACCATTGGTGTTCACACAATAACCGTTCCTTTAAAAATAATGAAATTACTGACTGAAAATAATTTTACCACCTTAGGTACTGATCAGTTTATACAGGACACCCGCTTAATGACGGTGCGCGTGAAAGAAGCCATCAACGGTATTAACCCTTTGGTGGATGCCAATACCAACATTACTGACGCCATCATTAAAATGACTGAATACGGATTTGGCTGCATTACTGTAGTAAATACCGATGGAACAGTGAAAGGCGTGTTTACCGATGGGGATTTACGCAGAATACTAACAGAAGAAGGGCGGGATGTATTGAGTAAAAAAATGAGCGAATTAAATTACAAAGCGCCTGTATCGGTTGATGCGAATGTATTGCTGAATGATGCTGCGGGCATTTTCAAAAAAACAGCGGTGGATACTATTTTAGTAACCAACAATGGAAAGCCGGTAGGTATGTTGGATATACAGGATTTGAAAAACGATTAGGTTTTAAAAACCAAAGACCAAAATATGGCCGATAATGTGAAAAATATTCAAAGCATTTTTGAAAAAAGCGGAGGAAAGTTTCTTTTATCCGATAGAAAAATTTTGCAAAAATTAGATCACATTAAAGCGTTTATTTTTGATTGGGACGGGGTGTTTAACAATGCCCAGAAGGATGCGGGTGGCAGCAGTAATTTTAACGAAGCCGATAGCATGGGGACGAATTTACTGCGCTTTGGTTATTTTTTGCAACACGGGCGCCTGCCGCTTACTGCAATTATTTCGGGAGAGAAAAACGAAACTGCTTTTTATTTTTGCACCCGCGAACACTTTACTTCAAGCTATTATAAAATAGCCAATAAAATTGATGCTATCCATCATTTTTGCCAGCAGCACAACATCAGCCCAAAGGAAATAGCGTATGTGTTTGATGATGTACTTGACCTTTGTGTGGCGGAGGTATGTGGTATCCGTATTTTGATAAAACGCAACGCCAATCCTTTGTTTACGAATTATGTAATTGAAAACAACCTGGCCGATTATATTACTGCACACGAAAGCGGGAACTTTGCTGTGCGGGAAGTTTGTGAACTGTTGATGGGATTGTATAACAATTACGATAAAATTATTTCGGAGCGGACAAGGTATTCGGCTGTGTATAAAGAATACATTGAGAAGCGGAATTGTATTGAAACAACATTCTTTACAAGGAACGGAAATACCATTGTACCCGGAGAGCTTAAACCCATTCAAAACGGATAAGAATAAAAAAACCGCTCAAATGAAATGAGCGGTTTTTTCTTTTAGAAGCGAAGAAATTATTTCACTTTTTCTTCAACTTTTTTAGCGTCTTTTTTGCAGCAGGATTTTTCACCTTTTGTGCAGGTTTTTTCACCGGCAGCACAAGCTTTTTTATCTTCTTTTTTCTTCCCTTTATCATCACCTTTTTTATCGTCGCCTATTACAGAAACAATAGTATTGTGTGACAAAGCAGAAACTGTAGAAGCAGATACAGCACTAACCATTCCGGTAAGAGCCAACATTAAAAATAATTTTTTCATAATGATATGTTTTTTTTGGTGTATCAAATATAGTATTATCCTGTGAAGGTACTGTTGTTAAAACAGCTATAAATTGTTAAAAAGCAGGTTTTTTCGACTAAAATTCAGCAATCACTGTTTGGGTCCCTTTTACAGCCTCGCCCAATTTTACCTTCACCTTTACATCTAAGGGCAAAAACACATCCACCCTTGAGCCGAATTTAATAAACCCGAATTCTTCGCACTGGCTGGCTTTATCGCCTTCTTTGCAATACATTACAATGCGGCGGGCCAATGCCCCTGCAATCTGCCGGAACAATACCTGTTGGCCATTGCTGTGTTCAACCACAACCGTTGTACGCTCATTTTCGGTAGATGATTTAGGTTCCCAGGCGGCCAGGTATTTGCCGGGATGGTATTTTACAAATTTAACACTTCCGGAAATGGGGTAGCGGTTGCTGTGTACATTAACGGGCGACATAAAAATCGAAATCTGTAAACGTTTTCCTTTAAAGTATTCACTTTCTTCCGTTTCTTCAATAACAACCACTTTCCCGTCGGCGGGCGCAACAATAAGGTTTTCGCCAGTGGTGTATTGCCTTTTAGGGCTTCTGAAAAACTGAATGACCGTTATCAGTAAAAATCCGCTGAGTATATAAGCAAACCAGTGCGCAACAGGAGCTTCAGGAAAACAATAACAGGCAATGGCAATAACAACAGCGCTGAATAGTAGTGTAACGAATAAGGTTGGATAGCCTTCTTTATGAAAAGTCATTTTTTATTTTTGCACAAAAGTAATAAAAGTTCTCTTGTTTATTCGTTCATTCGTTCAATAGTTTTGCCGGGTAGTGAAGCAGGCTGTTGAATGAAGGCTTATGAACAAATAAACGAAAGAACAATTGAACAAGAAAACGAATAAACAAAGGAACGGGTAAACGAATATTGTATTATATTTATACTTCCTAAAATAAGCGCAATAAGGGTTTAAACCCGAATAATTAATATCTAACAAAACAATAAGACTATGAACAAAATTAAAGTTGCCAATCCGGTGGTTGAACTGGATGGAGATGAAATGACCCGTATTATCTGGAAAACAATTAAGGATACATTAATTACTCCTTACTTAGACATAGATATTAAATATTTTGACCTCGGTATTGAACACCGCGATGCGACAAATGACCAGGTAACCGTTGATTCTGCAGAAGCCATAAAAAAATACAGCGTAGGTATAAAATGCGCCACCATTACACCAGATGAGGCCCGTGTAAAAGAATTTAACCTCAAACAAATGTGGAAATCACCAAATGGGACGATCCGTAATATTCTGGATGGTACCGTTTTTCGTGAACCCATCGTTTGTAAAAATGTTCCGCGCCTGGTTCCCAACTGGACAGCCCCGATTTGTGTTGGCCGTCACGCTTTTGGAGATCAATACAAAGCCACCGATTTTGTAGTACCCGGTAAAGGTAAATTAACCATTAAGTTTGAAGGGGAAGATGGCAAAACAATTGAACACGAAGTGTATCAGTTTAAAGGTCCGGGTGTAGCTATGGGAATGTACAACACCGAAGAATCCATCCGTGGTTTTGCACACTCTTGTTTTAATGTGGCTTTAACCAAAAAATGGCCTTTGTATCTTTCTACAAAAAACACCATACTTAAAAAATACGACGGACGTTTTAAAGATATTTTCGAAGAGATTTATCAGAAAGATTACAAATCAAAATTTGAAGCAGCAGGCATTGTTTACGAACACCGTTTGATTGACGACATGGTAGCCTCTGCACTTAAGTGGAACGGGAACTTTGTATGGGCTTGTAAAAATTACGACGGCGATGTTCAATCCGATTCGGTGGCCCAGGGCTTTGGTTCATTGGGTTTAATGACCTCTGTACTTGTTACCCCCGATGGAAAAACAATGGAAGCAGAAGCTGCGCACGGTACCGTTACCCGCCACTTCCGCGATCACCAGGCGGGTAAACCAACATCTACCAATCCTATTGCTTCGATATTTGCCTGGACCCGTGGTTTGGAGTTTCGCGGTAAATTAGACAACAACCAGGAATTAATTAAATTTTGCCATGCTTTGGAACAAGTGTGTGTAGAAACAGTGGAAAGTGGTAAAATGACCAAAGACCTTGCGGTGTGTGTACATGGAAACAAAGTAAGCCATGGTGCGCACTATTTGTATACCGAAGAGTTTTTGAATGCCCTGGATGAAAACCTGAAAAAGAAACTGGCCCAGAAAGTAACAGCCTAAACAAATTCAGATGCATTATCGAAATAAAAATCCCCGCGATGTTCGCGGGGATTTTTATTTTAAAAAACTTCTTTAGCCATATAAGGCACATAAAGGCAGATAAGACTTTACTCTTTATCATGATTTCATTTTTTAACTTATGTGACCTTATGTGTCTTATGTGGTTAAAAATTAGATTGAACTTGTCAACGAATAACTTTCAAACTTAATCGAGCATTATCTTTTTAACAGTTGTTTTATTTCCGGCATTTATCTTTAAAAAATAAAATCCTTTTTCATACGTACTCAGGTTCAACTGAAGGGTGTTGTTCTGCATGTTTTTTTCGTTTCTTTGAAATACTTGCTGACCCAATGAATTAACAAGGGTAAACTGTAAATCACAGGCCGAAGCCAGTTCCGTTTTAACAGACACAGTTCCCTGGCTTGGAACAGGGAAAATACTTATTTCACTTTCAGTAAAATTAGTACTTTCAATTCCAACCACGGTGCACAAGCCGTGTGTACCTAATAATTTCCGGTAGGTTCCGTTGGTCATTGCAGTTTGGATACGGGTTCGTTGATCGGGCGTAAACATATACATACAAGGGTCATCTGTATAATCCATAAAATTCATGGTCATTTCACCGGTCGTGTTTCCGCTGCAGGTACCAGAATTGTAAGGGAAAGTAGGGCATCCAAAGTTTGAGGTTTGTGCAGGAGGGGTATCGTTGCAATAATCTGTAGCGCAATTTGCATCGCCCCAAACGTGACGGAGTCCTAACCAATGGCCAATTTCATGGGTTGCAGTTCTTCCTTTATTATAAGTAGGGTCAAGTGTACCTGTATTTCCAAATGATTTAGCCCAGCTCCAAAAGCCATCTGTTGTTGCTGTTCCTGTTCCAGACATACCGCTCAGCGTACTGCCGGCAGGGAAGGTGGCGTAACCCAGTAATTGGGTGGCCGAATTGCGGTCGCACACCCATATATTCATGTACCTGGTAGGGTCCCAGATGGTAGCAGGTTTTACCGTACCATTCATATAAGTAGTAAACGCAGTAGAAGTGGTTGCTGCGGTTGGGTTGGCCCAGCCTTTAGTGCTGTAATTTATCCGCTCTACGCCTGGTTCCGCAAGTGTTGCCCCCTGTGGATCTTTAAGGGCCATGCAAAACTTTACATTGGTGTTTGATACAAGTGATGAAAAAGCAGCAGGAACGTTGGCTACATTAAACCCTGTTCCACCATAGTCGGCATTTAAAACGGCTATCTGTGAGTTCAACTGAGCATAACTAATGTTTGGAAATGTGCCTACAGCCTGCCCACCGTGTACCAGGTGTATAATAACAGGGATCACAAAGTCTTGTTGAACCTTGTTGGGCGATTGTTTGTACAGCTCTACCTGTTCGTTGAACCAGGCATCCCATTCTGCACCGGGAACTTCTGTCCCACAGGTACGGTGGGTCATTTCAGAGTTTAAAGTGTTGTTGCCTGGTGTTTCCTGTGCAAGGCTGGTCGTACCAATTGATAAAGTCAGCAGCGGGAGGAGTAGTAATTTTTTTTTCATTGTGGTTGAGGTTGTTGGTTTTAATGTAGAGGATTGGTTTACAAAATTAAATTCTTGAATATTAGGGATTTTTGAAAACAATCACAAATTTATTAGATGAATTAATAACCAGTCTGATTTAAAGGATGGCAATGTCTGGAAAAAACGACTCAGAAAATAATTTAGCTCAGTCGCCCTGAAATCAAAAATCCCCGTAATGTTCCCGGGGATTTAGCATTACATCAATTCTGTAAACGAATAAACTTGTAAACTATTGAACCCGCAACTTTCAACTTTCCAACCTTCCAACTTTCTAACCGGTCAACTTAATCCAATATAATCTTCTTAACTGTAGTCGTATTCCCGTTGCTTATCTTAAAAAAGTAAAATCCTTTTTCATAAGTACCGAGCTTAAGTTCAAGCGTATTGTGTTGAATATTTTTTTCTGTTTTCTGCCACACTTCCTGACCCAGTGCATTTATCAGAGTACAGCTGAGATCCATTGCAAAAGGTAATTGGAATGAAACACTTATATTGCCGTTTGATGGAACAGGAAACAGGCAGATGTTGTTCTCCAACAGATTGTCGTTGATACCAAAATTACTTATACACAAACCATGCGTGCCTAACAGTTTGCGGTAAGTGCCATTGGCCATTGCTGTTTGAATACGTGTTGTCTGATCGGGGGTAAACATATACTTATAAGCATCATCTGTATAGTCCATAAAATTCATAAACATTTCCTGTCCGATGGTATTGCCCGAACAAAGCCCGGTGGTGCCCTGCCAGCCGGACGGTGGTACGCCCCAGTTCAACCCGTTGGGGCAATTGTCGTGACCACCATTCTGAGGAGGGGTGTCGTTGCAATAATCATTTCCACACAGGGCGTCGCCGCTGATGTGGCGCAGGCCCAGCCAGTGGCCTATTTCATGAGTAGCTGTGCGGCCTTTGTTGTAAGGTGCATTCACCGATCCGGTGGTGCCGAATGATTTTGCCCAGCACCAAAATCCATCCTTCGTTACAGAGCCTGTTCCTGATAAACCGGTTAAAGTACTGCCCGCCGGAAACGTAGCATAGCCTAACAGACCAATTTGTCCGTTAATGTCTGTTACCCAGACATTCATATATTTTGTAGGGTCCCATATTGTGTTGGGTTTGATTGTATCGTCGATATACGTTTTAAAATTGGTTTTGCTGGTGCGCGAAGCCGGATTGGGCCAACCCTTGCTAACAAAATTAATACGGTCTATACCGGGTTCCGGAAGGCTATTGCCTTGTGGGTCTTTAAGAGCCATACAAAACTGAACACCGGTATTGGCTACCAGGTTAGCAAATACTGAAGGCACTGTGTTCGCATTGTAGCCTGTTCCTGCATAGTCCTGATTGAGGACTGTTATTTGTGAATTGATCTGTGCCTGGCTGATGTTTGGAGCTGTTCCCACGGCCTGTCCACCATGTATGACGTGTACCACCACAGGGATAATATAGTTTAACTGGGCCTTGTTTTGCCCCTGTTTAAAAAATTCAACCTGCTCATTGAACCAATCGTCCCATTTTGCATCCGGGGTTTCTGTTCCGCAGAAATGCTGATTGGGGATGAAGCCTTCAACGGGTGTGTTTTCAGGGTTTGTATTTTGACCACTTAACGGATTGTTCATCCACGCGGCAATCAATAGAGATAAAAGTAAATGTATTTTCATGTTAGCTTGTAATAGTGGTAAAACAATGATGAATTTATCTGTTGGTAATTTATGAAAAACAAGTTGAAATAATCAAACAAATAATTTAGAAAAGTTACATTCCAAAGTATTATTCACGGCTTTAACAGTTCTACTGTTTATTCGTTTATTCGTTGGTACAAATTATAAAACTCCTGATTCAATTCCTATCAGCCTTTGAATTTTAAATCTTGAATTTTAAATTTACGAACGCCATCGAAAAACACCTGCATTTGATCGATGCACTTTTACGTCCTTATTTCTTCGAAACCCTTTAATTTCAGGTTAACCGGCTTTATTTGCCGATTGTTATCACTTTCACCCCGACGAAACTCCAAAGCAATTATTCCGTAACTTCAATTAAAGCTTCTTTTTTTGTCGTAAAAAAGAAGAATGAAGCTGAGAAATTAAAAACCAAACCAATCTATACATATATGAAGAACGCTTACAAAAAAATCGCTGTTTGTTTAGCCCTTGTCTTTTGGTCCATTAGTGGCTTAATGGCGCAAGGCGCACCTTGTTTTACCAATAATTCGGTAAAACTTTTTGCCAATGCACCCGATACGGTTGCCATTAACCAGCCTTTCAGTATTAACGTGGCCGCGGTAAACAATGCACATTGTGTGGATACGCTTTATACAAACAACGGGACTTTAACCAAACAGGCCGGTCCTGGTTCACTGTCGGGTTCTCTTGCAGTTAATTTTATAAAAGGAATGGCGAATTTTAACAACGTCTTTATTAACGGCCCCGGTAATTATTCCATTTTGATTCATTCGGGTACATTAACAGATACGGTGGTTTCAATTGTTGCTGTTAATTCGGGAGGAACAATGCCCTGCCTGGGGGCAGGCCCTGCAACAAAATTAAAATTCGACATGGTGCCGGTGAACGTTACTGTGAATTCGCCCTTTATGTTAAATGTGTCTGCCTTTGGTAACAACAACTGTGTAGATACTCTGTACACGGGCTCAGTTACTCTTACTAAATTTGCCGGCCCCGGTAACCTTGCAGGTGTTGTTACCATGAATTTTAACAAGGGCATGGTACAGTTTAACAACCTGAGTGTAAACCAACAGGGAGGCTATCGCTTCATCGCTTCATCAGGTGCTTTGTTGAAAGACACCACCCTCAATATTAATGCAACAGGCGGTGGCGGAACACCTTGCCCACCCACCACTGCGGCAGGTAGCCGTAAAAACATGGGCCTGTACGGAGGATCAAGTCTTGATTTAACTTTCCTGAACGCCAACAACCGTTTGTTTGCAGCCATTAGTTCTCCCGCCTCTTTGTTTTATACAGATGACCTCTGCGCTACCTGGCACAGGGCTTTCCCCGACGATTCATTGGAATATGGTTGTGGCAAAGGCTGGGGCGGACGGGCAGTAAGGGTTTTAACTAATAATACCGGCTGGGTGGCTGTGCAGACATCACAGGAAGCCGGCACATTAAACGCCCTGGTAGTGAGCTATACCCACGGAGATACCGGTACCTGGAAAACAGCCATGGACGGTAAAATGATGAACGCGCTTGGTTTGGGTTCGGTAAATGTGGGTGGCATGGGCCTTTCCGATTATTATATGTATTGCTTAATGGGTAAATACATTATTCGTATTCACAACAGTGCTGCAATTAATATGAGCAGTGATGTGATTAATGTTACTTCGGCCATATCCGGTTTAAACTCAAATTCGACTGTAAAAAGCATTGCTGCCGCTAACCAAAGTACGGGCTATCCAATTTATTTTGTGGTAGACACTACGGGTTCCTTCGGGAATTCATCCAATGGTGTGCTTTATAAATACAACGGAACCACTTATAGTGTTATTACATTGCCGGCAGGATTGAGTGGCGCCGGTACTATTTTTACGCACCCTGCCCAGGTAACAGGAGACACCTTGTTTTTAACCGGAATGGCAGGCCCTAACCAAAAGTTATATCGTTCTTACAACGGTGGTACCAGCTGGACAGACATTTCTGCAGGCCCGGGCAACTGGTCTTTATCCGATGTTGATTACAGCGCCGGATGGGTAAGCAGTATGCCTTCGAGCAACGGTTGTGTATTATTGATTCCGGGTGTTTCTTTGTCTACCGATTTAGGTACGACCTGGCAACCAATTAACCTGCAAAACAACGGAGGGGCTGTACACCCGACTACGCCCACAACAGTGGTAGGAACCAAAGGACGCGGGGTAGTGGTGAGTACAACTGGTGCCAGTGGAACCTATACTACGGCCGTTAACTACGGATTAGAAGCTGTTACCATTAAAAAAATTGCCCGTACACAAAACAAAGGTCTGTTTTATATTGCTACAAAAGCAGGTTTGGCTTATACCACCGCATACCTTGATACCAATATTGTGGGTTACAATAAATGGAACGCCCCTTATGGTGAATTCCCTGTAGCCAATGTAGGCGACGATGCCGGTGTGTTTTCGGTAGCCATTGACCCTAACGATAGTCTGCATGTAATTGCAGGGTATTCAAACGGATTTGCCGTGACCACAACAGGTATAACAGGTTTTGCAAATGTAAACCCGGCAGGTTGGAACAACATGGACGATCCAAGGGCCAATGATATTTTGTTTATTAATTCAAATGTGGTGATTGCCGTAAGTGGCGGCGATAACCAGGTTAGTGCGGGCAAAGGAAATATATGGCGTTCAACAAATGGCGGACAAAGCTGGACCAAAGTTTCTCCAACAGGCTTCAGTAACGGGAACACCATAGCAAAAGGAAACAATGCCACAGATACCGTGATATATATTGGTACCGGTTTATCAGACAATATTTTAGACAGCGGTAAAATATGGAAATCAAGCAACCTGGGTGTAACATGGACCAAAGTCAACGACGGGCCCACAAGCACAACCAATCCCTTGCGGACCAAAATGCCCATATACGACCTTGCCGTTGACCCGCGCGGAATTGACACTTTGTACATTGCATCCGGGGCCAATTTAGACCATGCTTTTGTTAAATCAACAGATGGCGGTATTACCTATCAATACATCAATGCACATGGCGAAGGTGCTTTTACATCTGTAGCCATCAATCAGCACAACCCCGATACAGTTTATACAGCCATCAGAAGGGATATATTAATGTACGATGCGATTAACGATACCGCCAATTATATTTACCGTGGTTTACCCGGGGAGTTGGTACCTGACCTGGCTTTCGGATCAGTATTGGCGGGTACTTCAATGGGTTTCTTTAAAATAAAAGAAGAGATAATTCCGGTAACAACAGGAATTAAAAACCCGGTGAAGGTATACATGGATGAAGTAAGGGCCTATCCCAATCCCTTTGAAAGTATGGCCAACATAGCTTTTACATTAACCACCCATTCGCAGGTTACATTAAAGGTGTATGATTTAACGGGCAGGGAAATAAAAACAATTTACAGCGGAAGCCTGCACGAAGGCCAGCACATCCTTCAGCTGAACGGAGATGGTTTGGCCGAAGGCACTTACCTGATTACCTTAATTACCGATAAAAAAGTAAGCAGTAAACGCGTAGTTAAAATACGATAGTTGAGAGTCCAGAGTCAATAGTTTAGAGTTCATAGTTCTTAGTGCTTGGGTTAATATTAACCGCAGACTATGAACTCTAAACCATAGACACTACTAAATCACCAGATCCAACTAAGAACTAAGAACTAAGAACCATGAACTTTTCTTCTAAATAATTCCGGCAAATTAGATCGTTTTGATTTTATTTTAGGATTATGATCCTAAAAATTTGCTTTTCACCTTCCCGTTTCCTTTATTTGTTCATCCCATCACATAAAACCCAACCAAAATGAACAAATTATTACAAACAATTGCACTGTGTTTTGTATTCTGCTTTGGAATAAACGCGCAGAATTTTGTTAAACTCAACAAAAATAATTTTCAGGAAAAGATTACTATACTTAAAGACCAGGCACTGGAAATAAGACTGCCTGCAAAACCCTCAACAGGTTTTGGCTGGTATTTAAAAAAGGGGCAAAGTACACTTGTAAAGGAAACCGGCAACAGGGAGTTTATAACCGACAATCCCGATAAACCAATAGGAGCAGCCGGTACACAGGTAATACATTTTATTGCAACAGCAAAAGGAACAAGCGAGCTCGAATTGTTGTACAAACGTCCCTGGGAAGGCGAGGACATGGCCAGCGACCGTTTTGTAATTACTGTAATTTGCAAGGGCAAATACACTGGTAAAAAAATAGCTGCATTGGTTGACGATATTGGTGCGCCAAAACAAGCAAGCCATAAAACTACAACACTGCCTACGAGTTTTAGCTGGCTGGCGCAGGGTTTGTGTACCGTGGTAAAAGACCAGTCGAGTTGTGGGAGTTGCTGGGCCTTTGCTGGTTGCGCATCCTTTGAGTCTGTTATTAAAATTGTAGACAACAACACCCGTGATTTATCCGAGCAGTGGATCGTTAATTGCGATCAGCTTTATTCGGGCTGCGACGGGGGCGACTGGCCGCACCATTTGTTTAAAGATTCGGGCAGTGTGTATGAAGCCGACTTGCCCTATACCGCTCAAACCGGTACCTGTGGCACTTCCTACACTTATCACGAAAAAATTAACGGCTTTACACACATCTCTACCTGGCCAACCGATGCGGAGATCAAACAGGCCATATACGATTACGGCCCGGTATGGGCAGGTGTAAATGCCGGTAGTCATTTTAGTAATTACTCCGGCGGTATTTTAACCCAAACCGATGGCACTACTCCGCAGAACCACGCCATAGTACTGGTAGGTTGGGACGACGCCAACAGTTGCTGGATATTAAGAAACTCCTGGGGAACAGGCTGGGGCGAAAACGGGGGATATATGCGTATAGGCTATGGGGTATGCGGTGTGGGCGGCGACGCCACCTATATTGATTACAAAGGGCCTATTTCACACACCGCTCCGCCTGTAGTAGACTTTAGCATAAGCTCTGCGCTTTCCTGTACCGGAACGGTAAACTTTACCGACAATTCAAGCAATACGCCCACCGCCTGGAGCTGGAATTTTGGTGATGGACAAACGTCTACCCAGCAAAACCCTACACATACGTATACCAGTGCAGGCACTTACAATGTGCAGCTTACAGCGCAAAACACCTATGGAAATAATTCGGTAACAAAAAATAATTTAATTACTGTTAGTCTGCTGAGCGCACCCGTAACCACAGGCGATGCACGGACAGGCGTGGGTGTTGTTAATTTATCGGCTACTGCAAATGCCCCTTTGGGTACCCTTAACTGGTACGATCAGCCGGTAGCAGGGAACTTAGTCAATACAGGCGCGGCTTATTCACCCAGTTTAAATTACACCACTACCTTTTATGTGGCCAACGAAACGTCGGGCCCCTTGCAGCATACCGGACTTCTGAACAACAGCGCAGGCGGAAGTTATTACACGGCCAACACCGACAGAAGACTTTATTTTGATGTATTGAACAACATGACTTTAAAGTCGGTGGTTATTTATGCCAATACCGCCGGTAACCGCGATATTGAAGTGCTGAACGATGCAGGTATTACTGTGGCCACCACCACTTATGCCGCTACAGCAGGAATGAACACAGTACCGCTTAATTTTAATATTGCCGCAGGAACACATTACGCTATAAAGCTTGGAGCAGGTAGCGCCAAGATTGATTTATTCAGGAACAACACCGGGGTTAATTATCCTTACACCATCAGCAACTTAGTTTCCATTACCAGTTCCGATGCAGGTACTACGCCGGCCAACTATTACTATTATTTTTACAACTGGCAGGTGCAGACACAGGGTTGCGAAAGCCCAAGAACACCTGTAACCGGAACGGTAAACGGTGTAAACGGAATTGTGGATGTAACACAAAACAATGTACTTAGCCTGTTTCCCAACCCGAATGACGGAAGCTTTACCATTGAAGGACTTGAACGCGACAACCTGATTGAGATTTATGATGCCCTTGGCCAAATAGTGTTTCAAACAATGGCCAGCAATAGCACCGCCAGCGTAAATATAAAAAACTACGACAAGGGGGTTTATTTTTGTAAAATTACAAACACCTATTCTAAAGCTGTAAAGGTGGGGAAGGTAGTTAAACAATAATTGGATTAACTGATTTGATAATGTGATGATTAGCTGATGAAGAACACTATTAGCAAATCAGCTAATCATCGTATCAGCTAACTTAAACCTGTCAGATTTAATTTACCTGTCTCCCCCATCAGCTAATCATCACATCAGCATATTATCAAATTGAACTGCTTCTTTTAACAAAGCACAAATTGCTGTTTCATCAATTTCGTCTAAGGAACGGATTATTTTATAATACACCTGTTTGTTGGTGCCGTTCTTTAAATAGGCGTGTGTATCCTTTAAGCGGTAGCCCTGTGAAAACCCCAACAGCACACCTTCTTTAACTCCGCCGCGGGGTATTGATGCCGGCCACAGCATACAAATTCTTCTTTTGCCATAATAATAAGGCACGTTATAACTTAATTTTTCCTTACAGGTTTTGGGTAAATGACTTAAAATAATTTGCCTCAACACATCTGTAAGTAGGCGCTCGTTTTCGGGCAGGTGTTCCCAAAACGCTACCATCGACCTGAATTTTATTCCGTTTTGAAAACTCATTGTATCAGGGGTCTATTGTATAGTCGTATTGATTGGCAGAACAATAACAACCCTGGTTCCCCGTGCATTTTTGTTGGTATCGTATAAATCTTCAAAGGTATAACCGGCATCCAAATGGTTGATGTTTTTTAAGATTTCCAAACGGTCTTTCGTTACCGACATCCCTCTCGATTGATGGTATTTCTCTTTTTTGTCGCGTATTTCTTTTGACTTTTCACGGCCAATGCCATTGTCTTCAATCGTACATATCAGCTGCTGGCCGTGCTGTTCGAAATAAACGCTTAACAGTCCGTCGTCATTCGCGTCTTTTGGAAATAAACCGTGCACAATGGCGTTTTCTATAAATGGTTGAATAATCATAGAAGGTACCAAACAGGTTTTAGAATTTATCCCCTCTGCTGTTTTAATTGTATAATTAAACTTATCCGAAGCCCGTAGTTTTTCCAATTGAATATAAATAGAAAGGGTTTCTATTTCTTCCTGCAGGTATATAAAATCTTTTCGTGAAAATTCCAGCACATTCCGGATTAATTTTGCGAATTTGGAAAGGTATTCATGCGCCATTTTATTTTCGTTGCTCAGAATAAAATTTTGAATGGAACTCATAGCATTAAAAATAAAATGCGGGTTCATCTGCGATCGTAAAAACCTTCCTTCCAAATGAGAAAACTGTTCCTGCGCCTGTTCAAAATCTACAGCCAATAAATTCAGCTCCTTGTTTTTCTTTGTTAAAGTACGGTCTAAATCCCGGAAGTAGAGTGCCAGTGCCAGCGAAAGAATAATTACCTCCAGGAGGGAGCCTAATTTAACCAAATCATAATACAGCTTGAAGGAGGTCACACCATAATCTTCGAGTGTGGAAATAATAAGCACTAAAACAATAATTGAAAAGGAAAGTATAAAACTCCGGCCCAATATTTTATTGTGCTTCAAACCTTTAATCCCAATTATTACGGTTAAAACTATTCCAAATAAAATAGTAAGGTTGTGGTATAAAAAATAAGCAGCATAGGCCTCGTTGGAAGAAAAATACAGAGCAGCAACTATTGAGATAAGTGTAAAAATAAAATACCAGTTGGCAGTTTTTAACAGCTTAGGTTTAATTTTTTCCAGCTGAACATAGTGTATGGCCATTAAGGGCATAAATGCTACATATATTAAGATGTCTGCAAAAACAACAAACTGATGATGTTTTCCAATTGTGTTTAATAACCCCATCAGAGGTATTCCATCAAAATAACTACAAACAAGCATGGTTAGAGAAACATAAATGGAATAATAGAGAAATGCCTTTCGTTTTAAAGAAAAGAAATAGAAAATATTAACAAGCATGATTACCAATAGTATACCATAAAAAAAGCCAAATGTAAATTGCATTTTTTCCTGCCCTTCATGAAAGTTTTGTTCCTCCGCTAAATCGAAATAAAAATTCTCGGTACACCCGTATGATTTCGCCTGTATATATACATAAAACTGATTCGTGTCAGGAAGGGCAATTTCAAATGCGGGGTTGGAATGAGAATGCCCGGTGTTATTTTTATTAATGAACCCGGCCTTCTGAACTACAATAGAATTGTTTATATAATAACAGGTTAAATCAAAATGAAACCCGGAATTAATGGTCAGAAAATATTTTTTTTGTTGCAATTCCTGTGTTTGAATTTTAATTCGGAACCAATAATTAAATGTGGTGTTGGGATAAGTGTATCCATTTTTAATTGCAGAGAATCCTGAAGAGTTTTCAATTTCTTTAAAAGAAAAAGATTGGGAGGAATCTACTAATAACTCAATGCTTTTAATGGCTTGATGGACGGGTTTGTTGTTTGCAAAAAGCTGCAAAGAGAAAAAAGCAAGAAAAAAAATTAAACCGGAATAGTTGATTTTATTTTTGAAGTTTACGCTCATACAAAAATTAGTATATCCTGCCCACTTGCGTTGGCTTTTGATTAAGGGCGCAAAGATAAGGATATTTTAAGACAGGGATTTTGAGGAATTTGAACTTTATTCCGTTTTGAAAACTCATGGAACAAACAAATATAGGACTTCAGGTTATAAATAGGTCAACATTGTTTTTTTAAGTTGGACCATAAACAGGCCCCGTAACTTTTTTACCTGAATAAAGAGCGATAAAATATTTTTTTGACAGGGTAAGAATGGATTTTTTTTTGAGCGTAAAGCTTGAAGTTCCTGTGCAAATACCAGTGCTCCTCGTTTAGTTGGTGAAACAAGCTCAATGAACAAAGGATGTTATAGAACAAAAAAGTAGTAATGAAAATACGTATTGCACAACTAACAATGCAGGATTTATATAGTGAACAATGCTTTATTCTTTAAAGCTGCTTTGCAAGTACAAGATTAAAAACCAGTGTTGAACAGGTAAGGAATTTTAGATTTCAATTGTGCAGGCGAGTGCGATGCGCCCATCTTTGTAGTATAAATTTAAAACCACCTGAAAAATGAAAACGAAAAAATTACTTGCAAAACTAAGCCTTGGCCTGATGGCTGCTTTCCTTGGTACAAATGCCCTGGCACAAAACAACCCTTGTGATGCAACGCATTATTTGGTGCCCAATTCACCTGCATCCAACCAGTATCAACTCATCGCTGCTGATTCATCGTCTGCCAGCTCAACCATCACGTACACCTGGACGGTGAACGGACAGGTGGTTGCCAATGGCGCATGGGCCTATTACACCTTTCCGGCACAGGGCTGGTACATTGTATGTTTAACCGTTAGCGACCCTGCTAATAATTGCACCGATATCCAATGCGATTCGGTAAACATTGGTGCTGCTCAGGCCTGCAACGCTGATTTTATTATTTATCAGGATTCTGTTACACCTGGCTTGTACCACACCAACAACCTGTCGACCAGCAACGCCAACCCAAGTTACTTTTGGAGTTTTGGAGATGGTACAACATCTACCTTGCAATCGCCTGACCATACCTATTCTGCTCCGGGAACCTATAGCGTTTGCCTTACTATAAGTGACCAGGGCAATTGCACAGATACAAAATGTGATGTGGTAACTGTTGGCAACGGTTGCAACGCTGCCTTTGTATTGTGGGCTGACAGTACGAACACCGGTGCCTGGTATGGTTACAACGTGTCTGCCAGCGCAAGTGGTACCCAGCTAAGTTACCTGTGGGATTTTGGTGATGGAACAACTTCCACCCAGCAATTCCCTTCGCATACCTATGCAGTTCAGGGACATTATACAGTTTGTTTAACCATTAGCGATAACAATGGTTGCAGCGACACGTATTGCGATTCGTCTACCGTACACAAAATGTTAAGTACAAGTGGAATGGGTTCTATCAATATACTTTCAACAACAGGTATAGCCGGCAAAAAAGAAATATTTGGTTCTATAAGTACTTATCCTAATCCGGTAAGCGACAATGCAACAGTGGCTGTTACACTTTCGGCCAATACCAGTGTTGGTGTAAACTTATACGATGTGTATGGTAAGTTAATTATGAGCCACAAAGAAAGTTTAGTGGCCGGTAAAAACACAATGAATTTTAATACCAAAGACTTAAGCAACGGTGTGTATTTTATCAGCCTGGTTAATTTAAGTACACAGGAAACAAGTACAGTAAAAATTGTAAAATAGTTGTTTGTAGTTGTTTGATAAGGGGCTGTCCGTGAGGGCAGCCTTTTTGTTTTATTTATACTTTCGGTACATAGCCTTTCGAATGTTATTGCTCAGTATAATATGCAGCCTGCCACTTATTAAGAAAGCCCCGCCACTTATGCTCAAAAACCTGTCCGCAACCAAAAAACCGGGCATGTAGTTGCTATAATTCCGATCTTTATTATATTGCAGTGCCAACCTGAAACTTTACTGTAAGGAACATAAATAACAATTGTATTAAAATTATTCAGCATGAAAAAACGCCTACTCTTTTTTTACCTTATCGCCTTAACACCCCTGGCAAAAGCGCAGATCGATCCGGCGCTTGCGGCTCAGCTCCAGCAGGTATTAAATACTAAAGTGTCTTCGGCAGGCGATCATGGTGTTTCGGCACACTTAATACTGCAAAACGGACAAACCTGGAGCGGGACCGCCGGGGTGAATGGCCAAAACCTGCCCATAACAGACTCAACGGTATTTATTACCGCCAGTATAAGCAAATTAAACATTGCCACACTGCTGTTGCTGTTGCAAGAGGACGGCCTGATAGACCTTGACGACACCTGGCATAAATACCTGCCCACGCTAAATGTGGCTTTTGACACCAATATCACTATTCGCCAGCTATTGAACCACACCAGTGGTATTAGAGATTACCTGGAAGTCCCAGCTAATGCACATTATGTAACTTCAAATTTCAGCACCTTTTACACGCCTAAATATATACTGGAAAACATAATTAGTGCTGTGCCTGATTTTGCGGCAGGAACAAATTTTAATTACTCCAACAGCAATTATTTGCTGGCGGCCTATATTGCAGAAGCAGCTACACCTAATGCCCTGAAAGATGAATTGAGAACCCGCGTATGGAACCCGGCCGGCATGAAACACACTTACTACGGAGTCTACGAGCCTATACCCGACCGACGGGCAGGCGTTTGGTGGAATTTTGGAAGCGGTTTAACCAATTACAGCAACCAGTCCGACACCTCTATGCTGAGCTTTGGATATGGAACCGACAATGTTGTGACCTGCCCAACCGACCTTGCGAAACTTGTACACGCTTTGCTCAACAACCAATTGCTCAATGCCCAGTCGATGAACGAAATGCTGACCTTTGTTTCACAAAGCTTTAGCCATTGGGTAGCCGGGTATGGGCTGGGAATGCACCATCTGATAGGACAAACGGTGGATACCCTGTTGGGACACGATGGTAAGTTTTGCAATCAATCGGACGTGTTTCACAGCGAGATGTGTGGTTTTACATTAGCCACTATGACAAATACTGAAACTGCCTGGACGGGAATTTACAATCCTATGTACGATGTCTTAAGAAATTATTTTCAGTGCAATGCTGTTCCGGTGGCCAATTTTTATGCAAGCCCACGTACAGCCTGTACAGGCGCTACCATTATCTTTAAGGACAGTTCTACCAATATACGCCCTACCTCCTGGAACTGGAGCTTTCCGGGGGGTACCTTAACCGGCGGAACAAGTGTTACAGACTCCATGCCCAAAGTAACGTACGCAACTCCCGGAACATACCCTGTTTCCTATACAGCAACGGCTGCAGGCGGAAGCAATTCCATCACTAAAAGCGCTTATATAACAATTAATTCAAATGTAGCTTCGTACAACACTGCTTTTACTGAAGGCTTTGAAACAGCGGGCCTTCCCAATGCTGATTGGAGCCTTAGCAACAGTGCAGGCCTGGATTGGGCTGTAACTTCAATTGGTGCGGCCAGCGGAAGCAAGTCGGTTTATATTGATAATTTTTCGAATGCTGCGGGTAACGTCAGCAGTTTCACAAGCACGCCTTTTGATATTTCGGGTTTTAGCAGCCCCACCTTCACTTTTAAATTGGCTTACCAGCAAAAAACATCAGGTGGTGCCGATAAACTGCGGGTGCTTACTTCAACCGATTGTGGTAATACATGGATTGCACGTTGGGCTAAATCAGGATCAGCCTTAGCAACTGTTACGCCTCCCAGCCCTGTTCCGTTTTTTCCGGGTACGGCCCAGTTTATTTCCAACACTGTAAACATCATTGGCGTTACAGGAAGCCACAATGTTCGGTTTAAATTTGAATTTACCGCAGACCCCAGCGCACCCGGAAATTATATTTTTGTTGACGATATAAATATTTCTGATGCTGTAGGTGTCCAGATAAACGAAACGCACACAGGCTGGAACATATACCCCAATCCGGCCAGTGATAAAGTGAACATCACCAGCGCACAGAGTATGGATGAAATAAATATCAGGGATGTGCTGGGGCGGCTTGTTTATACTTCAAGGCCAAACGATAAAAGCATTTCAGTAACGATCGACAAAGAAGGTTTGTATTTTGTGAGCCTTAGAACGGGTCAGCAAACGACAAGCAAAAAATTGATTGTTAAACATTGATGGTGAGTTTAAAGTCAAGAGTTTAGAGCCCGGAGTAGAAAGTCTGGTATAAGGTAGATGCAGTGCTAATTAATTTAATGATGCAGCATAAGTACCAAACAAATACAAATAGGCTGAATTATTGCTGGCAAAGCGTTTGCCCTTTTATTTATCCCATCCCAGTAACAGGGCATTGCTTAATAATTGTGCGGTGTTTTGGCTTCCTGTTTTTTCCAATAAATTGTGGCGGTGTGCATTTACGGTGTAGGCGCTTATTTTTAACTGATCGGCAATTTGTTTGGTGGGGTAGCCCAGGCTTATTAACTGCAACACTTCCTTTTCGCGATCAGATAATTTTATTTCGGGCCCCGGAAAAGAAGTGGTCAGCTTATTACTAAAACCCTGGTCTTTGGTGTAATGGTCGATGGAAAAAATAATTTTCGAATCCAGTTTATGCGCGCTCATATCCATGTATATTCCCAGCACCACTAAGGGATTGCCCTTGCGGTCGGTTTCGGCAATTACATAACGGTCGAATACATGTATGTAAAAACCATTTTTTCGTTTGATGCGGTAGTTTACCGAAAAGCTGGTGTTTCTCAGGTCGTCAACACTTAACTTACGGGCCGAGTTTATAAAAAGTTTAAAGGCTTTATCGGTGAGCACCTGCCTGTCGTTGGGATGAATCTGCTCCAATACCCAATCCAGGCCTTTTTCGCTTAGTTCGTCTGCCGTATAATCTAAAATGCTGGCGCATTCTTTACTTACATATAAATACTGTTGTGTTCTGAAATCGAACAGGTACATAGTACAGGGTAAAATGCGGGCCATGTGTTTTGCACAGGTAAACTGATCCAGGTAATAAACACTGCTTTTCGCCGGCGCTAAAGTCTGTGTTTTTAAAAACTTAATGTATTCACTTAAATACACATTTTCAGGCTTTGAAGAATGTATTTCCATGTCAGTAATATATACTTGTATTATTTGAACGCCAAAGTACTATTTGTCTGCATGCAAAAAACATCAATAGTTAAAAATAACTATTGATAGACATGTATTCTACTGTTAGTTTTGTGGCCGTAAATTTTGGCGTATAAATAATGAATAAATAGCGCAGCAATTTATTTTCATAGTGTTGTGTAATACGGAAGCAATGCATTGGGCGCATAGCTCATTGAACTACCTGCCGAATGGCGCCTCCTGTTTACTAAATAGTCTGTAAAACTGACATAATAATTCATACCACTTCCATCTTAGCCATCAGCCTGCTTTTTTATAGGAAGTCGTGTAAAAACCATCCAGCGTTTTTAATAGATCGTCGGGCAATACGGGCAGAGCCAGACAGGCATCGGCCAGGGGATGTGGTTTTAAGCTGCCGTCGGCATTAAAAATAAGGAGTTGCATATTGTCCTCTTTACGTGTTTTTCCGGCATACAAATAATTGTAGCAACCCCCCGAATTAAACTCATCAATAATCAATGTGCCGGGCACCTGCTGCTTAAGTGCCGCTGCGGCCTTTTCGGGACTGTTAAACAGGCATACATTGTAAATGTACAATTCCAATAGTTCCTTTAAATTAGAACCCAGCATATTGTCGGAAGTAACGATGTAAACAGTGTGGTGCATAAAACAAAAGTACTGGGTTTTACAGGGTCATGCCATGATAAGAATTATGAATTGTGGTGAGATGAATCAGTTTTGTTCAGTTGCAGGCAAAAAAAAAGCCCTTTCCGTTAAGAAAGGACTTTTTTAAAAAGGAGAATAAATTATTGCTGAACTTTACCTTCGATAGAAATATTATCGGTTGTAGTAGAAGTAGACGAACCGCTAAAAGCTGTTAAATGGAACACTCCTTTTTTACCACCTGCTGTTTGGAACATAATTACAGTACCATTTGCAACTGTAGCATTAATAGCGTTGGTAGGAACATAAGCATCAATATCAGCATCGGTAATTGCGCTGTATGCTTTTGCAGTGTATACATCCATTTTAGTAATTACACCGGCACCAGAAACTGTGGTGTTTGTAACTGCAGGATCGGATGGAGAAAGTACTTTTGTTTTGTTGTACACCAAATCAATATTAGCGGCATTACCAGCATTAACAGCACTGGTAAGGTAAGTAGTACCGGTTGCAGATAAATCTAAATAACTTGGATGTGAGTCAACACTACCGCCTAAGATAATAACACCTGTACCAATAGCACTTGTAGGAGGTGCTACCACAACTGCGGTGATGTTAATAGCAACGGATGCGGTTTTACCGGCTTTGTCGGTAACAGTAAATTCTAAACGGGAAGTACCTGCGGTAGATAAGGTGATGCTTACAGAATCTTTGTGGCTGGTAACAGAGCCTGCAATGATATAAGTGGTATCGGCAACAATGATGTTGTTAGAGGTTAATTTTCCGTATACCTTGTCTAATTTTGAACTTGAATTGGTGTTGGATAAAGCAATGTAAACAACTTTGAGGGTTGTGCCAACATTAGCAGTAACATCAGCCGAAGTATAACCGGAACCGGCAACTAAACTAATACTTGGATCCTGATCAGCAGGAGTGTCTTCGGTTGTATCCTTTTTTTTACAGGAGGTTAATAATAAACCTACAGAAAGCAACAATACTGAAAGTGTTTTTAATGTTTTCATTTTCTATTTTTTATTTTTTTGTTTTAATTTGAATGCAAATGTAATCAATAAAAGTATTTCTATTGTTGAGCTTTGAAAAAAACAAAGTGATTTTAATCAAAAATCAGAAGTTATAAATGGGAAAAGGGCTTTATCCGGCTTAAAAATAAGGGATCTTTTTTTTTAAATAGCTGTAAATTAATGAATTATTTACCTGCTTTAAGATTGCAAGAGTTTAAATGAGAATGGGTTTAATGTAAAATCAACGGGCTTATGGAACCCAAATTACAGGTTGTGGCGGAGGCTGATGAAAATTGGCAATTATCCTACTATTTTGCCCATCAGGCAACCGAAGACCCCAACAAATCTTGCAGTCGAAGATAGAGGAATCAAAACTATTGAACAAATAAGGTATTACACACTGAAACTCCAACTTTCATAACTTTCCAACTTTTAAACTTTCTAACTTCCCAACTAATCGATGCTAATCTCATCCACAAACAACCAGGCTTTTTCGCCGGCACCCGGCTGCCCTTCGGGTATTTTGGGCATGTTTTCGGCAAACACTTTTACATAACGCACGGCCTGTTTTTTAAAGCTGAGTGTAAGTACCTTGCCCATCTTTTTTATTTCATCGCTGTTTAAAGTACCCACTTGTTTGTATTGCTTGCCGTCTGTTGAAACAGATACACTATATTTTTGCGGCAGGTAAATCCAGGCCATGTTGTTGTCTAAGGCATCCATGCTTACTTTGCTTATTTCTTCGTTTTTGCCCAGGTCAATTTCAGCCTCTAAGTTATCGCCGCTTAAGCCTATCCAGTCTTTGCTGTGCCGTTTTAAATCTCCTTTAATTCCGTTAATCAGTGTTATGTCCCCATCGCCGGGGTAATAGGTACTGGGCTGATTTTTCAGGTTGATTTTTTTACCGGTGGATTTGCTGATGCTAAAATCCTGTACGCAGACTACCCCCATTTGTTTGCCTTTGTCAAAATAGGCACATTTAACTTTAAGGTTCTTGTCTACAACCAAGGGTTCAATATAAGTAGGGGAGTATATGTCGGGTGCTGTACCATCAATAGTATAACGTATACCCGAGGCATTAAAGGGGCTTGAAATTTCGTATACCAAACCCGAATTGGTTTTGTTGGGTTGGGCTAATGTTTTTAATTCGTAAATAGCCCGCGAATAATACACCCCCATTTGGCTGAGCAACTGAAAGTGTTTAATCAAACGGGTGCGGAAGTCGTCGTAATTTTTTTGCTCAGCAGGTGTCCACAGCACTTCTGCCAGTGCAGCCATGCGGGGCAGGGCCATGTACTCCACCTGTTCGGGGCTGTTGATGTATTCTGTCCACACATTGCCCTGTGCGCCCATAATAAATTCTTTTTCGGTGGCATTTAATTCTTTTGGTGTTGGTTCGTAAGAATACACTTTTTCAACAGTGGTGTATCCGCCAATGGCAATGGGTTCGGTTTTAGGGTTGCCCTGGTAATGGTCGAAATAACAATGCGAGCCCGGACTCATCACGACTTTGTGTTTTTGTCTGGCCGCTGCAATTCCTCCTTCGGTTCCGCGCCAGCTCATAACGGCTGCATTGGGAGCAAGGCCACCTTCTAATATTTCATCCCAGCCAATAATTTGTCTGCCTTTGGAGTTTACAAATTTTTCTACGCGGGTTATAAAATAACTTTGTAGTTCGTGTTCATTTTTTATGTTTTCTTTTTTCATCAAGGCCTGGCAATGCTCACATTTTTTCCAGTTTTCTTTGGGGCATTCGTCGCCGCCAATGTGAATGTACTTGCCCGGAAACAGGGCCATTACTTCTGTTAACACCTCTTCAATGAATTTAAACGTTTCTTCTTTGGGGCAATACACATCGTTGAACACGCCCCAGCTTTTTTCCACTTCAATTTGTTTGCCGGTACAGGATAAAAAAGGATAGGCAGCAATGGCAGCAACAGAATGCCCGGGCATTTCAATTTCGGGAACAATGGTAATATGCCTTTGTTGTGCATAAGCTACAATGTCTTTTATATCTTCCTGTGTGTAAAAGCCACCGTAGCGGATGGAGTCAAATTTTTGATCGCTGTGGTGCCCTATCATGGAGCCTTTGCGCCAGGCACCTATTTCGGTTAGTTTAGGGTATTTTTTAATTTCAATTCTCCAGCCCTGGTCTTCGGTTAAGTGCCAGTGAAAGGTGTTCATTTTATACAGGGCCATCAGATCAATGTATTTTTTAATGAAGGCAGGCGGAAAAAAGTGACGGCAGACATCGAGGTGCATACCCCTCCATTCGTAACGTGGATAATCTTTTATGTTTACACAGCTAAATTGTATTTTTTTTTCGGAATCTCTTTTAATACCGGCTGCTTCTCGTGTAGGCAGCATTTGTATTAAGCTTTGCAGACCATAAAATATACCGGTGTTCAGTTTTGATTTGATGTCTATACTTTTTCCGCTCATCTTTAAGGTATAGGTTTCATCTTTGGCTTCGTACAGGTCGCCCAGTACCAGGTTGATGCAATTGGCATCGCCTTTGGCTGCGGTAAGCACTTCTAATTTAAAACTGTAATAGTTTTGGAAATACGCATTCAGCCAATCGGCTTCATTTTGCAGGGAAGCATTGGAAAGAATGATTTTTGTCTGCTCGTTTAAAGTAAAGGCATCTTCGTTTACCGTAAGTTCAACCGGCCTGGGTATAATGGGCAGGTAACTTGTAGAGGATTGTGAAAAGCCATTGGTAAAGCAGCATACAAGCAGCAGGAAGTGTGAAAGTGAAAATTTACTGAGCATAACAAAAGGTTTATATAGTTACAGATGTGAATTGATAGCATACGCGGGGCAATGCACAACAAAAGAACAGTTAAAGCACTGAATTGGCAATACAAATTTTTCTAAAAATTACCTTATCTGAACTGGTAATTTACACCACCCAGCACTTGCGTTAATAAAGTAGCAGGGGCATCTGTTGCAATGGCACGCCCTTCTATTTTAGGCGATACAGGCGAAAACTCAGCCAGGTACAGTTCCAGCACATCGTGCAACAATACGTTTTGTGATACAGGGTTGTGTACATTGCGCATACGGCATAGCATATTGTCGGGATCGCCATCGCGTTCGCAGGCCGCCATGGTGTATGTTTTTTCAGGGTCAAGAAACTCGCCTTTAATACATACTTCCTTTACACGTTTCCCTTTTTCGTTGCCAATGGTAAATGTTACCTGCATCCCGTTAAAGCGAACAAACCATCCACCAAAACGTTTGGTAGGGTCTTTAGAGAAAGCGTTCTCCAATTCGTTTTCCAACCAGTTGAGTATTTGTTTGCCTTTTACATCGGCAGTTTTTACTTCGGAGTTGATGGGCAGCATGCTCCATAAATATTCGCGGGTAATGTCGGCCAGCCCGGTTTCAGGGTCTGGTAGCAGCGGGGGACAAAACCTGAAGCCATTCGAAACTGCAATATCGGTTTTCATTCTCCACATCACCGCATCTGTTATCAGGTTGTCCATGGGGGTTTCAATAATGTAATACCTCAACAGCGGTGTTTTGGTTTGCCCTAACACCTCCTTCAATAAATTCTTATAAGGCCTTTTGGCTTTTTCCACCAGGTGTTTCATTTCTTCGTCTTCCGGGTATTTTTCAGGGTCAACATCTATTAGCTGGTAGACTTCGTCTTTTACTTTCCCATTTTCTATTACAATGTCGAGCTTGCCCACAAAGGAAGCAAAAGCCCCTGGTTCGGTGACTTTCGAAAATTTTCCCTGCAGTGGTTCACGCACCCTTTCGTGTGTATCGGCCCCTAAAATATAGTCTACCCCGCTGGCACATTGCTGGTTAGAGAGGTGTATTTGCTGCGCAAGGCCCATGTGCGATAAAACGAATACCATGGCGCAGCCTCTTTCCTCGCGTAAAATTTTTACGTACTTCCCCAGACTTTTTTCCGGTTTGGTAAATTGTATGCCTTTTGAATAATCGGGCGATTGACGGATGGGTGTTAAAGGGTCGTTGTAACCAATAAAACCAATACGTGTACCGCCTATGTTAAAAATCTGGTAAGGTGGAAATAAGGAATCGTGTTCGCGGTCGTCTTTGTGAAACATGTTGGCGCAGACTTTCGCTGCGCTGTAACTATTCATATCATACATCAGCATATCTTTACCATAAGCCACTTCC
>JAHEYF010000174.1 GCA_023251755.1 Bacteroidota bacterium
TAAAGTCAAATTCCTCAATTCCATTCCACCTGTTTCTGTATGTATAAGTGTATGTAAATGAAAAAATACAAAGTTAATACATTGATTTTTAATTATATAGAAGTGTAAAAATACCCGATAACCATCGGATTTGAAATTTAGAGATTAGAATTTGTTTTTTAACATCACACCACCATGAAGTCTGCTGAAATATTATTGGTTGAAGACAACCCGGCCTATATCCGCCTTTTACAGGAAGCCTTTAAGGAAAGCACTATACTAAATACCCTCCATTTTGTGATGGATGGAGAAGAACTGCTGGGTTTCCTACGCAAAGAAGGAAATTACACAAAAGCTCCCCGGCCTGATATGATTATATTGGATCTTTACCTGCCTAAAATGGATGGAAAAGAAGTACTGGCGAAAATTAAATCCGACCCTGACCTTGTGTTTATTCCCGTTGTTGTACTTAGCTCTTCCGAATCGGAAGATGATATAAAAAAAGTATACGGGATGAACGTGACCTGTTACATCAACAAACCTCAGTTTTTTAGCCAGTTTGGCGAGGTTGTGCGCACCATCGAAAATTTTTGGACAGAGCTGACAAGGGCCGCGGGCTAACTATAAGCAAAGGCACTAAGCCATAACTGTTCGAAACCTTTTAACAGGGCGCTCCTACGGAGCTTGAAAGACAATAATTCATTTTTTTCTACCAACAGTTCGCCCCTCCGGGGCTTGCCAAAACCTTTTACCGCTCCGTTAGGAGCGCACTGTTGGAAGAAAAAGTCGATTCTAAAAGAGTTAAACTCCGTAGGAGTAACCTGTATATAAGTGTTTTTATTGTTTCGAACTTTGTAGGCACTGAGCTTGTTGTTTATTGTGTCACGCAGAGGGTCCTTCCCGCTTTCTTACATTCTAACACTCTTACTCTCTCACTTTTTTAATTTACCACAGGATCTACTCTATCCGTTTCAGGTTCATCTCCCGGTGCGGGTTTAAAATCAAAGGAAATTTCTCGATTTTAATGGAACTGGTGTCCAGACCAAAAGCACGGCCTTCCGACAAGCTCATCTTTTTAAGGAAGAAATAAGCATCGAGGATGATCCGCTCCTGCCAGGGCAGGTCGTTGTCGTAAGAAAGGAATTTTTCAATCAGCACAAATTTAAAATCGCCGATAACATTGTTCCGGTTCAGCGATTCATACCGGCTGGTAATGTCTACCTCGCCATTGCGCACCAAATCCTGCACTACTTTGCGGAACATCAAATTAATTTTCGGGGCCACACGAAACCCCAGGTTAAAGTCTACCCGTATCACATCGTCGCGCATAATTTCATGCACCTTGTACTCCATGCGATGCGGCTCATCCACCACGTTGATGTGTACAAACCAATAAATGTCTGCGCGTTTCGGGCGTTTTTGCAAAATAGAATAAATCACCTTCGATTCAATTTCATCTTCGTGGCTGGCATTGGTTAAGTAGACTAAATGCGTGGCGTATTTCGGAATGGTCATGTCGTTGCTCAACTCAGCCAGCAAATGTTTGTACTTGGCTACTTTTACAAATTCGGTGTAGCTGCGGCGTATACGTTTGGCGGCATACCACACACCCATCACTAAGGCCAGTACCATCGCAATCATAAGGGTTACATAACCACCGTGGGCAAACTTATTGAGGTTGGCAATTAAGAACGATATTTCAATGGTAAGGTAAACACCTACAATTAAAAGTATCAATACATTGTTGAAACGTTTTAAATACATATAATACATCAGCAGGGTGGTGGTCATGAGCATACAGAGTACAATAGCCAGACCATAAGCGGCTTCCATATTGCCCGATTCCCTGAAACGCAGCACCACCATAATGCAACCGGCCAGCAACAACCAGTTGATGGAAGGGATATACAACTGGCCTTTTAACTCGGTGGGGTATTTAATTAATACTTTGGGCCATAAGTTTAAACGCATGGCTTCGCTGATGAGTGTAAAGGAGCCACTGATTAAAGCCTGGGAAGCAATGATAGCCGCCAGGGTGGCAATAACTATCCCAATGGGCTGAAACCAGTCGGCCATTACAAGGTAAAAAGGATTGGCTGCTGCGCCACCTAACTCTTTAAGGGTTTGCCCCTGGTGGGCAATAAGGTAAGCCCCCTGCCCGAAATAATTTAATACCAGCATTAATTTAACAAATATCCAGCTGATGCGGATGTTGTTTCTGCCGCAATGCCCCATGTCGGAATACAGGGCTTCGGCCCCTGTGGTACAAAGGAATACAGCTCCCAGCACATAAAACCCTTCGTGGTGAATAGACAATAAATGAATGGCGTAATAAGGGTTGAGGGCTTTTAATACACTTGCATTGCCCATCAGGTGTACAATGCCCAGAGTCCCCAGCATACCAAACCACACAAACATCATGGGACCAAAAAATTTGCCGATAAAATGTGTACCGAATTGCTGAATGATAAAAAGAAAAATTAATATTCCGATAACAATGGGAATGGTGTTGAGTTTGGGGTAAAATATCTGCAAACCTTCAATGGCCGACGACACGGAGATGGGTGGGGTAATAATCCCGTCGGCCAGCAAAGCACTTCCACCAATAATAGCCGGCACAAGCAGCCATTTTTTCTTGCATCTTTTAACTAAGGTGTACAGCGAAAATATCCCCCCTTCACCTTTGTTATCGGCCTGCAGGGTTAGGATCACATATTTTAAAGTGGTTTGTAATGTAAGCGTCCAGAAAATGCAGGAGATCCCGCCCAGTACAACATCCGTGTTTATTGCCGTGGTACCAACTATGGCTTTCATAACGTAAAGCGGCGAAGTACCAATATCCCCGTAAATAATGCCTAATGTAACAAGAAGTCCCCCAAGCGTAATTTTCTCAATGTGTCCGTGCTGCTGATTGTTGCTCACAATAAAAAGGTGAATGATAAGGCGGTAAAGTTACCTAATTTTTTTGTTTGCAATTTAGAAACGGTCTAAAAATTAAAAAATTACAGGGCTTGAGAAGCGATCTGATTTTTAATGTTGAAGTAAGCTGATTATGTTTTAAATTTGATTTTTTATTTAGCAAAACTACCATGAAGAAATTACACTGTACCCTTTTATTTTTCAGCCTGCTACTATCAGGACTTAATGCGCAGGTTACCTTTAACCCCAGCCAGGGTTGCGGGCCGCTTACGGTTCATTTCAACAGCATCAACATCCCGGGGGCTTATACCTATAAATGGACAATGGACGGCGGACAAGCTGTATTAACGGGGCAAAGTCTAAATTATACTTTTACAACACCGGGCTGGCATTACTTTGATTTCGAAACTTTTGATGCAGGCGGAGCACCTCTTATATACGACCACGGAAATATTAATGTGTGGGGTTTTGATACCATCAATTCACCGGTTTCAACAACCGGCGCCTGTTTAAACGACCGGGTGGGATTTAACATCAGTGGAAATTACCCTCCCGGAAACGTTAGTGTAGACTGGGATTTTGGCGACAGCTCCCCTTCTGTTTCAGGGAATCATACCTGGGCCGACCATGCGTATACGGCTTTGGGAAATTACATCGTTAAGGCCGATGTTACCACCCAGTGCGGAACGGAGCAGGTTACTTCGCCGGTTCATGTAATAGTGAATGCGCCGGTAGGCAATGTGTACCTGCAAAGCCAGCCCGATTCGGCCTGCCCGGGCGATAACATTGATTTTTATACCCCCTCGGGTTACGATAATTTTATTATAGAATTTGGTGACGGGGCTGTAGAACACAATTCGCGCAGGCACTCGTATTATTTACCCGGCACCTATATTATTAAAGCCACCTTTTTTAACGGCTGCGGCAACTCGGCCATTGTAACCGACACGGTACACATTACTACCAATATTGCGGTTCCCAATCATGTTACCCCCAATTATATTTCAATCAACGACTCGGTTACCTGCCCGGCAACAGCTGTGTCGTTTTATGCACCCGGCGGCTTTAGTTCTTACAGCTGGGATTTAGGAAACGGCTCCACATCTAACGTTGACAATCCTACAGCCACCTATCCTTCGGTAGGAACCTACACGGTGAGCCTTACTTTAAAAAACGGCTGTGGTTACAGCAAAACATTAAACCGCCGTGTATATGTTCAGGGTTCATTGCCGGTTCCGGCCTTTAGCTTTATGGCCCCCGATTCTATATGCCCGGGTACCTCTTTATTAATCAATATGCCTTCTGGGGTTCCAAAGTATATACCCGTCTTTTTTAATTTCGGCGACGGGCAAACAGCCACCGCACAAAACCAGGAACAGCTTACACACCTGTATGCCGCCCCCGGTACCTATACCATTACAGCCACCATTACCAATGGCTGCGGTAATTCCAACAGTTACAGCTTACCTGTTGTTGTAAATTCAGCAAGTACTTTAAACACCGGTTCCTTTATGGCCGGTAGCCCGGTAGGGGTTGGATGCCCCGGCGACTCCGTGTTTTTTATTGTTTCGCCTCCCGATATAGGCTCTTTTCTGCTTAATTTCGGCGACGGGCAAAGCGCTACACAACCCATCTCTATTCTTAACGGGCCCGACGGTACACAATACGCTATTTTTAAACACCCTTACACAGCTTTAGGAAACTACAACCCCACCATACAAGTTACAACGCCCTGTGGCTCTTCTGTAACACAAAGCATGGGATCGGTGAACATCTCTACCAACAATGCCATTGATGGCGACGCAGGTTTCTTTTTTAATGAATCAAAATATTATTGCCTCAACGAGCAGATTGGGTTTATGGCTTATGGAGCCAGTACGTATGAATGGGATTTTGGTGATGGTTCAGGAAAATTAATCACCACCAGTTCGCTGGTTGCCGTGTACCATGGCTTTAGCCAGCCCGGCACTTACGATGTTAAATTAGTGATGCACAATTCATGCGGGGCCAGCGATACCAATGTTAAAAGTGTGATCATCCCCGACTCCCGTATCAACATCTCCACCAGTTCAGTGTCGCCTTCCTGCGGACAAAGCAATGGAAAAGCCATTGCCATTGTAAACGGCGCCAATTCACCCTTCAAATACAACTGGACCAACGGGGATAAAAGTTTTATTGCCGATACACTTAGTTCGGGTATTTATTATGTAAGCGTTGCCGATGCCAAAGGTTGTAAAAACTTTGCTGTAGCTACGGTAAGCGATGCACAGGCGCCCACCATTTCGCTGAACAATATTATTGATGCGAGTTGCTACGGACAGGCCACCGGGGCTATCGACATTACGCTGATAGGCAGCTCGGCACCCTACAGCTATGTATGGTCGAACGGAAAAACAGTGGAAGACATCAACCAGCTGGCGGCGGGCCCTTATGAAATTATTGTGAAGGATGCCAATGGTTGCAAAGCCACCAAAAGTATAAGCATACACCAGCCGCCCGATTTCAACATCTCTTACGTGTCTTACCCTTCGGCCTGCGGTGGAAGCACCGGGGTTGTTCAAACATCGGTACAGGGTACCACAGGGCCTTACAATTATTTGTGGAGCAATGGCTACAACACCCCTTCGGTAAGCGGAATAAGTGCAGGCATATACACGGTTACGGTGGTGGATTCAAAAGGCTGTTTAAAAGATAAAATTGTTACCCTCAACGAAACAGGTGCCCCTATTGTTATTTTGGATTCGGTAGCCGTACTGAGTTGTGATGCAGGCGGCGGTGCCAACGTGTATGTGAGCACTTACCTGGGTACCAGCCCTTATACCTATCACTGGTCGAATAATATTTTAACGGAAGACCTGGTGAATGTGCAGCCTGGTTTTTATTCCCTGCAGGTAAAAGGAAACAACAACTGCAAAGCCATGTTAACGGTGAACATCAACGAACAAATACCTGCGCCTTTGTCGATATGCGCTATAACAGTTGATACCACTACACAAACCAACCGGGTGATATGGGAAAAAGGTTCGCGCACCGACATCAGCTCCTTTAATGTGTACCGCGAAAGTTCGCAGTCGGGCCTGTATTATTATGTAGGAAATGTGGATGTAGACAGTTTGCACCAGTACATTGACCCTGTGGCCGATCCTTCCATCAGGGGCTGGCGGTACCGGGTTACGGCTGTAAGTGCCTGTGGCGAAGAATCGTTTCAGAGCGATTTGCACAAAACCATACACCTTACCATTAACAAAGGTCTGGGCAATGCCTACAACCTGATATGGGACAATTACGAAGGTCTGCTGTTTAATAAATTTTATGTATGGCGCTACACCACTGCAACGCACTGGGTAAAAATAGACAGTCTGCCGGCCAACCTGAACAGCTACACAGACTTAACTGCCCCCTCCATTATCAGCTCACCCGATTTGATGTACATGACAGAAGGCGGGCCGGTGAGTTCCTGCGACCCTACACGCGGAGCTATTAACACCTCGCGTTCAAACATTAAAACAGCGCGTTTTATGAATACCAACGGAATTGCTGCCTACAATACGATGAGCGAAAACATGTATGTGTTCCCGAACCCAAGCAACGGAAACATTACCATTAAGTTAGACCGGCCACTTGACCGGAAAACGGAACTGAGTATTGTGAACACCCTGGGAGAAACTGTTGTATCGGCTCAGTTCGATCAAAGTAGCCTGAGTAAAAACATCGACCTTTCGGCTTATGCCAATGGGGTGTATTTTATTAAACTTACTATGAACGATAAAGTGCTGGTGAAACGATTAGTGCTGAATAAGTAGTTAATTGCGAATAGTTAATAGTGAATAGGGGTCGGTTAATAATATAGTTTATCTTTCCTGTTAACTATTCGCTATTAACTAACTACCCGGCAGGTTTATAACGGGGGAGCAATAGTTTCCCTGCGGTTTTGAAAGGTACTCTCCGTTTTTGCACACCACCTCCAAACAAGTTGCAGGGTTGTTTTCGTGCTGGTAATATGATAAGCTTAATGCGCCCATTTTTCGG
>JAHEYF010000065.1 GCA_023251755.1 Bacteroidota bacterium
TTCAGTTTTCCTCCTGTGCTTTCAGCATCAAAAGTGTAAAAAATACTGTTGTTCTTGTGCTCATATTCAGCGTTTACCCATTTACCGTTTATTTCCATCCTAAACCTGTCTATGCCGCTTAGGTTATCGCTTACTAAAAAAGACAGGGCAGATTGCCTGCTCACATCTGCATTCTTTTTTCCTCCTGTCATTGCTTTTATCGAAGGGGCAATGGTGTCGTACACCAGGGCAAAAGTACCTAAGGTTTTGCTTTGACCTTTTATCATGCCTTCTTCCACTGTTCCGCCGCAATAACTTTGTGTACCTGTTTCTATTACACACAATTTATCGTATAAATTTTGTTTTGCCCCAATCGGTTTCAGGGCTATATCAAGGGCTTTAAACAGTGGAACGCTTGTTCCTTTTAATACCAGTAAGCGGCTTTGGTAATTTAGTTTTTGAGCGGGGTTTTCAATACGCAAACTATAGTCGTTGTAAAAAGTCCGCTCCGGAATAAGTAACCTGTAATAATCCGATTCCTTTTGCCATTCGTTTAAGCAACTACGCAACTGGTTGTGCCTGGTAGGTTCGGCCAGTGTTTTGCTGTTTTTTACATTCATCACCACCACTTCTTCATTCCCATTAATATCGTACACCGTAATTTTTAAAATATGTGTAAGTGTATCTTTTAAAATAAATTCCCCGTTGTTTTGTGCAATTTTAAATATAGGTAGTTCTTCGTTTTGGCTTAAAAAACAACGCTGTATCTTCTGTTGTTTCAGACCATTGCTTTGTTCCGAAAAACAATTTACATAACGGGCCTGGTCAAAGGCTATTCCGTCAAACTCGTAATGGACATAGGGTTGCTCATCCAATAAAACCTTTACACCATAAACCTGGTTCACATTGCCACGCAGGGTTTCGGTATCAAAAGCCGAAATGCCCAGGCCAAAACAGGAATTAACAGTCATCGTGTTTTTCATCAGCCATTGACGACCTTCTTTTGTAAACGAATAAGTTTTGTCTGCCCCAGGCTTAATTGTTTTGTTCACCACAGGGGCTTCCATATTGTTGAGGTTGTAAAAAAACACCCCTTGTATTTTAGGCGCCACAACATCGTTAATTTTATAAAACCGAAGGGGGTTCAATGGAATTTCACTTTTCTCTTCCCGTATTTCAAAATGCAGGTGAGGCCCCTGTGAGTTACCTGTATTGCCGGTATAACCAATGACTTCTCCTTTTTTTAATTGTAGCTCTTCTGGTTTTGGGAAAATTTCTATTTCAAAAGTTTCTTTTTGCGCTTGTTCCTGCTTAACAAATTCTGCTATCCGTTTACTAAAATGATGCTGGTGCGCATACACACTCACATAGCCATTGGGATGGGTAACATACAACACCTTCCCATAACCAGTGGTAGACACTTTTACCCGCGATACATAACCGTCTTCAATCGAATAAATGGGCAGGTTCTTTACCGCATCGGTTTTCAAATCAATACCCGCATGAAAGTGATTGGGGCGGATTTCCCCGTAATTTCCGTTTAAGGTCAGTTGCCCGTCTATAGGAAAACGAAAGGTGTTGGCAATGAAACGCTGTGTTTGAGAGGGGTATACCCTGAACGGAGATAAACAAACGATTAAACCAAACACCAACATCAATTTCTTTTGCACAGGGCTAAACTCGTTCTTCATCTTAATTTAATATTATATTTTTTTAAAGGAATTGAAGGAAGATCCACATCAGCGAATCATCAAGACCTGTCTCGTTTTCATTTACCTAATTACCCATCTTCAAATCAACTCATCATCAAATTCTCAAATCAATCAGCTAATCATCACATCAGCTAATCATTCTCCCATTCTCAAATCCTCACATTAGCTAATCATCAACACCTATATGGTTTCATTTACCTATCTCTCCCATCAGCTAATTGGCTAATCATCACATCAGCTAATTCTCAAATCCTCACATCTGCTAACTCCCCTCTGTTAATAACAAAATTATCCAATCTTAAATCAGTCTTCACAATTCTTTATTTTTATCCTCAACAATAACCTGTTAATTTCTTTCTATGATTTATACAGAATTAAAACAAGGGCTCCAGCAGCTATTGCAGGAGGATATTTCCAACAGGACTTCTATTCAGGAAATGCGCCGGAATGTATTTCTTAATTCGGAAACTACTCAAAAGAAAAGCAGGGAACTCGAAGAAAAAGAGCAGTTGATTGCGAATTTGAATTCCACCATTCAGCGAAAAGCCAATAAACTGCAAACCAAGGACGAAAGAATTGCAGAGCTACAGGAATTGCTCGATGCTGAAAAAGCAAGTTTTTCGGCTTATACACATCAGCAGGAAGAAAAAATACAGGGACTGAATGAACAAATTGAAGAACTCAACAATAAGTTGCGGGCCGATTCGGGCATGTGGGATGAAATAAATAAACTGACGGTTGAAAACAACCATTATGCAGCCAAAATCAGGGAACTTATTTTACACCTCGATACACAAAATGAAAAAGAAGCCGGCCTGCAAAAAGAACTTTCGCTTAAAAACACACAGTTAAAAAATACAAATGCCGAAAAAGAAAGGTTGTTGCACGATGTGGAAAAATATACACAACAAGACCTTTTTAGTACCAATGAGCAGGAAAAATTAGCCGGTGAGGTACAGCATTTACAGCAAAAAGTATTGCTGCTGGATGCCCAGTTGAGCGAAGCCAAAGTATTGATACAATCACAAAACATAAGCGTTTTTGCAGCCGAAAAGGCCCTGGTAAATTTAAAAACAGCGTCTAACCTGGCTTTTGAGGACTTGTACGCTGAAAAGATGCAGATTGTAGAAGACAAGGCAACACTGATTGCTGAGCAGGCGGTATGGGAAATGGACAAAGAAAACCTGCTGAATGAATGTGATGCTGTAAAACAGGAACTGGAATTGTCGAAAAAAATAACAGAGGAGGCTTCCACGGCAAGTCAATATGCGATTGGCCGTTTCGAACAGGAAAAAGCAGACTTACATGCAGAAAAACAAAACCTGGAGCAGGAATTTACAGCACTCAGGCTGTCTAATGAAGAGGTTTTAATCAGTGCTTCTAAATCCGCCGGTTTATTCGTGGAAGAAAAAGAACAACTGCTGACTGAAATTAAACACCTGAAAGTTGAATTGGAGGTATTGAGTTTGAATGCCAGTGATAATTCAGCGTCAGCTCAGCTGATTGAAAATCTGAACAAGGAAATTGAGGAAATTAATTTTAACATGGAACTGCTTATTGAGGAAAATAAAACAAAAGCAGAAGCCCTGGAGTTTGAAAAAAGCAATCTGCTGATACAGATTGAAGATTTAAAATTACAATTGCTGGAATCGACTTCCGCTCCATCTGATAATACCAATAAAACCGAAGACGATGCCTTTATTGACAAATTATTTAAGCAAATGGATGCCCTGACAGATGAGAAATTCAGGTTACAAACTGAAAAAGAGGAAGTTGAGGAAGAAGTGGGCTGCATGGAACAAAAAGTAGCCGAACTGCTTCAAACGATTGAAAATCAGCAGGGCGAGATAAAAAACTTGGAGGAAACAAATAAACAGATTAAATTAGCACAGGCTTTGGTTTTTTCGTCGAAAGACAAAACAGCCACAAAGCTTAAAATAAACGAATTAGTGCGGGAAATTGATAAGTGTATTGCTCTGTTAAGTGTTTAATAAATAAACATTTACTGATTTTAACATATAGGAATGAGCGAGGTATCTTTAAAAATTAACATTGCAGGAAACGAATACCCCCTACGGGTAAAAGCCGAAGATGCAGATAATGTTGAGAAAGCTGCCGGACTCATTAAAGAGAAGATTGCCGAGTTTGAAAAGAACTATACCGTCAAAGAAAAAAAAGACATATTGGCGATGGTATTGTTGCAAATGGTAACCCAGTTTGTACAACAGGACAAGGCAAAATCAGAAGAGTTAAAGCAATTAAAAGGTGTACTGGAAGAACTTAACGAAATGGTTAAGCAACACCAGGAAAAAGTAAACCGATAACACTGCCTGTTAAAAGGTAGTTCTCCCGCATAAATTCATGGCAACAAGGCTCAAAGGGCTTTTAGCATGAGTTTATGCGGATTTTTTTTAATAACTAAACAAACAAAAAATGGACCTGATTGTAGCCTTAATTATTATAGTAGTAGCCCTTATTGCGGGATTGGTTGTTGGTTTTGTACTGGCCAACTCAAAATTAAATGCAAGTGCCAAAGCCCAGAAAGATAACCTGGTAAAGGAAGCCGAAGTAAAAGCCGAAGCCACCAAACAGGAAAAAATATTGCAGGCCAAAGAAAAATTTCTTCAGTTAAAGTCTGAACACGATAAATTGGTGCAGGAAAAAAACAACGAAGTGGCAAAAGCCGAACAACGCATCAAACAAAAAGACACGGATTTATCGAAAAAATTAGAAGATACCCAGCGTAAACAACACGAGGCGGATACACTAAAACAAAACCTCGGACATCAGTTGGAAATCCTGAACAAAAAACAGGAAGAGGTAGATAAATCTTATAAACGCCATGTGGACCAGCTGCAGGTCATCTCCGGATTATCGGCCGAAGAAGCCAAAGCTCAATTAATTGAAACGGTAAAGGCCGAAGCCAAAACCGAAGCCATGGCTTATATTAAAGATATTATTGATGAAGCCAAACTATCGGCCAACAAGGAAGCGAAGAAAGTGGTGATTCAAACCATACAACGGGTGGCCACAGAACATGCCATTGAAAACTCGGTGTCGGTGTTCAACATCGAAAATGATGAAATGAAAGGAAGGATCATTGGTCGTGAAGGTAGAAACATCCGTGCCTTTGAAGCTGCAACCGGTGTTGAGGTGATTGTAGACGATACCCCTGAAGCGATTATCTTCTCCTGCTTTGACCCCGTTCGCCGAGAAATAGCCCGTTTGGCCCTGCATCAATTGGTTACCGACGGACGTATTCACCCGGCCCGTATTGAAGAGGTGGTGGAAAAAACCAAAAAACAATTAGAAGAAGAAATTATTGAAACCGGCAAACGCACCTGTATTGATCTCGGCGTTCATGGTTTGCACCCCGAATTAATACGTATGGTGGGTAGAATGAAATACCGTTCTTCTTACGGACAAAACCTTTTACAGCACAGCCGCGAAGTAGCCAACCTTTGTGCGATAATGGCGGCAGAGTTGGGCTTAAATGTAAAAGTGGCCAAACGTGCAGGTTTGTTACACGATATTGGAAAAGTTCCGGACGATGAGCCAGAATTGCCACATGCTATTTTAGGGATGAAGCTGGCAGAAAAATACAAGGAAAAACCAGAAGTGTGCAACGCCATTGGAGCCCACCACGATGAGGTGGAGATGACTACCATGATAGCCCCGATTATTCAGGTGTGTGATGCCATTAGCGGCGCCCGTCCCGGTGCCCGCCGCGAAATTGCTGAGCAATACATTAAACGCCTGAAAGACCTTGAGAGCCTGGCTTTATCTTATTCGGGTGTTGAAAAAACCTACGCTATACAAGCCGGCCGCGAATTACGTGTGATAGTCGCCAGTGAAAAAATAAGCGATCAGGAATCTGAAAAATTAGCTTTTGATATTTCGCAACGTATTCAAACCGAAATGACCTATCCCGGACAGGTGAAGGTTACCGTCATTCGTGAAACAAGGGCGACCAGTTACGCGAAGTAGTTTTTAGTTTATCCGTTTACTTGTTCAATAGTTTATCCGTTGTGGATAAACGAATAAACGAATAAACGAATAAACGAATAAACGAATAAACGAAAACGAACGTGAACAAAATAATCATAGAAGCCGGCAAAGAGGACAAAAATTACTGGAAAGACCTGAGAACATTCAAGGGTCTTTTTTACTTTTTGGCCTGGCGCGATATACTGGTGCGTTACAAACAAACCAGCATTGGTATTGCCTGGGCGGTGTTCAGGCCTTTACTCACTATTTTCGCACTTAGTTTTATTCGGTTATTGTTGGGGAAAGAAAACACCAGCAGCACCATTCCTTTTCCATTGTTAATAGCGGCGGGAACCCTGCCCTGGCAATTTTTTTCCTCCGCCTTCAGTGATATATCCAACTCCCTTGTAACCAATTCAAATTTAATAAGCAAAGTTTATTTCCCCCGCATCATTGTTCCGGCCAGCACCATTGTAGTTTGTGTGATCGATTTATTGATTTCATTCGTAATTGTAATACTATTAATGGTTTATTACCATCACCTTCCGGGGATTCAGGTTCTTTTGCTACCCGTGTTTTTGTTACTGGGTCTTGTAGCTTCCCTGGGAATAGGTTTGTACATTGCATCCTTAAACGTAAAATACCGCGATTTTAAATTTATTGTTCCGTTTATTGTTCAAATAGGAATGTACGTATCCCCCGTAATGTATAGCAGTCAGGAGTTTTACGAAAACGAAAAAATCCCCCAGTTCTTTAAATACATTTACCCTTTTAACCCCATGGTTAGTGTTATCGATGGTTTTCGTTGGTGTGTATTTGGAGAAAATGTGGCGATCAACTGGCCCGGCTTTTTTGTTTCATCCGCTATATGCCTTTTATTTTTAGTTATTGGGATTAAAACCTTCCGTAAAATGGAAAAGAGTTTTGCCGATGTGATATAATACACTCACTCTCTCCCTCCCTTTCCCACTTAATGCCTATTTACACAAAGACTCATATCATCACATCAGTTAATCCGCTAATTCCCTTTTTTCTTTTTTAATGAAAAAGTCACATAGCTCTCAGCCTTATATGATTTACTGGTATCTGACTTTGCAAACAACTCCACCGGGTCAATGGTCCGCTTAATACCATCGGGACCGATAAAAAATATACTGTACAAATACAAGCGGTTTTTCACGGGTTGGAACCTGACTAATTTTTCTTTCATCTCCTTGCTTACTTTGCAGGAATCGGATTTAAGGTAAACAGTCTGGGCTTTTCTTTTCATATCGGGGTTCAGGTTTTCCATATAAAACATTTCAAAGGAAGAAACCGGCATTTTTATTTTATAATAAGTAGAATAAGCGTATAAATCGCACTTACCCAGTCTAAGTGACTGGGCAGTGGAATCGATTTTTAAACCACAAAAATAAAGTGCAGGGGCAACAACATTAAAACTTCTCTTGCCGATGTATCTTAAGCCTTCCGGCTTTATGGCATACACGCTGACAGTTACAGTATCGGCGGCAAAAAAACGCAATTTATAGGTGTTGTCTTTTACGGAAACCACACTTGCTCCTTTTACCCTCACCTGTATTCTCTGATTTTTCCCAGTTACAGTAATATGTACCAGGCTTTCTTTTTCGAGTTGAAAAAATTTCTCATCACTTTCAATGGTACAGGTTGGTAATGGCGCCTTTACTTTAAAGTGCACCACCCCTTTTTTCGTCCGTTGCGCAACACAAATCCCATTGATCAACAATAGTAAAACGCTCAGGTATTTTATACAAATGGTTCTCCACATAAATTCTAAATTCAAACTACTAAACTCTCAACTATATCTCCAATATCAACTTCAACTGTTCCGGATCATTATTAAAAGCAGGGGCCTTGTGCATTTTAAAACTTATGTCCTTTCCGCTGACAGTTAACTGTCTCAGTTCTTCATCTTTTAAATAGACCACTTCATTGTTAAACGTTATTCCAACAATAATATCCACATTGCTTGAAAATGGGAAAGAAACAAAGGAATCAAACTTATTGCCCAATACAGGGTATATAGCATTTATCCTTCTGTTTACGAGAAAAATATTCCTTAATTTAAGTTGCTCATTGCTATTGTCCAGGTTAAAGTGTGCATTAAGCATAGTGTGTGTTTTACCTCCAAAAAAACTGAATTCCATATCATGGTTCCATATCCCCAATTCATCAATGGCTATTGAGCGGTAAACAACTGTTTTGCTTATAAAATTATTAAAACGATTGTTGGCATTACTATTTTCGGGTGACCCGTTTATGTTTACAACTTTAATTTTTGCAATCGAATCCATTTTGGCTCTGCTTAGTTTTGCGTGTTGCCGTTTTCTGTATTCATATTCCTTCATGGCTTTGTCGTAGTTTTGTTCATCAAAAACAGGGGATGCCATAAAACTTACTGATCGTTTACCCTTATTGAATGTAAGTTTATAATGTTCGTTATCGGAAGATTTCCGGATGCTTACTTCCTCCCAGGTAACAACAGACAATTCAGGGTAATAGTTTTTTTCTTTTTCATCTACTTCAAATTTCACACTGTCGAATACAGCCAATTCAGGAAATTCATCTTTGTCGTAATCGATATAAAAACTATATGTCCCGGAGTTTGCCTTCTTGGGCGCTACCATTGCCCTTGTTTCCAACTCCTCCCAATGTGCAAATTCTTCATTTTTCATCACAGCCGCATAAATATTTTCTTTGCAGTTTTTTGTATTGTTATCGCGGTACAACCACTTTTTTTGAATGGTGTCGAGGTAATACACATTAAAATCGTTGCGGTAAGTTGTGGAGGGCATGTTTACCTCCAGCTCTTTGCCGGGTTTCAACAACAAGGGTTCATTGTCCTGAAAAGCTAAAATCTCGAACATCCCTGCCGACTCAAACTGGTACTGTGTTCCGGCAGAATCATAGTCCATTGGAATTCCGCTGAGTATCAAATCAACCTGGTCGTGAAACTCGCGGTAACGGATCTCTATTTTCCCTTTTACATCTTTACCATCTTTAGTCTTAAACACATTGGAAGGGATGTGTATGCTTGTTCCTGTTTTATAAATGATGGTGGTATCACCATCTGCATCAAGTATCATTTTATCGGGATGCAGGTACAATTGTGGGAGCGGTGGGTTGATAAATGCCTGCTCCGCAGGAATATCTTTTTGCCCCGACCGGTACAACCAATAACTTATACCTGCTACAACCAGTACCGCAATGGAAACCGACAGGTACAGTTTGGTGCCTTTGCCCAACCAGCCTGCTTTTGCCGCATAAGCCGAATGAAATGTATTAAAATCCATATTGGTTTCTATATCCTTTGGGCTGAGTGGCTCTCTGTTTATATTTATTTTATACTTGCTCATTTTTTTTGATTTATCGGTATGAATATTTTAGCGTTTTTTTTTTGACGATCTAATGAACCTGTAATTGGGTAAGTAAGGTTTTTAACTGTTCCAGTATACGGTACAACCTCATTTTACAGGCACTTTCGCCTATCTGCAATATATCGCTGATTTCTTTGAAGGAACGTTTTTCGAAAAAGCGCATATTGATGAGTTCCATTTCTTCGGCCTCCAGTTCCTGTAAGGCATCAAACAGGTGCTTGTCCATTTCGGCAGAAGAATTTTCTTCCATGTTGTCTTTTAGTTCCCCCAGGCCTTCTGTATCCATGTTCAATACACGCTGAGCCTTGTTTTTCCGGAACCATTGATTGAGTTCGTTGCCTGCAATCCTGAACAGCCAGGCCGAAAAGGGAAGGCCTTTGGGAGTGTATTTGGAAAGATTGTTTAAGGCCAGGTAAAAGACCTGTGCGGTAATTTCAAAAGCCAGTTCTTTGCTTTCAACACGGTGGTATATATACCTGGCTATCCGTTCGTAATAGCTTTTATAAAGTGGTTCAAAGTGTCTGGAATTTTCTTTGGCGGCTATTATCAGCTTTTCCTCGTCTTTAATTTGTTCTTCCGTATAATGGAAGGGTGCAAATTCCGTCATATTCGTTTTGATTAATGTTAGCATTGTTCCCTTTTTGTACCATAATACAGGGCTGCTTAAAAAGTCACAAAACAAAAATAAGGATTTGAGGTGTAAGAAAGTTAGAGGGTAAGAAAGTAAGAAAGGTTGGTTTCGATTACAATTAACCCTCTGCGGCCCGGAAACTCGATAAATAGAAAAAAATAATTCTACTGCTTAATAAATTGTTTACGGGCTTTTCCTTTTTTAGTAAGTATTTCAATGGTGTACATTCCGTTTACAAGTGATGAAACATCTACCTGTTCTGTTTGGGTACTTTTTATCAGTTTCCCCTGTGCATCGTAAATATGAATCAGTTCAGGTTTACCGGCGCTGCTAATGTTCAATACATCATTGGTGGGATTGGGGTAAATTTTTACATCCAGGCTGTTCCCATTTGTATATTCGTTTATACCAACAATAGATTGTATGTCGGTTGAATAAATACTACGCCCAAAGGTACCTGCAATGAGTTTACTTTTGCTGTTGTTCAAATCAATATCCAGCACCGCCACATAAGGCATGTTGTTTCCCAGGCGCAACCAGCCTGTTCCACCATCTGTAGTATAATACACACCTGCATCGTTGGCAATAAAAATTATATTTTCGTTGCCCGGATACACTTCTATATCGTTTACTGCAAGGGCAGGTAAATTGCCGGCAACACTGGTCCAGGTACTGCCGTTGTTTATTGTTTTAAAAATGAGCGGGGTGTTGTCGTTGGCACGGTAACCACTACGGCATACATAAGCTGTAGCCGCATTGTTGGGCGAAGGCATTACTTTGGTTACATAATAGGTTATGCCCTGAAAAGGTGTAATGTCGTTCCAGTTTGTACCATAATCCAGGCTGTTCCATACTTTTCCATCGGCTGTTCCGGCATAAAGGATGTTGCTGTCTAACACAGATTGGTTGATGGTGCTGATATTGGATACCCGCTGGGGGCTGTTGGCATCGTGCAACACAGGGCTAATGCTTGTATAACTTCCATAAGGTGCTCCGTCAATCCGCATCACCTGCTGGCCTGCAAAGAACAAGGTTTTATAATTGTGTTTAGACACAAAATAAGGAGTGTGCCAGTTGTAGTTTTGGCCCTGATCGGTTTGTATATCCTGCCAGTTGCCGGTGTTAAAGGCATCATCGTAAACAATGCTCCCATTTTGACTTTCAGCATAAATAAGCTGGGGATCGGGGGTGTACGCAACCGTAAACCCATCGCCACCATACAGGCGTGTAAAATTATTTATAACGGCAGCGTTGCCAAACATGGTTCCATTGTCCTGTACACCGCCTGCATATTCACCTGCGTTGGCCGGGTTTTCTTCAACGGCATAAAACTGGTTGTTCGGAATATTTTCAATATCCGTCCAGTTGTTGCCCCCGTCGTTGGTTCGGTAGAGACCTCCATCGGTGCAATAAATCATATCCGAAGCCGAATTAAAATACAGGCAATGTCCGTCGCCGTGTACAGCATAGGTAAACCAGGGTGGTGTGCGGGGGTTCCAGTTTATTCCACCATCCGTACTGTATTGCAAGTCTACGCCGGGTATATACAAGGTATTCGGATCGGAAGGATGCACAACTATTTTTCCGAAATACCAGCCGTAAGAGCCATAAGCGCCGGCATCAAAATTAGCGATGCTCACCTGCTGCCAGCTTGTTCCGCCGTTGCTTGTTTTATACAATTCGGGCTTGTTTCCACTGCTCGTTGAATAAAGGGCATACAGTATATTGGGACTGCTTTTGGAAATACCAAGACCTAAGCGTTCGTGAGCTACACCGTTGGGAAGTCCTCCGGAAAGAATGTTCCAGGTTTGTCCAAAATCAGTCGACTTGTATACGTAAACCGTTGTTCCATTCACCACACTTTTTCTATCGGTGCGCATACGTGTAAAGGAGCTGGCGTATACAATGGCCGGGTTGGTAGGGTGCTGCACCATGTCGATGATACCCGTGCTGTCGTTTACACATAATTTATTGGTAAAAGAAAGTCCGCCATCGCTGGTTTTATAAAGCCCCCGGTTAAAATCTTTATTAAAAACATTGCCCATGGTACTCACCAATACCTCGCTGGTATTGGTAGGATTAAAAATAATAGACGATACTATATAGGTATTGGCCAGGCCCATATAAGTCCAGGTTTGTCCGGCATCCAGACTTTTATACACACCGTTACCGGCATACAGAGTGCCGCTGATGTTAAGATCGCCGGTGCCTATCCATATTTCGTTGCTGTTAGTTGGATTAATGGCTATGGCCCCGATAGCCTGATAGGGCAAGGCATCGGTGAGGGGCAACCAGTTTTGTCCGTTGTCGGTGGTTTTCCATACCCCGCCGTTGGCACTGCCTGCATATATGGTACTTGTACTGGATGGGTCAACCACCACACAATTAAAGCGTCCGCCAATGTTTCCGGGCCCTTCTAATTGCCAGGACAAGGTGTTTGTTTTTTGCAACAGGTTTTGCGAAAAAGCATTGCTCAGGGCGCTTTTATAAGCATTCACATCGAAGGTCTTATTGGGATAAGTGCGTTGCAACATAAACTCTTCGTAGGGCTCTTCCGGTGAATGCTCAGCGGTTTCTTGATCGCTTTTAAAACTTTCAAAACTGATGAAGCCCAATATTAACAGGGCGACAATAAAAAGGTAGGTACTCTTTTTCATTATTGATGGGTTGGTTATAGTAGATCGTTAGCAAAACCTCATAAAATACGGGGGGAGTTGAGGTTAAAACCCTTTTCTTTTCTCCAGAAAAATTGTCTGCTGAAAAAAGAAAATAGATTTTGACGAAAAATATGAAAAATTATTTACCCGAACGAATAAACAAGCTGTTTTTTATTCTATATCTTTACCTTGTTTGGTAACTGGTAACAAGTAGCAGGTAACTGGTTCTATCACTAATACGAACTACCCTAACTATTCCCTGTTAACTATTCGATATCCACAATAACTAAGAACTTCGAACAAAGAACTAAAAACTTATATGACATCAACAATTAAAAGTGTTCCTTTAGCCAAAGGCGAATATTACGAGGAACAAATAAAAAAAGAAACAATTTATATTCATCACACCGCAGGTTCGCACCGCCCCGATTACACCATTGGTGGCTGGAACGCCGACCGGACAAAAACGGGGCAACAGTTAAAAGTGGCCACTGCATTTGTAATGGGCGGTTTGTCTACCAAAGACAATGATGCCACCTGGGACGGAGTTATCTGCCGCTGTTTTCCGGAAGAAAACTGGGCGCATCATTTAGGATTAACTACAGCCAACAATACTGTATTGAACCAACAATCGATTGGAATTGAAATTTGCAATTACGGGCCCATTACCAAATCAAAAGACGGTAAGTTTTATACCTATGTCAACTCCCCTGTGCCTGCCGAAATGGTGATTGAATTGCCCAAACCTTTTCAGGGTTTCACCTATTACCACAAATACACCGATAAACAAATTGCAGCTTTAAAAGATTTATTGCTTGACCTCGGTAAACGCTTTGGTATTGATTTGAAAAAGGGAATTCAACAGGGCCTTTTACAAAACAAAGGAGCCGATGCTTTTTTACTGAACCAGGATGCACTGGCCGGTAAACCTGGTTTATGGACGCATACGAATGTAAGAAGCGATAAGTTTGATTGTTCGCCTCAGCCCAATTTGATTGCGATGCTTAAAAGTCTTTAGTTTACTATTGGTTGGAAAGTTTAAAAGTTAGAAAGTTTAAAAGTTGGGATATCGGAGAGCTTGCCGATAAGGGGTTCCATTAACTTCTTCTCACTCTCTCACTCAAATCTTCCCGAGGTATTTTTTAATCTCCTTGTGCAGTTTCTCTGTATCCTCATCATTGAGCTGAATGCCGAAAAGAATTTCTTTGCCGCCGTGTTTAAATGACAGGCGCTCCCCTCCAATTACCCAAAAGGATTCCTGCATTTGCACAAAAAAGTTCCCGCGGTTGTGATCTATTATTTTAACATCATTCACCAGGTCCACATCATACTCTTTTGTTTTGCCGCGTTTGTTGGTTTCGCGTTTATAAAAAAGTGTACGGTTTTTTATCCATAATTTTTCTTTGCCATAACGCCTGAACCAAAAGGCCTTCCCGATTTTGTATTCGAAATAAGCCCAAAAAGCCATGTATACAATAAGAATGACTTTTGCCTTTTCGTTGCTTAATGTGAAATAGTTGGTGCAAACAATTACACCACACACCGTCCAGGCAAAAAGCCATAAAAACAAGAGGCCCGTTTTCCACTTTTTATCAGTAGGCATTATCACCACACTGTATACATTGCCTTCCTTTACTATACTTACCCTGTTTCCAATTAACTGCATATAATTTTGTTTGTGGCAGCAAATTTACAAAATAGTTCGATGTACATTGTTCCTTGTTCTTTGTTCCCGGGCCAGGTAAAATTTATTTGAGTTTTATAAATCCGAAGTTTATAAATGGAATTGAGAAATTAAAAGAATTAAATTTATATTTGAGCTTTAACTAAAACTATGACAGAACAGGAATATTTTGACCAGCGCCTTAGCGACCAGATTAACTGGTACGATAAAAAAAGCAGTATGTATAAAAAACTATTTATGCGCTTTAAAGTGACTGAAATTATATTGGCCTTGATCATCCCTTTACTGACGGGTTATATTACAACCGAAATGGTGGGTCTTAAAATTGTTGTAGGGCTTATAGGTGTTGTAGTTGCCGCAGCAGCAAGCATTATGACCCTGTATAAGTTTCATGAAAACTGGATTGAGTACCGCGCAATGTCGGAAGCACTGAAATATGAAAAATACCTTTACCTCGCCGGTGCAGGTTCTTATAAAGACAATAAATCACTGTCCTTTTTTGTAGAACGTATTGAAGGCCTGTTATCCAAAGAACATGCCCAGTGGGCAGCAAATAATACGACTCAAAAAGAAGAGAACGGGACGAAGGAAGAAGGGAAATAGTTTACCAGTTCATTTGTTTATTCGTTTACCAGACTTTTGAGGCTTCGTTTTCCTTGTAGATGTATTTACTATTGAACGAATAAACGAAAGAACGAATAAACTATTTATTACTTACAAAAGCCAGGTACCTGCCATTGGCGCTAAAAGCAAAACGGGTAATTTTTGCAACCCCTGCCCCCGAAAAATCAGCAATTTCAAGCCAGGTTTTGATTTCAGGCTTGTAACGCAGTAGTTTGGCCCCTTCCGATTTAACAAGCCCCAGGGTTTTGTCCCATATAAAATCTTCATTCTCCGCTTTGGCAACAGCGTACTCGCTTGATTTTTTTATTCGGATGTCATAGTGCCTGACGGTGTTTTTATCTTTCTCTTTTAGTACGTAAAAAAAAGTGTTTTTATCACAGGCTTTGAACGAACGGGTAATGTTATCGGCCAGCCACACATCTTTGTGTTGCGATAAAGAATAAGCATGTAAACTGTGAGGGTCTGAGAGTTTATAAAAAAGCAAAGTGTCATTGTTCAGCCAGGTATAATAACCAATGGAATCTTCTTGTTCTGTCAATAAACTTTGTGAGGACCCATCGGGCTTCACACTCCATATTCTTTGAGTGGAATCGGTTTCGACAACAACAGCCGAAATGCTTTTACCATCCGGGCTTAACACCGGTGAATATTCACTTGTTGTGGTGTGAGTGAGGGGGGTGATTTTTTTACTTTTAATTTCATATTTGTAAATGTCTGCCTGCTTGTCTTCTTTAATTGAAACAAATAAAATAGTTTTATTATCAGGCATAAAAAAAGGCTGATTGTCGTAACCTGCTCTGTTTGTAATGTTTTCACCTTTGTGGAGGATAACAGTTGTAGCTGTTTTTTTTATTTCATACAAAAAAATATCTGTTTCGGGCAGCTGCGCTTTTACTGAAAAGTTAAACAGTAAAAACAAAAAAACGACGGTGTTTTCAAACGAGGTCATGGCTTTAGTTTTTTATCATTGAATTTCAGCATTAAACCGGCAAGTGCAACATCATTCGTATCTGTTGATGTTTGCAGGCGTTCGATAACGGATCTTATATCTTCCCTGCTTTTATTCTGACTTAATTTAAAATTTGTCTGGATGCTGTTTACTTTTATTTTAATTCCAACCAGTTCGGTAAACATGGCATTTTTAAACTGATCGGGAAGTTTTTCATAGTCCTGAATAAAAGAAGGTTCGTAACAGGAGAGCGTACTCAGCAACAATTGTTTTTTAGCCTCTGTACCGTGAATGGTTTCAGCTGTTCCGTTCACATGTACAACCGAATAATTCCAGGTGGGTACGTTTATTTTATTTACATACCAGGTAGGCGAAATATAACTGTGCGGCCCACTGAAAACAACCAATACCTGTTTTACTTCTTCTATTTTTTTCAGTTGTGGGTTGGCCCTGGCAAAATGTGTATGCAGGTAAAGCGCATCTTCTTCTTCCTTCACCAAAAAAGGTAAATGGCTTACTTCAGGTACAGCTTCCCCGTTGCAAATCAAAGCCCCGAAGCTGTATTGCCGGATAAAATCCAGGGCTGTTGTCGTATCTTTTATTGAAAATTCGGCGGGAACGTGCATATATATCGTTTATATGTTCTTTTGTTTATTCGTTCTTTAGTTCTTTTGTTTATTCGCTCTTTGTGAAGGAAGATACTAACGATTGAACGAGTAAACGGTTAAACTATTGAACAAATAAACGATTGAACTATTTTACATTCTATCCGGAACACTTATCCCTAACAGTCCCATTGAGCGTTTAATCAAAGAACCGCAGGCATAAGACAGAGCCAGGCGCATATTTTTTATCGCTGAATTTTCTTCTTTTAAAATAGGATGCTCATGATAAAACTGATTGTATGTCTTCGTTAATTCGTAGGTGTAATTGGCTATCGTCCCGGGATTGTATAAATGCCCTGCTTCTTCAACAGTTTTAGGAAAATCGTACATTAATCTGATCAGTTCCTTTTCTTTTTCCTGGAGGGCTATATCGGTTTTAATCACTTCAATTGCAGCGCTGTTAAAAGAAGCTTTTCTCAGCACCGATTGAATACGTGCGTGGGTGTACTGAATAAAAGGCCCTGTGTTCCCATTAAAATCAATGCTTTCTTTGGGGTCAAACAACATTTTCTTTTTCGGGTCTACCTTCAGCATAAAGTATTTCAGGGCTCCCAAACCAATCGTATGATATAGTTGCTGCGCTTCTTCATCCGTAAAACCATCTATCTTGCCCAGCTCTTTGGTGGTTTGTTCCGATGTATCAAACATTTCCTGCAGCAGTTCATCCGCATCCACAACAGTCCCTTCACGGCTTTTCATTTTTCCTTCGGGTAGCTCCACCATTCCATAAGACAGGTGGTAACATTCTTTGGCCCAGTCGTAGCCTAATTTTTGCAAAATAAGGAAGAGTACTTTAAAATGATAGTCCTGTTCGTTGCCCACTGTATAAATCAATTGTTTTAAATCGGGGAAATCTTTAAAACGTTCGATGGCTGTTCCTAAATCCTGGGTCATATACACCGAAGTACCGTCCGCACGCAATACCAATTTATGGTCTAAGCCATCTCCTGTTAAGTCAATCCACACCGAGCCGTCTTCTTTTTTATAAAACACGTCCTTTTTCAAACCGTATTCAACCGTTTCTTTACCCAATAAATAGGTGTTCGATTCGTAATACATTTTATCAAAATCAACTCCCAGGGTTTTGTAAGTTACTTCAAATCCACTGTATACCCAGGCGTTCATCATCTTCCACAAGTCAATTGTTTCCTTGTCCCCCGCTTCCCAGTTGCGGAGCATTTCCTGTATCTCCTGCATAATAGGAGCTTGTTTCTCTGCATCTTCCTTTGTAAGGCCGGTATTAATTAATTCAGCTGTTTGTTTTTTGTATTCCTTATCAAAAGCAACATAATACTTCCCCACCAAATGATCGCCTTTCATTCCAGTGCTTTCAGGTGTTTCTCCATTACCAAATTTTTTCCAGGCCAGCATCGATTTACAAATGTGTATGCCCCGGTCGTTTACTAAGTTGGCTTTGGTTACTTTGTTTCCATTGGCTTTTAGCAATTCGGCCACCGAATAACCTACTAAATTGTTCCTGACATGCCCCAGGTGCAGGGGTTTATTGGTATTTGGAGAAGAATACTCCAGCATAATGTGTTTACTATTTTCATTCACCGGTTTAAAACCGAAAGAAGAGTTGGTAAGCACCCCGTTAAAAAACGGTATCCAATAACTATTGTCCAGTACAATATTCAAAAATCCTTTTACAACATTAAACCCACTCACGTATTCACAGTTTTCCCGGATGTAATTACCTATATCAGTGGCCGTTTGTTCCGGACTTTTTTTCGAAGCTTTTAGATACGGGAAAACAACAAGGGTAAAATCACCTTCAAATTCTTTTTTGGTTTTTTGAAAGGATATAGCAGAAACCTCCACTTCCGTTTGGTAAACAGATGAAACAGCGGTTTTAACAACTTCACTTAATATTTGCTCAATGTTCATGTACAGGTAAAATTTTGAAGGACAAATTTGCGAAAAATAACCGTTCATTCGTTCTTTTGTTTATTCGTTCTTTGGTTTTTTAGTTCATTCGTTCCATTGTTAAGGTAAGCCCTAACGATTGAACAAGTGAACAAATAAACGAAAGAACCTTAAGAGCCTGTTTAAATTTATATTGTAAAATTGTTTATAGCTTCTTTTTGAGCGAAACGAGGCAAATTTTGCAGGCATAATAGATCTTTATGGCTAAAAAATTTAACGATGTTGCAGCCAAAAAGAAGCATAAACAAATTATTAGATAAATTTTAAACAGGCTCTAAAGTAAATCGAACAAAATTTCCTTTTCGGTCGAACTCAAATCCCGCCATTCCCCGGGTTGTAAGTCCCCCAACTCAATGTTCATCACCCTTGTGCGTTGCAATTTCACGACTTCGTAACCTATAGCCTCCGCCATTCGTCTTATCTGGCGGTTCAGCCCCTGGGTCAGTACAAAACGAAAAGTGGTATCGTTTACTGGAATAACCGTACAGGACTTGGTAATGGTGTCCAAAATTTTAACGCCGGCCTCTAACTGGGCTATTTTAAAACCACTTGTAAGTGCTTTGTTCAGTGTAACTAAGTATTCTTTTTCATGTGCGTTTTCAGCATGAATAATTTTATTGGCTGCATCTCCATCGTTTGTCAATAAAATCAAGCCTTCCGAGTCTTTGTCCAAACGGCCCACCGTAAAAATCCGTTCTTTAAACTTCAAAAAATCAAGCACGCCGTTTTTTTCATTTTTATCCTCCGTGCAAACAAGCCCTTCGGGTTTATTAAAAGCGACGTATGTTTTTTTATCAGGCACGCTGTTTCTGGTAATGACAAGCCCTTCTGCCTGTACCAGGGGCTGGCCTTTTACCTCAATGTTTTGTATACAAACGATGCCGTTCACCTGGATTTTCCCCGATTTAATCATGTTTTCGGCTACCCGCAGAGAACAATACCCGGTTTGAGCAATATATTTGTTTAAACGCACCCGGCAAAGATACAGATTACAGGCTGTTTTAGAGCGATTTTTAATTGAACAGCGCAAGGTTTATAACTGGTATAACTTTTGTCTTCAGAGTGAAGCAATATTTTTTAAATTTACTGTGTTTAAGCCTAAAATAATTTAAAAGTACAATGACACTTTTTTTCAGAAACATCTTTTTTTTCTTTGCCCTTCTTTACTCTTCCTGTGTTTTTGCACAACCTTACCAATTACCGGTGGTAGGTGAAATTACCGAAGACGGCGATGCTTCCAACGGAGCCGTTATAACCGTTAACCACGGCTCAAAAGTGTATTTAACACTCACTACTGCTGCCGATGGAAAATACTCTTTTGAACTTCCCCTCAATGCCGATTACATTGTATCGGTTACTAAACCAGGCTTTATCACCAAAAAGTTTTTTGTTTCCACCAAAGGCATTCCCCCCGAAAGATCGGCTGAAAAGTTTGCCCCGATAGAAGCCGACATCAGTATATTTGAAAAGATGGAAGGGATTGATTATTCCATTCTAAACCAACCCCTGAACAAGTATATTTACAACCCTGAAAAAGAAACCTTTGAATACGACCACGCCTACCTGGAACAAATGCTGGGGGCTCTTGATCAATTGGCGAAGATTGCCGAAGACGCTGCCAGACAGAAAAAAGAACAGGAAAAATTTTACCAGGCTGCCCTTAAAAATGCCGAAAAGGCTTATGGTAAAAAGGAATGGGACAATGCCATTGCCGCATTTAAACAAGCCTCTTCAATAAAACCAAAAGAAACTTACCCGAAAGAAAAAATTACTGAAATAGAGAAATTAAAGTCGGCTGACGGTGATTTGGCGAAGAAAAAAGCGGAGGAGGAGGCACTTGCCAAAAAGAAATTAGAAGAGGATGCCCTGGCCAAAAAGAAGGCAGAAGAAGACGCAAAGAAAAAGGCGGAAGCGGATGCTTTGGCCGCTAAGAAAAAAGCAGAAGAAGATGCACTGGCTAAAAAGAAATTAGAAGAGGATGCCTTGGTCAAAAAGAAGGCAGAAGAAGACGCAAAGAAAAACGCGGAAGCGGATGCTTTAGCGGCTAAGAAAAAAGCAGAAGAAGAGGCACTGGCTAAAAAGAAATTAGAAGAAGATGCATTGGCTAAAAAGAAAGCGGAAGAAGATGCAAAGAAGAAAGCAGAGACGGATGCTTTAGCGGCTAAGAAAAAAGCAGAAGAAGAGGCACTGGCTAAAAAGAAATTAGAAGAAGATGCATTGGCTAAAAAGAAAGCAGAGACTGATGCCTTAGCAGCTAAGAAAAAAGCAGAGGAAGATGCACTCGCTAAAAAGAATGCAGAAGCGGAGGCTCTGGCTAAAAAGAAAGCGGAAGAAGATGCGAAAAAGAAAGCCGATGCAGATGCCTTAGCAGCTAAGAAAAAAGCAGAGGAGGATGCACTCGCTAAAAAGAATGCAGAAGAAGAGGCAAAGAAGAAAGCCGATGCAGATGCTTTAGCAGCTAAGAAAAAAGCAGAGGAGGATGCACTCGCTAAAAAAAATGCAGAAACAGAGGCACTGGCCAAAAAGAAAGCGGAAGAAGAGGCGAAGAAAAAAGCAGAGAAGGATGCTTTAGCTGCTAAGAAAAAAGCAGAAGAGGATGCACTCGCTAAAAAGAATGCAGAAGCCGATGCCCTGGCGAAGAAGAAAGCGGAAGAAGAGGCGAAGAAAAAAGCCGATGCGGATGCTTTGGCTGCTAAGAAAAAGGCAGATGAGGATGCATTGCTTGCTAAAAAAAATGCGGAAGCAGATGCCCTGGCCAAAAAGAAAGCGGAAGAAGAGGCGAAGAAAAAAGCCGATGCGGATGCTTTGGCTGCTAAGAAAAAAGCAGAGGAAGATGCATTGCTCGCTAAAAAAAATGCGGAAGCCGATGCGCTGGCTAAAAAGAAAGCAGAAGAAGAGGCGAAGAAGAAAGCCGATGCGGATGCTTTGGCTGCTAAGAAAAAAGCAGAGGAAGATGCATTGCTCGCTAAAAAAAATGCGGAAGCCGATGCGCTGGCTAAAAAGAAAGCAGAAGAAGAGGCGAAGAAGAAAGCCGATGCGGATGCTTTGGCTGCTAAGAAAAAAGCCGAGGAAGATGCATTGCTCGCTAAAAAAAATGCGGAAGCTGATGCGCTGGCTAAAAAGAAAGCAGAAGAAGAGGCAAAGAAGAAAGCCGATGCAGATGCTTTGGCCGCTAAGAAAAAAGCAGAAGAAGACGAAGCAAAAAAGAAAGCCGCTGCTGCAAACAAGGAAGTACAATACAATGCAGCTATTACACGGGGTGATAACGATATGAAATTAAAAAAGTACGGAGAAGCCAAACAAGCTTTTGGAGATGCACTAAGTTATAAACCCAATGACGATGTTGCCAAAACAAAAATGGCCGATGCTGAAAAAATGCTGAAATCAGATGCAAATACAATTAAAACTGCTACAGCCAGTGCAACAACAACAAAAGGACCAAACCCATTAACCCTGAAATACCCACAGGGCGTTACAGAAGAAACCAAAAATGAACCAGGCGTGTATATTATTCACCGCATTGTAGTAAAGGATAAAGATGCCTGGGTGTATACAAAAAAAATCTTCAATTGGGGCGGAATTGTTTTTATGAAAGACGAGGTACCTATTACTGAATCTATTTTTGAAGCGGAGACGAAGTAGTGAGAAAGTGAGAACGTAAGAAAGTGAGAAAGTGAGAAAGTGTGAGAGAGAGTGTGTGTGGGAAATATGATTTAAATAAATCCAAACTTATTTAGTATGAAACGTATCGTTTTTATCCTTCTCAATTTAGTTGGTGTTTCTCTAAACTTACTTGCTCAAAAACCTGTGGAAGTGGCTTTAAAACTCAGGGATGGAAGCAATGTATCGGGTACAACAAACCTGCAGGACATCAACCTTGTTACTGATTATGGAAAACTTATTGTCCCTGTAAAAAATGTAAGCGCTGTTAAAGTCGGTATCCCTTTCGATAAAACCGTTTACGATAAAGCAAAAGTATACCTGGGCCAGCTGGCCAATAGCAATGAAGATATGCGAAAAGGGGCTTACAACGAGTTAATTAAACTTGGGATGAAAGCCATACCTGCCATTTGCGATTTTATTAACGACCCTAAAAATCAAACTGAATACACCGGGGAATTTACCCCCGATCATGCCCTGAATGAATTAAAAATGAATGGGAACATTGAAGATGTTTCTTCTACTAAGGATGTAATTACAATTGACAACGAATATGTAATCGGAGGACTGTACGAGTTTCAAAAATTAGAAGTGAAAACAGAATACGGAACCCTCTCTATACCTAAGGAAAAAATAAAAAGCATGGAGGTCATGTACATGAATGCTGATGGGGGCAATGAACTGAGCTTTAAATTAATTGCATCAAAAAACATCAGTACCAATCAAAGCGGAGGCTGGTTAAAAACAGGTGTTATGTTAAAGGCCGGGCAAAAATTCAGCATCATCGCTAACGGAGAAATAACCTTGTCCAGTCTTTCGAATCAAAAATACCACCCCGATGGAAGCTATGAAACTGCTAACGGAGAAAAATACAAGGACACTTCCGGCACCGACGAATATTCCGCCGCAACCTACCCTTCGTATGGAAATGTAGTTTACAAAATAGGTGAAAACTCAGCGGATACTCATAAAGCGGGGGCTAAATTTTCCGGTTCGGCTGTCAGTTCAGGAATGCTTTACCTCTCGATTTATGAAACCGTGTACAATGCGGCCAATACTGGTTCGTATACGGTTAAAGTAATTTTGAAATAGTTTATTTGTTCACTCGTTTATTTGTTTATTCGTTCGTGAACTAAAGAACGGACAAACTATCGAACAGCCTTAAGACTAAGATCAAGGCTATTTACATGATGAGTTAAAGCGCCAATCGAAATATAATCGACCCCACACCGGGAGTATGCCTTTATATTTTTTGCGGTGATACCACCCGATGATTCTGATTCATATTTCCCATTAATAAGGTGTACGGCCTTTTTGGTTTGTCCGGGTGTAAAATTGTCAATCAGTATTCTTTGTATTTTTCCTTTTTTTAATACTGTTTCTATGTCTTTTAAGGAGCGGACTTCAATTTCTATTTTAAGTTTTCTTTTTGTCTTTTTTAAATAAGAGTTGGCGGCATCGATAGCGGGTACAATACCTCCTGCAAAATCAATGTGGTTGTCTTTTATTAAAATCATATCAAACAAACCATAACGATGGTTTGCCCCTCCTCCGATTACAACGGCCCACTTTTCGAAAAAACGAAAGCCGGGAGTGGTTTTACGGGTATCAATTACTTTGGCTTTTGTACCTTTGCACAGCTGCATGAGCTGGTGGGTGTGCGTGGCTATTCCACTCATGCGCTGCATTACGTTCAATACCAATCGTTCGGTTGTAAGCAATTTTTGGGTATTGCCTTCAACTGTAAATGCAACAGCTCCTTTTTTTACCGCCGTGCCATCAGCAATAAGTTCTGTAAATTTAAAATCTTTGTCTATTTGTTTAAAAATAAAACGGGCGGCCTCAATACCGGCAATAATCCCATCTTCTTTTACAAGTAAATGAACCTTGCCTTTGTTTTTTGCGGGGATAGTAGACAGGGAAGTGTGATCGCCATCACCTACATCTTCGGCCAGAGCCTGGCGGATAAACTTTTTAAAATCAAAATGTTCTTTGTGGAGTTTGATGTAATTACTCATTTTCTTTTTCAATTCTGAACTGCGAAATTAAGTACTTCTCATCAAACTTTTTAATTAAAAAAGAAACCCTGAATTTCCCGTTTGCTGTGTCTAATGAACCCACCACAAACTGGTTGCTGCTTTTATTAGCGCTGCTATGGCTTGGGGTAAAGGATTTAACCTTGTGTTTACCGAAAAAATCTTTCAATATCGATTCTGCCTGGTTCTTGCTGTATACTTCCTCCTGGTCCAGAATTTTTAAATCGATCTTATCATTAAAGTAAGCCGCAATAGCCGACGCATTGCCTTGCCTCACGGCGTTAATCACATCATCACTCACATCTACAAAAGGGTCTGCAAACAGGGGATGAAAAAAAACGAGAAGATACACCGTTAAAGTTTTCATTTTTTAATTTTAGTTTTAATTACAATAATTGTACCGCACAAGGTAGCTTTTTATAATTTCCCTACTTTTATGGGGATTACCTGTTTGGTATAATTTTCACGAAAGATATATTTTTTTACTTATTTGTCCTATATCCATGAAATGAGCCCTGATGATTTTCAATGAAACCGTATATGATTTCGGCGAATTCCATGTAACAAAAATATAAAATTGACAAAGACATGAAATAGCCAGGTTTCCGAAATACAAACAAAGAATGAGAATTTTCTCAAACTGGCGTATTCCATGTGACAACTAAAAATAATTAACGAACACATGAAAATAACTTTACTTCAAATAGACAGAACCGATGAAAAATGGCTGAACGAAGGCATTGAAAAGTATGAGAAAAGGCTGAGCCATTACACCGGATTTGAAACCCAAACCATTTCTATAGGGAAAAACATCAGAAGCAAAAGCATCGGGGAACAGAAAAAAGAAGAGGGCAGGTTGTTGCTGAAAAGCCTTGAAAAGTGTGATTATATTATTCTTTTGGACGAAAAAGGGAAAAATTTCACTTCTGAAAGTTTCTCAAAACATATTGAAAAATTAGGCAACGATGCCCGTAAAAATGTTGCTTTTGTTATTGGCGGGCCTTTTGGTTTTTCAGAAGAAGTTTACAAAGCAGCGCATCAAAAAATTTGTCTTTCAGAAATGACCTTTTCACACCAAATGGTGCGCCTGTTTTTTGTGGAGCAGTTGTACAGGGCTTTTACCATTATAAGAGGCGAGAAATACCATCATAGTTGAGGAGGAAAGGGGAAGGGAGAAACGAGGGCAGAACTCTTTTCAAAACTCACTCTGTTTTCTGTAAAAAAAAACTTAGTGACCCTCAGTGGACTGAGTGGCTTAGTTGTAAATTAAAAAGCATACCTCGCCGCTGGTACAACCCTTAAATCACTAAACTCACCTTTCAGGTATTTGTAATAAGCTACCTGGGCAATCATGGCCGCATTATCGGTACAATATTCAAAAGCCGGAATAAAAATGTTCCAGCCTTTTTGCAGGCCCAGCTCTTCTAAGGTTTTTCTTAAGCCCGAGTTAGCAGATACGCCTCCGGCAATGGCGATCTCGTTTATGTTCGTGTCTTTTGAGGCTTCCACTAATTTCTCTAACAAAACAGTAATTAAATGTTGCTGGTACGAGGCGCAGATATCGTGAAGATTGTTGTTTACAAAGTCGGCATCCTTTTGCAGGTTGTTCTGAATAAAATTTAAAAAGGCTGTTTTAATTCCGCTAAAACTATACTGATAGCCCTCCATACGTGTTTTCGGGAATTTGTATGCTGATGCATTTCCGCTTTGGGCATACTTGTCAATCAGGGGTCCGCCCGGATAAGGCAAGCCCATTACTTTTGCAGCCTTGTCGAAAGCCTCGCCAACAGCATCGTCTGTAGTCTCGCCCAATATTTCAAATTCCAGGAAATCAGTAACCCTTACAATTTGTGTATGCCCACCGCTTACGGTAAGACACAAAAAGGGAAAGGCAGGAACCTTTTTTAAATCCTTGCCCTCTTGAATAAAATGCGCTAAAATATGCCCCTGCATGTGGTTCACTTCCATTAAAGGAATATCCAAAGCCAGGGCTAATGATTTTGTAAAAGAAACACCCACCAATAAACTCCCGATTAAACCCGGGCCACGGGTAAAACCAATACCCGATAACTGTTGCAGGCTTATTCCCGCTTTTTTTATAGCGGCGTCCACCACCGGAACAATGTTTTGCTGGTGGTTGCGGCTGGCTAATTCCGGTACCACACCACCGTATTGTTCGTGAATGGATTGACTGGCTGTGATATTGGCAAGCATTTTGCCATTGTGCAGAACAGCAGCAGAGGTGTCGTCGCAGGACGATTCGATGGACAGAATTATTACCTCTTTCTGCATATTAATCCTTATTTTTGCTACTGATTGAAGGTTTTCGGCAAAATTACACGTTTTATCTGGCGAATACTAAAATATTCGTTATTGGTACTGCTCGTGCTGATCATTTCCCTGTTTATTGCCCTTCAAACTTCTGCTGTTCAAACCCTGCTGGCCCAAAAAGCATCGGATTTCCTTTCAAAAGAACTCAAAACAAAAGTAAGTGTCGGCAAAGTGGACATTGATTTTGTGAAGACCCTTGTACTTAAGGATATTTACATTGAAGATCAACACAGGGACACACTTATTTATGGCGCACAGATTTCCTGTAACCTTAGTGATTTCAGTTACAAACAAAAAAAACTGATTATTCAGCTGATCAAACTTAAAAATGTTCACACCAACCTGATTACCTACAAAGGCGAAAAAAAACTGAACCTTCAGTTTTTAATTGATTATTTTTCTCCAAAGGACAGCATTAAAGATACCACGGCCGGTTTTGATATTAAATACGGCGATCTGGTATTGGACAACGCCAACTTCAGGTACCAGAACCAAAATGACACCTCACAAACCAGGGGTATGAATTATTCGGATTTGGATATTACGAAGGTGAGCGGAAAAATCACCAACCTTAAAATTGAGAAAGACACCATACGGGCTAATATAGTTGATTTAAGTGCCCGCGACAAATGCGGGTTTTATTTAAAGAGCCTGAGTGCAATGGCTGTTGTAAGCCCTGCGGGTGTTGTTCTCGATTCCCTTTTACTTAAAACAGATAAAACCTATATACACGGCAGTTATGCCATGCTCACCAATTCATGGGACTCGTACCCCGATTATATTGACAAGGTGTATATGAAGGCCAACCTCAAAGACAGCACCCATGTGAACGCCTCAGACATCGCTTATTTTGTACCCGCCATGAAAGGCATAAACGAATGCGTTTTTTTATCGGGCAAAGTACGGGGGACAGTTTCAGCATTGCACGGGGATGATATAAAGTTAAAATACCGTGAAGATACCCAATACGAAGGGGATTTTAGTATTGAAGGCCTCCCCGTTATTGAAGACACTTACCTTCATTTTGAAATAGACAACTTAACCACTTCGCGTAAAGATTTAATTCAAATACCGGTGCCGCCTTTTAACCAGGCGAACAAACTAAGTATTCCCGAAAACTTAGACAAACTGGGCCTGGTAAAATACAAAGGCAAAATAGATGGTTTTATTAATGACATTGCCGCTTACGGAACCCTGAAAACAGCCATTGGCAGTGTTTCTACAGATTTGGGCTTGTCGCAACTGAACGATAAAAAATTAAAATTAGCCTACCACGGACGTATAAAAACCACCAACTTTAAATTGGGTGAGCTTTTAGACAATAAAGCAATTGGAGCTGTAACACTTGATGCCGCTGTGAATGGAAAAGGTGTGGACCTCGATGCACTGGAAGCCAATATGGAAGGAAACATCGAAGCGCTTACCTACAATGGCTATACTTACAAATCAATTAAATTAACCGGTGATTTTAAGAAAAAATTGTTTAGCGGGAAGTTTGAAAGCCGCGATGAAAACGCCAACATCGATTTTTATGGAAGCGCCAGCTT
>JAHEYF010000066.1:0-4961 GCA_023251755.1 Bacteroidota bacterium
TATGCTCCTAACGGAGCGGGTAAATGCTGTTTTGAAAGCCCCGGAGGGGCGAACTGTTGGTAGAAAAAAATGAATTATTGCCTTTCAAGCTCCGTAGGAGCGGCCTGTTAAAAGGCTTCGAACAGTTGTGCTCCGCTGGAGCCGTGTTTTTCTATTGTTTACAAAAACTAAGAATGTGCGGCTACTAACCGAGCCAACAATCACAATGTGATTTGTTATACAAACAAGCCCGTCTCAGTGCAGAACTAATATTAGTTTATCAACAACAAGATGTACCTGAAGGCATAAAAAAGCCTTACTAAATTTGCAAGGCCGTCAAATAATTGGTTCAACAATTACTTCAATTTTTTCTCTTCGGCCTGGTATATTTCATAATATTTTGGCGAATTAACATCTGCATTGTAAATATAAGCGATAACAGTACAATGAGCAGGGTTAAGTGCCGGCTGGTAATTTGTTGTTACCAGGTTAAATCCCTGTATTTTCAAAGAATCCTTCTGGTTCAGGGCTATTGAAGTACCTGTAAATACAGCCGTTCCATAAGCGGCGCTGGTAGCTGCACCATTAACCGGGATTGTACCCCTGAATACATCACGATGTATAAAGTTTGGAACATAATAAGCAGGGGGCGTACCCAATTCATCGTCTTTTTGTTCTGCTATTATACTGTCTTCTGATAACAAAACAACCATTTTATAACTACCCTCACTAAAGCTTTTTAAAGCCTTAATTTTTACAAGCCCGTTAATCTTATTGTTGTTCGCATCATAGGAAATACCCGAAAGGTCTATTTTAAAATCTGCCGCTTCACCCACAATAGCGCTAATGGGTCCTGATAAAGAAGAGGCGTCACTATAACAATAACCTCCCGACGGGTTTGATACGCGGTTAACCATAAACGCAGGGTATCCCGGTCCGCTGGGTTCAAATCCAAAATCCACGGCATAACTGTCCCCGTCTGCTGTGGTTAGTTTTGTGGGATAAGGGTGGGCGCCGGACGTTGTGGTAATTGCAAAAAAGCCAGCATGAACGGTTAATGCAATTAATTTTTCGTGGTAAATTGAATCTTTAAGAACATGGTGTAAATACCTTGCTTTTTTTGGGCATTGACCACATTGATGCCCCATATAATCTTCCACCAACACTTTGCGTTTGATCACTGTACCTGTGTCAGGTCCAGGAGTCGCTGAATTTTGTACCGGATTTTTCACATAATCACAGGCAGTTAAAAACAATAAACCGGTGATGAGAATTGTTAAAGAAGTTTGGTAAATTTTTGATTCAATTAATTTAATATCAAATAAAACCATTTGTAATTTGAACCGATAAGACCCGTTTAACAATAGTATTGTTTTTTATTACATCCTGGTACGAAATATTTGTCTACTATTTGCTTTCAGAATTTACAGGTCTAACCATAAAAAAAGCCCCGCATAATTTACGGAGCCTTCAACTAATTACTTAAAGCATTACTTTAATTCTTTCTCTTCCACCTGAAACAATTCATAATATTTAGGTGAATTAACATCGGCATTGTATATATAAGCCACAATATTACAATGATCAGGCTTAAGCGTAGGGTGATAATTAGCCGGTGTAATCAGGAAAGCCTGCATACTCACTGAATCACTGACACCCGATGCTACGGTAGCACCAGCAAATACAGTCGTACCATAAGCCCCGTTAATGGTTCCGCGAAAAACATCACGGTGCGTAAACAGTGGAACATAAGGCGTTGTAGGCCCTGTATCATCATCGTCCTTTTGTTCGGCAATTACACTGTCTTCCGAAAGTACAAGCACCATTTTATAAAGGCCCCCTGTAATAGACTTTAAAGCAGTTACTTTGGCCACCCCGTTAATTTTATTGTTCACATTATCGTAGGTAATACCCGAAAGGTCAATTTTAAAATCAGCTGCGGCGGCCACAACTGAATCAATTTTTCCAGAAAGATTGCCATTACCCGCTGTGTAACTACAACGTGCAGCCCAATCCGTATAATAGGTGCGATTAATCATAAAAGCCGGATTGGCGATGATACCAAAATCAGAATTGTTGTTATACGTTGTACCTTCCGAAGTCTGAAAATCGGTTGGATAAGGCGGGTTGTGCGTTGGATGAGGGGTAGCAAAACCACCGGCATGAACAGTAAGGACAATCAGTTTTTCATGGTAAATGGTTTCTTTTAACTGATGTAAAATCCGTCCTTGCCTCGGACAATTCCCACATTCATGGCCCGTGTAATCTTCTACTAAGGCTTTGCGTCTGACAACAGAGTCGCCGCCTGTTGAATTGCCACCGGTTGTTGTTGTCTTTTGCACAGGGTTTTTTACATAATCGCAGGCGGCAAAGAATAAAATTCCTGTGGTTAAAATTGCTCCTAAAGTAATGTTGATCTTTTTCATGGCAAATGCTGTTAATGATTAAAAACTAGAGGATATAGTTAAACTCAAACCATTGGAGGCAGGCACGTTCCGGCACACACCACCCACACAAAAAATACCGGCCCGTAATTTACCATAAGATAAAGTAATCCTGGTTTCGTCGTGCACAAAACCCACAGTACCGTAATAATAATGGAACCTTAAGTCCGGTTCAGGATTGGCATAATTGTACTGATCCTGAATGGAGGCAAAAAAATTGGAAGAAGGGGTCCATTCGATAACACCCGAAACCCAGGAGCCTTTGTCCTGGTGCGCCTGCAAAGTCTGCGCCTCAAAGCGGATGTTGGAACCGTGTTTGTATTTATAGGTTACATCAATTACACCAATGGTTGAGTATATGTTCGGGTAACCACCATTGGGGTTGCTGTGCCTGATCACATTGTCGTTGTAGAACTGCATAGCCCCCATGAGGGTCAACTTTAATTTTTTATTCAGTTTTTTACCAATCTCAATGTTAAGGTCCTCAAAATACTTTGGCCCCAGTCCATAAGGGTTTATTTTATACCCATACAGATGGCTTGAATCAGCTCCTGTTTTACTTAAGCGTGTGGTATCTGTTGCATAAGAGGCGGAATAATTCAAAGAAACTTCCATGCCTGTTGCACCGCCAATCAATGAACCTTTTTTAAATTTGTATTGCAATTCTCCCGAATAACTCAATTCTCCGTTGGGTTGTGTGGCATAGGGGTAAAAAGCCATCATCATATAGGTGTGCGGTTTTGATAAAGCAGGTAAAAAGTTGATCATGGCCACACTCAGGGCTGCTCCCCTGTCGCTTCTGTAACTCATGTTGTCGATGTATTTACCGGCAAATAAAAGAGACAGGCCGTCTGTGGCGTAAGAAGCGCTGGCAAATAAACCCTGTCCGTCTTTAAAACTATTGTTGTTGTTTAACGAAGGATCGTTTATTTTATAAGCGTACTCGGTAAAAAAATTAAAGCCGCCACGTATTACATTTATTCGTCCACCATAACAACCTACATTTTCGGGCAACACCAGGGTAGGGTCCTGGTCGGCCTGGTACTTGCTAACAAAACTACCTCCTATAATTACTTTTGTTTTTTTGGTAGCTAAGGAATCAAACATTTCGTTGATGTTGATTTCCCCGTCAAATCCCCTTACTATGCCGGGACTGTAACTGAAAAAAGTACGTTGTTTACCAATTAATCCTTTAAAGGTAATTCCTTTGAAAGGGTTGTAAATGGCCCTGATCCCGTCCATGGCGTTGTCGTACAGCAAACCCCTGGCTTCGTAGCTCCTGAAAATAAGGCCGCTGCCAAACTGCTCATAAAAATTTCCGAGGGTAATGTCAATTTCTTTTTGTTTAAAACGGGCGTAGCGGTAAGGTATGCCTTGTCCCTTGTAACGCGAATCATAACCCTGCATCACATTTTGGTAACTCTCGTAACGCATACCCGCCGAAAAATTACCATACCTGTAGTTCAGGTTTCCAAATCCATTGGACAATACTTTTTCGTTTACTTTGGGTGCTCCTATAAGGGAATCAGGGTTGTAATACTGGGCATCTACCTGGAAGTTACCATGTATCTGCGGCAGGGCAACTGGTTCGGTTTGTTGGGCAAAAGCAGCACCTGCGTACAATAAGCTGCCCAAAACTGGGTATAAGAAAGTCTTCTTCACAATTAAAAAAACGATTTTAGTTAGTATAGTTTTTTAGCTCATTCGTTCTTTAGTTTACACGTCCGAACGAATAAACTAAAAAACGGATAAACTATTTTAATGTTCTATTTTTTCTCCTTTGGCGAGTTTTTTAATGTGTTCAAATAAAATATCTTCGTCGCCATCAGCATACGAGTTGTGGCTGTATACGATGTCCCCTTTTCCGTCCACTATAAAGGTGTGCGGAACATTGTTTACGCCCATGGCGCGTTGAAAATCCTGGTTTTCGTCAATGTATACTTCATACGTCCAGCCTTTGGTTTTTACATCTGTCACCACTTTTCCCGAGCTTCTTGCATCGTCTACTGAAATTGCAATTAATTTTACGCCTGTTTCTTTTTGCCAGTCGCCATAATTTTCGGCTATAGCATCCAATTCTTTTTTACAAGGTTTGCACCAGGTGGCCCAAAAGCTGATCACAACCGGTTTGCCGTCGTTGCTAATCATGGCTGTGTTAAATTTACTTCCGTCTAATTTTTTTACAAGTATAGATGGTATTTTTCTTCCGTCCCCGGGTAGTGTAGCCGAAGCTAAAACAAACAGCGCTGTAACAGCTAAAATTACTCTTTTCATATATATGGTGTTTTATGTGTTTGCTCTCTTAAATCAAAACGGATACCAAAAATCAATTTGCTGTGTAAAAAAATCCCCTCGTTTTCACGAGGGGACTATTTATATGGTATTAAAATTATTTGCTGATGGTCAGTTTTTTAGTTGCAACTCCTTGTTTGGAAGAAATTGTAACATTGTACATTCCATTGGCAAAAGACTGGGTGTTGATCACAATTTTGTTTTCACCGGCAGCCGTACTGTTTTTCACTTCGCTGTATACCAATT
>JAHEYF010000066.1:4971-27588 GCA_023251755.1 Bacteroidota bacterium
ATACCAATTGTCCCATTGCATTGTAAACATTCACAGATACTGTTTCAGCAGCGTTTAAGTTTAAAGCAATTGTAGCCATATCAGCAGCAGGATTAGGATAAAGACCAAATTCCTGTTGGCCTGAAGCGATAGATTCGATTCCAAAAGTAGCAGTTAAGTTAGCTGTGTTGGCATTGTAGATGATGTTATTGGTCGCATCGATCAATAAAGCATGCACCTGCATTTTATCAGCGTTGTAACCAGCCGGCACAGTGTAAGTAAAGGTATTGTTGTTGTATGTTGTTCCGGCAACCAAAGTACCTGGTAAGCTGTTGGCCATACCTGTAAAACCACCTAATATGGTGCGTGCCACGAAATCATATTTCATGTTTGCAGCTGGTACGGTAGCTGGTTCTGTTTGCCAGTTGTGGCCTGCACCTACCAATGGTAAGTTTTGCGACTGAGAACTGTAATAGTTGTGTTGGTCGTAACCTGAAGCAGTACCGGTAACACCCATTTCAGTAAATACTACAGCTAAACGGTAATCGTTATTGGCTGTGTTATTGGTGAAAGAAGAAGCCATTTTAGTGTCAACTGAAACAGTAGCAACCCTTGTAGTGGTATTAAAAGTTGGAGTAATTGTTAAATCAGCCACACCAAAGTCGCCAATATGTGAAGCGTATTGTGTAAAAGCATTGCTTGGGTCATCGCTATAAGTTCTGTCCACCAAAATGGTCGGGTAACCGGAAACCGCAGTACCCATTCCTGTATCATAAGTAGCATCTGTCATTGGGTCACCGTTGTGAACAGCAATAAGTGCAGTAGTAGTAGGATGAACATGGTACATTGAATCTAAATATACAGCACCACGCACACACCATCCGCACCAGGTACCTGTAGCTTCTTCAATTACAAGTTTATGTGTTGGCATAAATGAATAGCCTTTGATACCTGAATTCAACGTATCGTTGTTGTGGTTGGCATCACCTGTTAATTCAACCCATACTTTAAGCGGTGCCTGTGTGGCAGTAGCAATGGTATAAGGAGTGGTAAAGGTGAAGTTGTATGTTTGCCCATAAGCAAGGTTCATCCCTGTAAAGTTTTGCGAAACAATTGTTCCGTCGCTGTATTTAGCAGTAAAAGCTGTAATAGGAGATGAACCGTTGTTTTTTACAGTTCCACCAATGGTTTTGGTTGAACTTACAGCGCCCCATGAAGCCTGACCACTTGGAGTAACAGCTGTAAGATTGATATCATTGGCAGGAGGGTCCAATACCGTAATATCATCAATAAATAATTTAAACATGTCGTTTGAATTGTCGCGGAAAGCAACACGAACAGTTTGTCCGGCAAAAGCAGCAAGACTTACACCGTGCGGGGTAAATGCATTTGCTTCGGCTGCAAGAGTGAACACTTTATTAGCAGGAATCGCTGTAAAATCGGCAACTACCGGGTTTGCGTTTGCACCGGCAGCTACAGAAACCCACACTTCAAAACCATCAGAATAAGAAGGGTCAACAGCCATTGATTCCCAGGTAAGGATTGATGTAGCTGTAAGTCCTGTAATAGCAGGGGTAATTAACCAACGATCAGCTTGCCCAACCGGGTTCAGCCAGGATGTACACAAAGCAAAGGTATCTGTTGCGGTAGATCCGACAGCAAAAGCCAAAGTTGTATAAGGGGCTGCGTTAAAAGGAGCGTTGTTAGCACTTGTAGCACCTGGTTTTCCATCCACGTTAATTCCAACCATGTTGGTTGGTATAGTTGAATAGCCAGTGGTCAGCGTTAAACCACTAAAATTTTGAGAATAATGTACTTGCGCAGGCAAGCTGTAAACGAGTGCCCCTGCTGCAATTAATGTAAGGAGTTGTTTTTTCATTTTTTGTGTATTGGTTTGGTGATTACTTCCGCCAAATATAGATCAATATTCGGCGCATTTCGCCTCTAATTTAAAAAGAAAATTAGCTTTCGCATAAGCATATTTCTTTTTTTGTGAATATATTTTAACTAAATGGTTAGAAAGTTAGAAGGTTAGAAAGTTAGAAAGTGGGGACACGGAACTAAGAACTAAGAACGCTGAACCAAGAACTTATAGAGCGCGTTTATCTTCAAATTCCTTCAGGATTAAATCACTTTTACTGATGCTGTTTTTAAGCCATTCCAGGTAGATGTCTGTTTTTTCCTCTTCACTAATGTGGTAATTAATCCCTGATTTCCGGATTTTTTCGGTGAGTTCGTACATACACAGGGCTGCGCACACACTTATATTAAAGCTTTCGGTAAAGCCGTACATGGGTATTTTCACAAATTCATCGGCCTGTTCCATCACCTGCGCCGATATTCCATCGATCTCTGTTCCAAAAACAAGGGCAAATTTTTTATCCACAGGGAGCTGGTCTAAGGTGCAATCCTTTTCGTGTAGTGTGGTGGCTACAATACGATAACCCTGTTGTTTTAATTCCATTACACAACTAAGCGTATTCTGTTCTTTTTCCGAATGCCGCTGTATGCTGAGCCAATTGCTGGAACCCATCGCCACATCATCGCTTATTTTATATTTATTCCTGTTTTCGATAAAGTGTACATACTGAATTCCAAAACAATCGCAGCTTCTAAGTACGGCACTGGCGTTGTGCGCCTGGTAAATATCCTCGAGTACCACCCGCATGTGGTTCATCCTCTCCGCAATTACTTCATCGAAGCGCTGTTTTCTCCGTTCAGAAATAAATTGCAAAAGATAGTCTATCTGTTCTTTTTTAGAGGAGGGGGCCATACTTTAGTTCTTTGTTCAGAGTTCTTTGTTCTTAGTCCGATTTGAAATAGCGAAACCTACATCTTTAAATTTTGAATTTTAAACTTTGAACTGCGTACGCGTTTCTTTTTCCTTAATATATGAATGCAGGTGCCTGTCTTTTTTAGTGGGATAAATATCGTCGAATTTAATGATGATTCCGGTTTCTTCTACCCCTCCAAATGTAGGATTAATAGCCGTTCCAAAGGATTTCATGGCAGGCGATGAATTCATGTAAGTGTTTACTAAGGGCGGAACATTTTCTCCGAGCGCCCTTACATTTTTATTCAACAAAGCATGCCCGTCTTTATAATTCAAACCCTGTAACTGATTTAAAAAATTCGTTACATCCGTTTTTAATTCCACCGCATGTATTGGTTTCACTAAGTTTTCGCGATCCGGAAAATAATGCTGCATAAACGTCAATATCATATCGCGTGCCTCTACATTAAAATCGGTGTACATGGTTACTTTTCCAAAATAGTATTTCATGTCGGGGTTATCTATAACTACAGCCCCCAGGCCGTCCCATAAATTATCGAGCGAAAACAAACCTTTACGAAACTGTTCGCTGGGCTGGTATTGGGGCTGTACAAATGAACGGCCCAGTTCAATAGTATAAGGCAGGTATTCTCTGTAAAATTTTTCTGAAAATTCAAATAACTCAGTCGTGGCCAATTGTACTTTGCCTTCAATAAATTCGGCGTCCCTGCACAAAATATACCTATACGCCCCCACTATTTCTTTGTCTTCGGGGTTCCACACAATCAATTGTTTATAGGGGTGTTCACTGGTATCAAACTCATCAATATCGTAGCTTTTACCGGTCCCTCCTCCCGCGTGCCTGAAGGTAAGCTCGCGCAGGCGGCCTATTTCCATCATTACATGCGGTGAATCGTGGTGGGTAATGATGTAAATGTGGTTATCGCCATTATTGGTGTGGCGTATAAATTTACCGGCACTTAATTCTTTCTCTAATAATGCGCTGTCTATTTTGTCGATAATGGCTTCCATAAAATATAAGTCAATGAGGCAAAGATAAATCTTTTGGCTTAGGGGCTTAAAAAGGGGGCGTTAAAAAAACTAAAATCGTTTGAGCAAAGCCGTTTTAATTTGCCCCAGGTGATGATGTCCGTGCCAGGCATAAATAGAGAGCAACTGGCTCAGGGGAACATCCCTTTTCATGTCGGGGTGATAATAGGTCCTGTCAAAATCTTTAAAATCTAAACTCTTTAAAATAGGGACTAATTTTTTATGTATGTTTTCTGTAATCAGAACAGACAGTTCAATATTGTCATCATTGGCATCAACTGTAACAGCCCATTTGTTTTCATCGTAAGGTTTTATAACAGGGTTTTCTTCTGTTATGGCCAGCTTGGTACGTATGTAAGCATTGATGTGACTATCTGAAACATGGTGAATAATTTGCCGTATGTTCCATCCTCCGGGGCGGTAACCATAATGCAGGTCTTCCTTTGTTAAACTTGCCGCAAGCACTCTTAAATCAGCAGGAAACTGTTCGATTTTCGCAATCAGTTTCTCAATTACTTCTGGCGTATATTCAGTTTCCCATTGCAGTTTGCCTGTTGGGTATTTTAATTGCTCGAGTTCCTGTTCGGAAAGGTTGAGGGTAGCTGACATGGTATGTATTAAGTTAAAATTTATAAGTCAAAAGTTAAAAGCCAGGAGCCAAAAGTGAGATCATGGTTGAAATTCAAAGCTCCATGTTACAAATAAACGGTGTTAAATTTAAGTACAATAGAACACATTGAAAATATGAGTAAACATGAGGCTAACCGTGATCGAATCTTTTAACTTATTACTTTTAACTTTTAACTTAGCATTATTTTTGTTCAATTACTTTCGATACTTTAAAATAATCGCTGTCCTTTTTAGGGGCATTTTTTAAGGCTTCCTGTTGCGAAATGGTTTGAATCACCTCGTCTTCACGCATCACATTTTTTTCATCCGTCATGTAAATCAAGGGCTCAATATGATCTGTATTCAGTTCGTTTAATTTATTTATAAACGACAACATACGGTTCATATCCTTCACAATTTCATCCTTGGCTTCGTTTTCAAATTCCAGACGGGCCAGGTGTGCTATTTCATCTACAGTTTTATGATCGATACTCATGTTATTTTCGTTTAAATTCTTCGAGCGTTTGTTGTGTAAGATCGTACAATTGCTGACGCAAAGGTACTAAATTTTCATCTGTCATTCCCCTGGTAATAACAGGTTCGTGAATAATTATCCTGGCGATACCGGGGCAGCCCAGGCTCTTAAAAAAACCTCCGTTTTGCAGTATTCTCCAGTTGTTGATATAGGTCACCGGCACTATGGGCACCTGCTTATCAATAGCTAATTTAAAAGCCCCGTTTTTAAAATTTTTTAATATTCCTTCATCCGCAATTGTTCCTTCCGGAAAAATGTACACACTGTTGCCCCTTTCAATTTCTTCTCCGGCCTTCATTAAAGCCCTGTGCGCATCCGTTGTACTTTTCCGGTTCACGGTAATGTTCATTTCTTTAAACAACAAACCAAACAAAGGTATTTTCGCCAGCTCACCCTTTCCCATAAAAACAAAATAATGCGGCAGGAACAAATAACTCACCACTATATCGAGGTAAGAAGCGTGGTTGGCAATAATAACAGCCGGTTGCGGGATTTTTTGCCGATCGGTCCGCCAGTATTTTTTAAGGTAAATAAACGAAGAAAAACAAATCCACCAGGAACAAACCCGTTTTAAAGCAAATACGTATTTAAACCATTTTCGTTTTTGCAAAAACACGTACATAAAAGGGAAGCACAACAAAAAAATAAGTGCAAAGTTGAATACAAACCAGGCTTTCCAAAGGGGGGTGTATATGCGACGGATAATTTCCACTTTTACAAAGTTAAGGATTTAAAGTGCAGTAAATTTAAAAAACGATAACTTTAGGCCTTCGTTTACTTGTTCAATCGTTCTTTTGTTCATTCGTTTATTTGTTCGTTAACTATTGAACGGATAAACTATTAAACGGATAAACTATTAAACGGATAAACTATTAAACGGATAAACTATTAAACGAACCTATGTCTCGTATACTAACCGGTGTTCAAAGCACCAACATCCCACACCTCGGCAACATTCTGGGAGCCATGCTGCCGGCCATTGAAATGAGCAAACAAGCCGGAAACGAAGCCTTGTTATTTATTGCCGACCTGCATTCTTTAACAACCGTAAAAGATGCTGAGTTCAGAAGAAACAGTACGCTGGGCACGGCCGCTGCATGGATTGCCTTAGGCTTTGATACAGATAAAAATTTATTGTACAGGCAAAGCGATGTACCCGAAGTGTGTGAATTAACCTGGTACCTCAATTGTTTTACCCCTTTCCCCATGCTTTCGAACGCGCATTCGTTTAAAGACAAATCGGAGCGGCTGAGCGATGTGAACGCAGGTTTGTTTACTTACCCCGTTTTAATGGCGGCAGACATTTTAATATACGATGCGGAATTTGTACCCGTGGGCAAGGATCAGTTGCAGCACCTTGAAATGACCAGGGACATTGCACGCTCATTCAACCACCAGTACGGCGAAACCTTTGTTGTGCCCGAAGCAAAAATAAGTGAAGAGGTGATGATTGTACCGGGTACAGACGGGCAAAAAATGAGCAAGTCCTACAATAACTTTATCAATATTTTTTTACCTGAAAAGGAATTAAAAAAAGTGGTAATGGGGATTGTTACGGATGCCACTCCCTTAGAAGCGCCAAAAAACCCGGATACCTGCAATGTGTTTGCTTTGTATAAACTGGTGGCTTCGGATGAGCAGACGAAAACTTTGCGATCCAATTACTTAAATGGTAATTATGGATACGGTCCTGCAAAAACCGAATTGTTTAATTTACTGATGGACAAGTTTTCTACTGCCCGTACTAAGTATTTTGAGCTGATGGAGAACACCGCCTTGCTGGAAGAGGAATTGGCCAAAGGGGCTGAAAAAGCCAGGAAAATAAATGCCCCTGTTTTAAAAAGGGTGAGGGAAAAATTAGGCTTTTAACGAAGTCTGTATCCTTTCAAAATTAAAAACTTATCATGAACAACAACGATATCATTCGCCGTATACGTTACACCTTCGATTTCAGCGATTCGAAAATGATTGAACTATTTGCCCTGGCCGAGCATGAAGTGACGAGGGCGGAAATCAGTGATTGGTTAAAAAAAGAGGACGATCCTGCATATCAGCCTATTTATGATAAAGAGATGTCCATTTTTTTGAATGGATTGATCATTGCAAATCGTGGAAAAAAAGAAGGGGAGCTTCCAAAACCGGAAAAACGGTTGAACAACAATATTGTTTTCAGGAAATTAAAAATCGCACTCAACCTGAAAGACGATGATATTCTGGAAATTCTTAAACTGGTAGACATGCGCGTAAGTAAACATGAACTAAGCGCTATTTTCCGTAATCCGGGCCAGTCGCAATACCGCCTTTGCAAAGATCAGTTTCTGCGTAATTTTATATATGGTATGCAGGTCAAGTACCGGGGTAGTGCGGAGTAGAATGCAGGACGCAATGTACCTTGTCTGAAGAATTGGAGGTACCAGATTGGCACCTCCAATTTTCAAAATATATTTTTTCACAGGACCCCATTTCAAATTAATAATATAAATATTTATTGTCTGTGCAAAATAACAATGGCTACAGAGTAGCCGAACAAATGAATATGTTTTGCTCTTACAGAGCAATCTTAATTCAAGAGCATCATCTGTTAAGAATATTAGGCTACTCTGTAGCCATTATCGCCTCAATAAAAAATAAACGATTTGCTATATAAATTCAAACAGGCTCCCGGCCAGATCCGGTCACAAAAAATCTTTCAATTGCATTAATGAAGTAATTTCATAGCCGGGGCTTTCATTGTGCGGCTTTTTTAAAGGATTAAAATACACCGCTGCTATACCCGCATTAATGGCCCCAATTATATCTGCATCTATATCATCGCCTACCATTATACTTTCGCCGGCGGTGGTTCCTGCTTTTTCGAGGGCCTGTTGAAAAATTTGTCTGTGTGGTTTATTAAAACCAATTTCTTCCGAAATAATTATTTCATCAAAATAAACAGACAAGCCTGTATTGTTTAATTTAATGTGCTGTATTTCTTTAAAACCATTGGTAATAATGTGCAAAGTATATTTTTCCTTCAGGTATTCCAGCACCTCAATGGCATCGGCAATCAATTGTTTTTGAGAAGGGGCGCGCGAAATGTATTCATGCTCGAGTTGCAGGCCAAAAGCCGGGTCATCGTGCCCAAAGTAAAGCATAGTATGGTAAAAACGCGAGGAGCGCAATTGCTCTTTGGTGATTTGTCCCTCCCGGTATTGTTTCCACAAAGCATCGTTCACCAACCAGTATGTTTTAATAAATGAGCGGCGGGAAGTCTGGCATTTTTTTTCAATTGCATACTCATCCATTAACTGATTCAGCACCGTGTGTGAGTTGGCCTCAAAATCCCAGAGGGTGCGGTCTAAATCAAAAAAGATATGCTTTGTTTGTGCCAGGTTCAAAATTTAAAATTCAATATTCAAAGGACGACCCCGTTTTACGACAACCCGTCTCCATAATTTTTCGCGGGACAAATTACCTTATGAAAACAAGCCCTTGAACGAATGCAGAACAAAATACAAAACCAATGTCCATGCCACTACTGAAATACTCATCCAGGTGATGACCTTTTTTTTATCGCCGAAAAACCGAAGGGCCAGAAACACACCAACCGGTATGGACGAAATTGGAGGAGCTATAAAAGCAATACCCACCAGGCCAAAAGTTTTTTTTACTTTAATGACAAAACGGTTGAACCAACCGAATTTTCTTTTTGAACGATTGGGGAAAAAACGGTCCATTAATCTTAAATAGACTTTTAAAATTCCTGAAATGAGGTAAGTAAACACAATTGTTCCGCTGATACCTCCCAAAGAACATACAATTAAGGTTTCAAAAAAACTAAACCCATAAGTCACCGCCAGCGGGATACCCACTATTCCCGGCTTTAGCGCACAGGAAATAAAAACAGAAATTATTTTAGCCCAGTCAAGGTCCTGCATATTATAGTTTTTCTCCGAAGGCCAAATCGCCTGCGTCGCCAAGGCCCGGAACAATATAAGCATGTGCGGTCAGCTCTTCATCAATAGCACCCAGCCACAACGAATAATTGTTGTTGGGCATATTGGCTTTCACATACTCCACTCCTTCCCTGCTTGCAATCAGCGATACAATGTGTGTATGTGCAGGCCTGCCTTTCGACAACAAAGCTTTATAGGCCAATACCATCGACGAGCCTGTAGCCAGCATGGGGTCGCTAAGGATAAGTACTTTGCCGTTCAGGTCGGGGCTGGATAAATATTCAATGTGTATATCGAAGGAGTTGTCTTTGTGGTGTCTGCGGTAAGCCGATACAAAAGCGTTCTGGGCTTTGTCGAAAATATTGAGCATGCCTGTGTGCAGCGGCAATCCGGCTCTTAATATAGTTGACAGCACCGGTTGTTGTTTCAACACCGCTCCCTCGGCCTCACCCAGGGGAGTTTCGGTAATAACCGGGCTGTATTCAAGCTGTTTGCTTATTTCATAAGCAATAATTTCGCCCATGCGTTCTAAGTTTCTTCTAAACCTCAGGGCATCTTTCTGAACACCGTTGTCCCTTATCTCCGAAATATATTGATTAAAAATACTGTTGTTCCTGCTTAATTCATGAACCATACCAAAAAAAGTTTATTGCTTTGAAGATACTAAAATTTAATTGTGTTTAAAAAATTCATACATTTGCGGTGCATTTGGTTGTTGTTCCTGCTTCGCTTCAGGAACAAAATTAAAAGGGAATCGTGTGTAAATCACGGACAGTACCCGCTGCTGTAATCCTGTTCTGCACAATGCAGAAAAAACTTTCGAAGATCAATCAGCCACTGTCCGCCTCAGGCGAATGGGAAGGTTTCGAAAGCCAGGAAAGTCAGAAGACCTGCCAGGCATAATAGTTACGTAGCTTTCGGGAATAAAAGCCGGCGATAATTTAAATGTATTATCTGCTTTTTGTTTGGTTCCGTTTGTTGCGAAGGATTTAACATCTTTTGTAATGAAAACCGTCTTAGGAATAAATAGTATTCGACGAATCGAAGCCTTATGGGTTGCGATGTGTTTTGTTGCCTGCTTTACACAAGCACAGCAGAAAGACACTTTGCAGTTACAGGAAGTGAGCATTACCGAAAGCCGTTACCGCCACTTCAACACCGGCAACAAAACCATTGAAACAGACAGTACAAAACTTGAAGTGTTCCGGCAAAACAACCTGGCCGATTTATTGTCTCAAAACAACAGCCTTTTTATTAAATCTTACGGCAGCGGAAACATTGCCACCACTTCCATCAGGGGTGGAGGAGCTTCACACACCGCTGTATTGTGGAACGGGTTCAACATCAACAACCCCATGCTGGGTCAGCTCGATTTAAGTTTGTTGCCTGTAAGTTTTATCGACAATGCAAGTATACAATACGGGGGTTCAGGAACTATGTGGGGAAGCGGAGCCGTTGGAGGCAGCATCCATTTGAACAACCAGCAGAACTACAATAAAGGTCTGAGCATTGAAACCGGTTCTTCCTATTCCAGCCTGAACAATGTACAACAAAATTTATCCTTAAAATTCAGTCAACAAAAATGGATCAGTGTAAGCAGGGCCTTTTACAGGGACGCAAAAAATAATTTTTCTTTCTACAACACTTCCATTGAAAACTCCCCGCTTATACAACAAAAACACGGGGAGCAAATTCAGTACGGCTTGTTGCAGGACAATTATTTTATCCTCAACAGGCATCAAAAAATAAATGTACATGTGTGGCTGCAAAACAGTAACAGGGCTATTCCCCCGAATATGTTGCAGGCAAGTGCTACGGCTGAACAAGCAGACCGTTCGTTTAAAACAAGCGGGGAATGGCAACGAACAGGGGATAAAATTGTGTGGCTGGCCCGCTCGGCATTTTTCAGCGATCAGATTGATTATGGAGATGCAACATCTATAATTTATTCCCATTCCGAAGCCATCAGCTGGATCAGTGAAGTGGAAAGTAAAATCAACATTGGAACCAAACAACTGCTGAACGCCGGACTCAACAATACCCTATGCGAAGGGAAAACAAGTTCCTATATCAACAATAGGCAGGGGCAAAACAAAACATCCCTCTTCGCTTCCTATAAATATGCACACAACAATGATCGTTTTACAGCAATTGCATCCATCAGGCAGGAATTTGTCCGGGGTTTTACAGTGCCCCTTACCTACTCTGCCGGGTTTACTGCCAGGCCATTCAATTTCCTAAGTCTTCAGGGCAATGTAAACAAAGTCTACCGCCTACCAACCTTAAACGACCTGTATTGGAACCCGGGTGGAAACCCCCGTTTAAGACCTGAAGAAGGCTATAGTGAAGACATAGGATGCAGCCTGCTTGTTCCGCTTAAACAAACAATATTTAAAAGTACTGTTAGTCTGTTTAACAAAAACATCGGGAACTGGATTATGTGGCTGCCGGCAAGCGGAGGGGTATGGAGCCCACAGAACATTGCAAAAGTGTTGAGCCGGGGATTGGAGAGCAATTCATCCCTTGCCTTTCACATTAAAAAATTTAAACTGATACTGGGGGTCAGCACCAACTACGTTTTATCCACCAATGAAAAAGCGAAAAGTGAAAACGACGAATCCCTGGGCAGGCAATTGATCTATGTTCCCATGTACAGCGGGGCGGCTAATGTAACGATTCACTTTCAGCAATTTTATTTTAATTGCAATCAAACCTACACCGGTTATCGTTACACCAGCTCCGATAATTATGAATACCTCAGGCCTTATACCTTAGGAAATATGCAGGCCGCTTATAAATTCTTTTTCAAAAAATACACCCTTGCTGCATCGGCACAAATCAACAACAGCTGGAATTGTGCTTACCAGGTCATCAGCCAGCAAGCCATGCCCCTGAGGAATTTTCAAATCGGTTTAAGTATTAATTATCATCAGGAAAACAAGCATCAATAACCTAATAAATAAACATCAACATGAAAAAAACAAGTACCCTTTTAAAAATGTTAGCCCTTGGGCTTTGTGGATTTTTTACCAATGCCCTCAACGCTCAAAGTACAGTTGAAGACTTTGAAACCTACAGCCTGCCTGCACAATCGTTTTACAAAGACACCAGCGGGGCGGATTTCGGCAATCACAACATTTCTTTTGAATACAACTGGAACAAGACCTACAGCTACTGGAGCGCGGGATTTGCATACACCAACATTACCGACAGCACAACCTCGGGATACACCAATATTTATGCAAGCAAAGCATTCAAAGGCTACAACAACTCCGCTAATTATGCAACCGGGCAAGGAGGAGCAAAGATCAACCTAACTGGTTCCTTAACCGGGAAAGTGGTGGCCGGTTTGTACATATGCAACAGCACTTACGCCGCCAACAGCATGCGCGACGGGGATAATTTCGCAAAAAAATTCGGCGGGGCAAGTGGCAATGACCCCGATTGGTTTAAACTCACTATTCGTAAATACTATGGGGGAGTAATGACCAACGACAGTGTGGATTTTTACTTAGCTGATTATCGTTTCGCCAACAACAGCCAGGATTATATCGTAAAAAACTGGACCTGGTTGGATTTGTCTACCCTGGGAAATGTAGACAGTCTTAAATTTTTGCTGAGTTCTTCCGACGTCGGAACATGGGGAATGAATACACCGGCTTTTTTCTGTCTGGATGATTTTACAGTAAATACAACAACAGGACTAAGTGAAAACAACAAGCCCTCTGCCTCGTACCACTTCTTCCCGAATCCGGCCAGCGACAAACTTTCCATCGCTTTTAATGTAAAACAACAGGAGCCTGTAAAAATAAGCCTGTTTGATTTTACAGGAAGAGAAGTGTATGCTGAAAACACAAGTATAAGCAAAGACAACAACACCGTAAACTTAAACATTGAAACCCTGAACCCCGGCGTTTATTTCTTAAACATTAAAGCCGGTAACACAGAAAAAACATCGAAATTTATTAAACAATAACACCGATTAGCTAATTGGCTGATTAGCCGATTAGCTAATTTTTACTTCATAATGAAAAAAATTTTAACCTTAATTATTTTAAATATGTGTGTAAACACTTGCAAAGCCCAGTTTGCTCCGGCAGCCGGGGTAGCAGGCACTACAGCCATGTACAAAGACAGCTCGGCATTTATAAACTGGGCCAGTGGGTGTACCGTTGTTCGTGGCCCGCAGGACATTTCGAACCCTTCGGCAGGATTGGCCACAGTGGGCGACAGCAGCCTGGCTTTAGGGCAGGCAGGCAGCAACGGCGTTGTTAGTTTGGGCGATGGAGGCCAGGCCATTCTTACCTTTCAGCATCCGCTGATGAATGGAAACGGCCCAGACTTTGCCGTGTTCGAAAACAGTTTTAGCGACGATTACCTTGAACTTGGTTTTGTAGAAGTAAGCAGCGACGGGCTCAGTTTTTTTCGTTTCCCCGCCACCAGTAATATACAGGACACTCTTCAAACAGGGCCTTTCGGCTCAAGCCAGGCCACCAAAATAAACAACCTTGCCGGTAAATACCGCGCCCTGTACGGAACCCCTTTCGATTTACAGGAGTTAGCCGGAACCAGCGGGCTTGACATCAACAACATTACACACATTAAAATTATTGACGTGGTGGGCTGTATTCAAAACCAGTACGCCACACTTGATATGAACGGAAATAAAATCAACGACCCCTGGTCTACACCCTTTGCATCAGGCGGATTTGATCTGGATGCCGTAGGAGTGATCCATGAAAACACAAACGGAATAAACAGTCGCTTTATATTGAACAATGTTTGTGTTTTTCCTAATCCGGTGAGCAGTCCCGGTCAATTAAAAATTGAGAGCAGGGCGCAGACAAATGCCTTTATATATATCAGCGATCAATTGGGAAAACAGGTCATCCAAATAAACACTTCCCTCACAGCAGGAAACAATATTATTTCGTTGGGAACAGAAAATTTAGAAGCCGGAATTTATTTTATTACTATTGTTGTGGAAAATGAAATTCAAACTATAAAATTAATAAAACTATAAACTCCCTCTGTGCTACCCTGTAAGCCTTGTAGACGCTGTGTTAAAATGATACCCTTCAAAAAAAATAAACGCTCTTAAAGGCTATCTGGCCATAACTGTTCGAAACACTCATGAATAAATAAATTATAAAAATCATAGACGCTACAATTTGTTTTTCCTTTCGTTGTAAGACAAGCCCGAAGGGCTGACATTGTTATAGAAGATGTTTAATAAACAGAAATAAAACCCTGAAAGGGTGAAATAATACCATCCCTCCGGGATTATTTAAATCGTATGAAAAGAATCCGAAGGGTTCTAATATTTATAGAACTAATGCACAAAACAAACATACGACCCCGTTGGGGTCGAACAAACATAAGGGAAATGATTATCTATAAACATGTAATCCCTTCGGGATTTTTTATTGTTTCGAACAGTTATGCTATTCTGGCCTGTATACTGCTTGTAGGCCAGTCTTGCCAAAAAGACCAACCACCTGTAAAGGACGATACTGCAACAATTACAGGCAGCAAACGGGTGTTTATTACCAACGAAGGGAACTTCAACTGGGGCAATGCTTCCCTTAGTCTTTACAACCCCGACAACAACACGGTAACAGCCGACATCTACAAAACAAACAACAACAACAACCCTCTTGGAGATGTCTGCCAGTCGATGACAAGGCACAACAATGCACTGTTGGTGGTGGTTAACAATTCACACAAGGTCATCGCCCTCAACTACCAGACCTATATAAAAGAACATGAAATTACCGGGCTCAATTCCCCCCGTTACATTTTACCAGTAAGCAACAGCAAAGCTTACATCAGCGATTTATACAACAACACCATTTACATAGCCGATCTGAACACCTGGTCGGTAAGCGCTACTATTCCCTGCAAGGGCTGGACGGAAGAAATGGCCCTGTCCTATGGCAAAGCATTTGTCTGCAACCGGAAATCCAATTACCTCTATGTAATCAATACGGCCAGCGATCAGGTAACAGACAGCATCGCCGTTGGTTATGGCTCTTCCTCCATTCAAAAAGACAAAAACGAAAAACTATGGGTATTGTGCAGCGGAAGCAGCAGCCTGAATCAATTGCCTAAATTAGTGCGGGTCAACCCGCTTAACAACCAGGTTGAACTGAGCCTGGTGTTTACTGCTAATGATAGTCCCGGCAACCTGCAACTGAACGGTGCCGGCGATCACATTTATTATTTAAACCACGGGGTGTATACCATGCACATTGCAGATCTCAATTTACCCGCAAGCGCTTTCATCAGCGAAGGAACCAAAATATATTACGGTATCGGCATCGACCCCGAAGATGAAACCATTTATGTTTCGGATGCTATAGACTATGTACAAAAAGGAAAAATTGAACGGTATACCCCAACAGGCATATACATCAATACATTTACGGCTGGCATTACCCCGGGTAGTTTTTATTTCCAGTATTAAACGAATAAACGGTCCACTCACAGAATAATTTTAATAATTCATAGATATTCCTGCCTTAGAATTTAAAAATTGGTTTAATTTAGATGAAGTTTTAGAAAAATTAACCAGCTATGTTGACGAGGATATTTTTGTATTTTTTTTTATTTTTTTTAATTTCCACCACCAACGCCTACTCCCTTGTTAAGCCGATTCCAACGGACACAGTAAAAAAACCTAAAAAAGACGAATTCTTTTGCCTCGAAGTAAGGGGTACTTTAACTTATCAGGAGAAAAAATTAGACAAGCTGGATGTGCTGGTCTATTGCGACGGCGAGATTGTGGATCAATACAATACAGAAGACGACAAGTCGTTTAGCGTGGGCTTTTTTAAGGGGAGGGATTATTCTTTAGTCATTAAAAAACAAGGTTATGTTCCGGTGGTAATTATGGTTTCAACAGAAATAAAAAAAAAGGAAGAAGAAGATAAACTTTACCGTTTTTACTTTGAAACCGATATGAAACCCCTGAAAAACAATTTAAACAAAAACTACACCGATTACCCCGCCGCCTGCCTGCGCTTTTATACCAAAGAAGACGCCTTTAACATCAGCGAAAAATACAACAGGTTTATTAAGGCCGCTTTAAAGGGGAAGTAGTTTAGTAGTTGGAAAGTTTAAAAGTTAGAAAGTTCAATAGTTTATACGTTTACCTAAAATTACCTTTCTTCGATATTTACTCCTCATTTTTTTCTGTTTATAGTTTATTTCCTTTATATTTAGCCCAGTGATGGCTGGGAAAGGCTTAGTTTATAAAAACATTTTTTTATACAGGCTCTTAATGAACCTCCTGTATGCGGGTAATTATACCAACAGGTTTACATCTATACTGGCTGCATTAAAAAACAAAGGCGTTTCTTCGGTAGTTGAGTTGTGTTTTGGAGATGTAATTATTGCTGAGTATTGCAAAACAAACCATATTCAATGGCAGGGTTTCGACCTGAATGATTCCTTTGTGAAGTATGCCCGCAACAAAGGCTACGCAGCCGAACTGGCCGATGTTGTAAAAAAAGAAGATTTTCCGGCTGCAGATATTTATATTATTGCAGGCTCCCTGTACCATTTTACCCGGCCAGAACTGAAACAGCTGCTTACAAAAATACTGCTGCAAACAAACCTGCTTATTATTTCGGAACCGGTGAAAAACATTTCGAGTAACAAAGGCCTTGTTGGTGACTTGGCCCGCCGGCTTTCACGCACTTCAAAAAACGAAGTCTCCTTCAGGTATACCCATGAAAGCCTTTCAGGAGCACTGGAAGATTTAAAGACCGACTTGGATTTTAATTTTAAAACAATAGGCTATATAAAAAAAGACCTGGTTATTTTAATTGAAAAAAATGGAAGAGCTTAAGCTAAGTATTGTGATACCCGTTTACAATTCGCAGGATTGCTTAGCACTGCTGAATACTGAAATGGTAAAGGCTTTGAGCAATTTTGGGCCTTACGAACTTATTCTGGTAAACGACAACAGCAAAGACAAGAGCTGGGAAAAAATAAAAGAAATCTGCGCAGTAAACAAAAATGCTATTGGAATTTCGCTCAGAAAAAACACCGGACAAAATTGCGCAATTATGGCCGGTTTAAATGCTGCGAAAGGTAGTTTTATAGTCATCATGGACGATGACCTGCAGCATCAGCCGGGCGATATACATACGCTATACGGGGAATGTGTAAAAGGCAATTACGATGTATGTTTTGCTTCGTACTTTTTAAAAAAACAAAAAATATGGAAAAATTTCGGGAGCTGGCTGAACGGAAAACTCTCCGAAAAATTATTAAACAAACCCAAAGGACTTTACCTTTCGCCCTTTAAAATAATGAAGAAAGAAGTGGCTACAGAAATACTAAAGTTTAAAGGGGCCGACCCTTATATTGACGCCATGATTTTAAAAGTAACTTCAAACATCGGCCAGCTTGAAGTGAAACACCACGAACGGGTGGCCGGAAAAAGTAATTTCAGCTTTAAAAAATCCTTGTCCATTTTTATCAGTCACGCCACCTATTCCGTTTACCCTTTGCGGGTACTCACCATCACCGGCTTTTCATCTGCCTTTATTTCTTTTTTAGTGGGGCTTGCTTACCTGGCCGAATATTTATACTCCCAGCAAAGAGTTGAAGGATGGATTTCAGTAATTTTATTACTTATCTTTTTCGGAGGATTAATGCTGATGAGTGTAGGCTTAATAGGCGAATACATTGCCCGTATTTTTTTATCCGTCAACACCAGCTCACATTATTTTATTGCAGAAACAATTTCAGGAAAACAACTACAGGAACAACAAACACAACAACAAAAAGCAATTCATTAACCAAACCACGAACAACCATTATGAACCGCAACACTACCGCTCAGGTGTTTTTAGCAACCTTGTTTATTTTTACACTAAGCGCCTGCCAAAACAAACAAAACAAACAACACGGATTGATGTATTACAATGATTTTGAATCCGTAAAAGGATGGGTGAAAGACATCTACCTCGTTAAGCAGCCTGTTCATTCGGGCAATCTTTCCGAGCGCTTAGACTCCGGTAATATTTACGGGCAGACTTTAAAACTCAAATTAAAGGAAGTAGACCCTTCCCCATTGCGCAAAGTAAAATACAAGCTCTGGTGTTATATTAAAAGCACAAAAGCAGAAGGCAAATTTGTGATTTCAATTGACGACCCCAACCATAAAAATTTATTCTGGGCCGCCAAACCCATTGATGAATTTGTGAAAGAAGCCGGCAAATGGACCGAGGTGAACATTGAATGGGGGATCACCCACATTCCGGGGGCCAACAACCCCAACAACATCATCAGCATTTTTCCCTGGAACTTAAGCAAAGAAGAATTTTATGTTGACGACATCAGCGTGGAGTTTGTGAAATAAAAAGAAAAGGGCTTTTTTATTTCCCGCAGAGAAGCGCAGATTAAAAACGCTGAGTTCCGCTGAGGATCGAATCCTTACCGGAATCGTTTTATGGCTTATTCCTTTGTTTATTTTTGAATTAAACAAATCAAATTAATGAATTGATGGGTAGAAAGGGATTGTTCATATTATCACCCGAAGAGCGCGCCAAAATACGTTCTCAAACTTCTTATACTGAACGTTTTGACTTATTAATGAAACTCATCCGTATCAGTCGCATGCTTAAAAACGTTAAAATTTATCCGGCTAAAGAATAAATGCTCAATGGATATTTTAGACGATGAAATATTAGCCGTTTGGAAAATTTTCCATAAACATGAAGTAAGATGCGTAAAGAATGGTCATCAATGATTATTCGGCAGAAAAATTAATTAATCAGTATTTTAAAACAAGAAAAATATGAAACTAAAACCAGAACCAAGAGAAATCGACCTTTATGTTTCACCTGTAAGGATGACAGAAAAGGAAAGAAAAGAACTCGGTGAGTTTATCGAGGAATACAAACGTAAACAAGCTTTAAAAAAAGTTAAGCACAAAAAAGCAGCTTAGTTTTCCCTTCCACTAAACGTAATCGCCTCTGAAAAAACCAGGGGCTTTTTTTTTGAACCCAGCCCCTCTCACTTCCCCTCTCACTCTCTTTCTCACTCTCTAACTTTCTCACTTCTTTTCCGTAAATTGCCCTCCATCTGAAAACCACCCCGCATACCCAGCCCCTCAGCCTTGCAAATTCTTTTGCCGCTATGCCCCTGCTTTATTTTAGCCGCCTATAACAGCTACGATGCCAGGCAAAGATTACCACCCATTATAACGCTACCTGGAAGGGTTATCCTGAAAGGGTGATTTTCCCATAGTTTTTTTGTCACGCAGAGCATCTACTCGTTACCGGAATCGCTTTTTGGCTATCGGATGCTGAGCGAAGCCGAAGCATGGCTTTTTACTTTTGGCTTCTTATTTCAAGCAGTATTTACTCGTTACCAATATCTTCTTTCTCACTCTCTCACTTAACACACTACGTAAATATCCACGCATTGGATAAAAACATATTGAAGAGGTAGGTTTGCCAGACTATACAGGGAACAGCCAATACAATAAGAAGCGGCCATTTTAATTTAGCCGGTAAATAAGATTCAAACAATACAAAGGCGCCTAATAAAACAAACAGCAAGAGGCCGGTGTACTCGAAACGGAAGCGGTCGCCCCCATATATGACAAAACTCAAAAACCAGGTCATTCCAACCAGGCAGGCCATAAACGCAGTGCTTTTTAAAAGCAGGGAAGCTTTTTGAATACGGTCGGGAACGAGGAACAACACGATGTAAAAAAACGGAACAGCCATGGTGTACCTCGAAAAACCATTGATTGCATTGCCGCTTGTAAAAAAAGTATACAGGAGGTTTCCCGCTATAAAAGCTAAAGAAAGATGAAACAGGTATTCTTTTTTCCAGGCCACGTCTTCTCCAAAAACAGACTTTTTTTCCTGTTTGTTGATACGACCCAAACTTTTCAGTCCCCACAGCAACAAATAAATTAAAGCCGGTAAGCAGACAAAAAAAACAGCAAACACAGTCATACCAAAACCTTCAACCGACCAGTCGATGATGGTGTTAAACAAACCCGATTCAGTAGGCCAATAAGCCAGGGCATCAAAATAAGCCGTCCATGAACCGGTGTAGAGGAACTGCACAACCGTTACCACTGCGTAACCCAAAACACAGGGCAGCATTTTACTGAGAAACTCTTTGATAAAATGTTTTGCATTTCCCTGCATAATAAAATAAACAAGGTCGGTGGCCAGCAGGGCTGTGATAAAAATTAAAGCGGCGGGGCGGGTGGTGCAAAATAAAAAAGCCCCTGTAAAATACACCCAGTACTTGTTTTTAAAAATCCCCAGCACCGCTACTGCAAAGGTCAATACAAACAGCGACTCGGCATAAGGCAGGTAAAAAGTAACCGCAGTGGGTACCAGTGTGGCAATAAAACAATACAACAGTCTGTTGGGCGGCTCTGGCACAAGCAGTCGCAGCAGGATCAGCAAGCCGGCTATAAACAAAGCATAATTAAAAACAACAATGTACCTCGAATCGATGCAGGACAATTTCCACACAAGGGGGAACAGGGGGTAAAAAGCCGGTTTTTCCTTTAACAGGGGGTTTTTCACCTCATAAAAATCATCGCGAATGTCCTTGTACAATTCAGCATCCCAATGATTAATCGTTTCCTTATCAAAAGAAACATAAGGCTTGTTTACATCATCTATGCTGAAATTTTCCCTCGTCCCGCTTCTTTCATAATTGTGCGAAATCATTCCTAAGGTAGCCTCGTATACCACCGGGTTTCGTAACAGTTTAAAAACAGCAAAAAATGTTAGCAGCACCGCAACAGCTATTATCGGTTCTTTAAAAAAGGTATTTCGCATAATGAATTGGTCTATCAAAAAACAATATAGACGGCACTAATTTTTAGTTCAGTAGAAATCCTACAAACGTTTAATTTTATTCTGTATATTTCAAGACGCAAGTATAAAATGATTTACGCTCAAAAACAAATACCTTTTAACAAGTCCTTTGTTACAGGGAACGAATTGACCTACATTCAGGAAGCACTGAAAAAAGGGCAACTAAGCGGTGAAGGGGACTTTATCCGCAAATGCCAGTTGTTTTTTGAGCAAAACTATGGTTTCCGAAAAGCATTTTTCACCTCCTCCTGTACCGACGCCCTGGAAATGTCGGCTATATTATTAGATATTAAGTCCGGTGATGAAATCATTGTGCCTTCTTACACATTCACTTCCACGGTAAATGCTTTTTTATTAAGGGGTGCAAAGATTGTTTTTGCCGATAGCGAAGCTTTAACACCAAACATCAGTACGGAGAGTTTAGAAAGTTTAATTAGCCCAAAAACAAAAGCCATTGTTCCAGTTCATTATGCGGGTGTGGCGTGCAACATGGAGGCTCTGCTTGCCCTGAGTAAAAAGTATGGAATTTACCTGATTGAAGATGCGGCCCAGTGTATTGATGCCTTTTATAAAGGAAAAGCATTGGGTTCATTGGGCAATATGGGCACCTTTTCTTTTCACGGAACAAAAAATATTACTTCGGGAGAAGGGGGTATGCTGGTGATCAACGACAAAGGTTTTGAAAAAAGGGCGGAGTTTGTATTTCACAAAGGCACCAACCGTTCGGCTTTTAACCGTGGAGAAACCAATAAGTACGAATGGGTTGACATTGGCTCTTCCTACACCCCTTCAGAAATTACCGGGGCCTTCCTGTGGGCTCAGTTGGAATCACTGAATGATATCCAAAACAAAAGAAAAGAAATATGGACTACGTATTATGCACTGTTAAAACCTTTGCAGGATAAAAATTTTATTCAGTTAAATTTTGTACCGGACTATGCCCAGCACAATGCCCATATTTTTTACATCATTTTAAAAGATGCGGATACACGGACCCGGCTTACAAAGTACCTGCAACAACAAGGTATTAGCGCCCATTCGCATTACCTGGCCCTGCATAAAAGTCCGTTTTTTAAAAACAGTTATAAAGGCTCCGCCTTGCCCAATTCAGAAAGATATGAAGATTGTCTGCTTCGTTTACCGCTCTACAATGGTTTAACCAAAACCGAAACGACCTTCATTTCTGAAACCATTATTCAGTTCTTTTGTTTATCCGTTTAATAGTTTAATCGTTCTCTTGTTTATTCGTTTAATCGTTCCGCAACTATTAAACGAATGAACTACTAAACGATTGAACTATTAAACGATGAAATTTTTCGCTGTCAAACTTTTCAGGTTTTTAAACTTTATTAACCATTAAACCGGTGAAATTCCAATTTATGCCCAAATCTTCTTTTGGCTGAAACATCTATAAACCGGGAGGATTTGTTATTTTCGTATCAATGAATCTTTTTATTATCGGCGACGTACATGGTTGTTACCATACTTTCCGTAGCCTGCTGCAGTACTGGGAACCTGAGCATGAAGTACTCATTCAGCTGGGCGATTTAATTGACCGGGGCAACTATGTTCCCGAAACCATTCAGCTGGCCCGCGAATTGCAGCAAAAACACAGCAACATTGTTTTTTTAAAAGGCAACCACGAAGGACTGGCCATTGAATACTTTGACCACAACAGCGGCAATTGGTACGAACGCTTCGGGAAAAAGGTGCTGTGGCAATACCAGTTAAAAGAAAGGGATGTGAAGGCCGACATGGACTGGTTCAAACAAATGCCCCTGTATTGGGAAAACGAAAACATTTTTGTGAGCCACGCCGGTATCAGCAACAGCCCCCATTGCATGGACGAGCAAAGCCGGGAAGGGATTT